>NZ_JAAKEK010000005.1:0-224740 GCF_011039155.1 Desulfovibrio sp. ZJ746 | reverse complement strand
AGCCATTTTGGCAGCCACGGAGTAGAGGGTACACCCGATCCCATTCCGAACTCGGCAGTTAAGCTCTTCCTCGCCGATGATACTGCGCATCTTCGCGCGGGAAAGTAGGAAGCTGCCAAATTCTTCCACCGCCCCCGAAAGGCTCTCGCCTTCCGGGGGCGGTTCGCGTTTAAGGGCGATGGTGAGCCCAGCCCTGCCGGGCCCTTCCCCAGAAGTTCGCCACCTTCACGAAAAAGCTTCGGCACGAGGCCGGCGAGAGCAGGGCCGCACGTCGCCTTGAACTTGCGCCCCGCCCAGCCCGGGGGGCAGCTGGCACACGACTTGTGTCCGTGGGAGGCGCAGCCATAAAGGAGGAGTGGCCAACCCCCTGCGAATGCCGCTCCTGGGCGCTTGAAGCAGTGCCCGCCACTGTCGGCACCACCGGGCAGCCGCTGGCAGGAAACGCCGGACACCAGATACGGGAGCGCATCAGGTGATTCACAGGAAAATGCGCCGCGGGAAGTGGGGGGTGAAGGTGGTAAGGACTTTAACAATTCCTGTGAGGCCTTGTTGCGAAAACAGGCTGGGGAAGTTACAAAAAGGTAACTGGTTGCCTTTTTTCAACTTTGCGGCGATATATCTTGAGCGGTTCCCGCAGTTCCGTTGAATACGTCGAGAAGGGTGGGCCGGGCCGCCAGGGGGGCAGTGGCACCGGACCATCCTCTGCGTCGCGGGCGGCGCATCCGCATACAATCACCCGCTGCCGGAGGAGGGGAAAATGCCGGAGAGCGCAAAGACTCTTGGGCTGCCAAAAAGGTTTCTTGCGGCAGGGTGCCTGCTCTGCATGGTTTTCGCCCTGTGCGCCAATTGCATGGCACGGGAGGGGGGTGGGCCCAGCCAGCTCCGTTACTTCATGCAGCCGCCTCATGTTGAAGGCAGCGCCACGCCCTATGGCAACAATACGGCCGCCGGGCACTACGTGCAGGCGGCCGATGCGAAGATCTGGTATGAAGTCTATGGCGCGGGAAGCCTCATCTTTGTCTTTCATGGCGGGGGCCTGGGCTGCTCCTACGAGCTCGGCGGGCTCATCGACGAACTGCGCAAGCAGCACAAGGTCGTGGTCGTTTCGTCCCGTGGCCACGGGCGTTCGGAAATCGGGCATGGCCCCATGTCGCTCAGGCAGAAGGCCGAAGACATGCTCGCGGTGATGGAAAAGGTCACGGACAGGCCCGCGGCCCTCCTCGGCTTCAGCGACGGCGCGTATACGGCGCTGGAAGTGGCCGCCCTGAAGCCGCAGGCCGTGGAGCGCGTGGTGGCCATTGGCGCCGGCACCCTGGAGCGCGGCTTTTTCCCGGACAAGCTGCCGCTTGTGGGGCTCGAAAAATTGGACAAGGCCTATGTGGCGCAAATGCGGGCCCTGGCGCCCGAGCCTGGGCGGCTGGGCCAGTTCCTGAATGACTACATGCGCATGTGGCACAACACACAGGTGGGCAAGGAGCTCTTCGGCGCCATCCGCTGCCCGGTGCTCTTGGTGGTGGGCGATGGCGATACGCACGCCCCGGTGGGCACGGTGCTCGCGGCGAAGGACATGGCCGCCCATGCCCGGCTGTGCGTCGTGCCCCATGCCGGGCATGCCGCCTTTCTCGACAATTATCCTGTCGCGTGGGCGGCCATCAGCCAGTTCCTGAACGCCCCGTTGCAGGAGCTGGAAGGGGGCGCGGAAAAGGCAAAGCAGTAAGGGAGTGTGCAAGGCGGGTCGAGCCGCCCCCGGCCCTGTTGGCGGATTGCTCCCGCAAGCGGACTCCCTCGCGCGGCCCTAAAAGCCCAGTGAGGTCTCGGGCCCGGGCCTGTCGGGGAGCGGCGCGCGCCCGGCAGTGGCGCTCCCGCCGCCGAAACGCAGCAGGAACATGCCGGAAAAGCGCTTGCCCTTGTAGACCTCCACGCGGAAGAGCCGCCCCCCGCGGTCCACGGAGAAGCGCGGCTGAAAGTCCCTGCGGCGCAGGGCGATGCCGCTTTCATCGGGCCGGCCGCAGTCCATGCCGATGGCATTGACGCGGTAGCCGGGTTCGGGCCGCACCGTGGCCGCGTCGCGCACGTCGAGGATGCTCCCGAAGGGGACGGTCTCCTCGCGGCCGTCCACCTGCACGGTCATGGCGTCGCGGCTCGCGTCCACCTCGCGCCAGTCGGGCCGGATGAGGGTGATGGTGCGGTTGCCGTAGTGGATGCAGATCCTGTCGCTCTTGCCCTCGCAGGGCAGCACCGCCATGATGGGCTTGGAGGTGATGGCGCGGGCCGGGCTGTTCCTCGGCAGGGGCAGGTAGCTGATGGCCGGGCGCACGTCGTCGAGCGGCAGGAAGACGCGGTTCCCGGCAAAGGACACGCCCAAATTGTCCCTGAGGGCCCGGGCCACGCCCGAGGGCGTGAGCTCGAAATCGCGGCTGAAGCGCACGCCCGCGCGCCTGAGGAAGGCCTCCACCATGAGCAGGTGATAATACGCGCGCAGCTCCACGGGAAATTCCTTGCTCGCCTCGAGGCCAAAGGCCGCCTTGCCGTGGCGCACGGCGAAGTAGGAGAGGCTTTTTTCCATCTCCCGGTCGCCCGCTGCAGTGTGCGTGTTGTGCACATGCAGGGCGTGCAGGGGCCGGATGAGGCGGCTGTTGGCCTCCCGGGCCACGGCGTCGGCCTCGGCGGCGAGCGCCCCCATGAAGGTGCCGGGCTCGAGCTCGTCCTGGTCGATGATGACCGACTGCCCCCAGCGCGCCGGGTTGCGCAGCCTGTCTTCGTGGCGGGGACGGTAATAGCCGCTCCCATCGTGCAGGTTGAGCACGAGGCCCACTTCAGGGTGCCGGATGAGCTCCTGGATGCGGCGCACGGTGGCGAATTCCGGGTCGCTCTCAGGAAGGCGGGCGAACTTGCGGTTCATGTCGCCGTAAAGCCCGCGCGAGCGCTTGATGATGCTCGGGAAGTTGAGGTTGGGCACCACCCAGACCGCGCCCTCGGCGATCTCGTAGCGGGTGGCCAGCAGGGTGGCCGCGGAAAAGCCCCCGGGCTCGTCGCCCTGAATGCCACCCACCACGAGCACCGCGCGGGGCGCCGCGCCAAGGCGGATGGTGGTGAAGTCGAGCGGAAAGGTCTCGGCCCGGGCCCAGGGGGCGGGCGCGCACGGCACGAGGGCGCACAACAACAGCGCGAGCCCGCGGAGCAGGGCGCCCATCGTGCGGGTGCCCCGGGCGCCCCCGTGGAGGGCGGAGGCGTGCAAGGAAAGCCCGGGCGCCTGACGGCGGGCCGTGAAAGTTGTGTCTTTCCGCATCACTGCTGCACCATTCCTGATTGGGCGATTTTTACGCCATTCGGCCCCCCCCCGCAAGAGGAAAGGCACCCGGGAGCACCACGGGCGCCGAACCCTTGGCGCGGCTTGACGCGGCCGTGCAAAGCCTCTATAAAGTGCGCTTTCGCCGCCCGTGATCTCTGGTATTTCCGGGCGCTGCGTCGGGGCGTCCCATGCCCTGCCGCGCGCAAGGGCCGCTCCCGGCCGGCGGAGCAAAGAACCTGTTTCGCGCCAGCGGGGAGCCCGCATGTTCGAGAGCCTTTCCGACAGACTTTCCGGCGTTTTCCGCTCCTTCGGGGGGCGCCAGCTCACCGAGGAGAATATTCAGGCGGGCCTGCGGGAGGTGCGCCTGGCCCTGCTCGAGGCGGATGTCAATTTCCGCGTCGTCAAGGATTTTGTGGAAAGCGTGCGCGAAAAGGCCCTCGGCCAGGCCGTGCTCAAGGGCGTGAGCCCGGCGCAGCAGGTGGTCAAGATCGTCCACGACGAGCTTGTCGCCCTTCTGGGCGGCGAGGCGCAGGGGCTCTCCTTCGAGGGCCGCAAGCCGTCGGTGGTCATGCTGGTGGGCCTGCAGGGCTCGGGCAAGACGACTTCCGCCGCCAAGATCGCCAACCTGCTCCGGCGCGGCAAGCACAAGCCCTATCTCGTGCCCGCTGACGTGTACCGGCCCGCGGCCATCGACCAGCTCCAGGTGCTCGCGCGCGAGCTCGACATGCCGGTCTATCCCTCCACGCAGGACATGGACCCCGTGGACATCGCCCGCGATGCCGTGGCCGCGGCCCGGGAGGCCGGCGCCGACGTGGTGCTGCTCGATACCGCCGGCCGCCTGCATGTGGACGCGCCCCTCATGGACGAGCTTTCCGCCATCAAGGAGGCCGTAAAGCCGCAGGAGATCCTCTTTGTCGCGGACGCCATGACCGGCCAGGACGCGGTCACGGTGGCCGAGGCCTTCAACGAGCGGCTCGGGCTCACGGGCGTGGTGCTCACCAAGATGGACGGCGACGCGCGCGGCGGCGCGGCCCTTTCCATCCGCTCGGTGACGGGCGCGCCGGTGAAATTCGTGGGCGTGGGCGAAAAGCTCTCCGAAATGGAGGTCTTCCACCCCGACCGCATCGCCGGGCGCATCCTCGGCATGGGCGATGTGCTCACCCTCGTGGAAAAGGCGCAGGATGCCTTTGACGCCGAGGAAGTGGAAGCCATGGCGCGCAAGATGCGCAAGGCGAGCTTCGACCTCGAGGACTTCCGCACCCAGATGCGCCGCGTCAAGAAGCTGGGCTCGCTGGAAAGCATCCTCAAGATGATTCCGGGGCTCGGCGGCCTCACGGACAAACTGGCCCAGGCCAACGGGGCGCTCCCCGAGGCGGAGCTCGCCCGCACGGAGGCGATCATCAATTCCATGACCCCGGCGGAGCGGCGCGACCCCGACATCCTCAACGGCAGCCGCCGCGCGCGCATCGCCAAGGGCTCGGGCACCAGCGTGGCGCAGGTGAACCAGCTCGTGCGCCAGTTCACCCAGATGCGCAAGATGATGCAGGGCATCATGACCGGCCGCGGGCAGGGCAAGGGACTGCCACGCATGCCGCGCGGCCTGCCCGGCGGGATGCCGGGCGGCTTGCCGGGCATGGGCGGATTTCCCGGGATGCCGCCGATGCCCGGGGGCGCCCCAGCCGGCCATGGCGGCAAGTCGGCCGCGGCGAAGAAACGCAAAAAGAAAGAGCGCCAGCAAAAACGCAAGAAAAAATAACCCGCGGGCACAAGGCCCCGCCCCTTGCCCTTTTTCGGGCGCAACGCTACACTTTGAAACTAACGCAAGGGAGCAGAACACATGGCAGTGAAACTGAAACTTACCCGCCTTGGCAGCAAGAAGCATCCGTTTTACCGCGTGGTCGCCGCCCGGGACGAGACGCGCCGCGACGGGCGCCCGCTGGAATTCCTGGGCTTCTACGACCCCATGACCAACCCCGCGGATGTGCGCCTCGATGCGGACAAGATCCGCGCCTGGCTCGACCGCGGCGCGGAACCCACCAGCACGGTGCGCTCCCTGCTCAAGAAGCACCTGGCCTGACATCCGGCGGGGCCTGCCAGCCAGTCTGCGCCGCGCGTGCCCGTAAGTGGGCGCTGTGGGGCGGATATGCGCCTGCGGCGCGCCTGGCCGCATGTGTGGCCGCCGGGGCAGGCCCAGGCGGCGCCTTTTGGCGTTGCGGTGGAGGTGCCTGATGAAAGCTCTGATCGAAAATATCGCCCGGGCCCTGGTGGACGACCCCGCCGCCGTGGAGGTGCGCGAGGTGGACGGCGACCAGGCCACGGTGCTCGAGCTCAAGGTCGCGAGCGATGACCTCGGCAAGGTCATCGGCCGGCAGGGCCGCACCGTGCGCGCCATGCGCACCCTGCTCGGGGCCGCGTCCATCCGCGCGGGGCGGCGCACCGTCCTCGAGATCCTGGAGTAGGGCGCTGGTGGCCGCACCAGCCGGAAAGCCAGCCCCCGCGAGCCGGGCGGACGCCCCCGTGCCGGAGGGCTTTGTGGACTTGGGCAGCGTGGCCCGGCCCCACGGCATCCGGGGCGAGCTCGCCGTGGACTGGTTTGCGGACGCAGCCCCCGGCGCCTTCAAGCGGCTCTGGCTCTGCCGCGGCGGAAGTGAGCCGCGCGCATGCACCGTGCTTGGCAGCCGGGCGCACAAGGGGCGCCCCCTGCTGCTCCTTGAAGGTGTCACGAGCCGCGACGAGGCCGAGGCCCTGCGCGGCGCGCTGCTGTGCGTGCCCCGCGCCGAGCTTCCCGAGCCTTCCGGGGACGAAGCCTACCTCGCCGACCTCATGGGCGCCGATGTCCTCCTCCCGGACGGCAGCCGCCTCGGGCGCCTCGACCATGTGGAGCTGCCCGCCGGCCAGGAGGTCTGGGCCATCCGCACGGACGACGGCCGCGAGATCCTCTTCCCGGCCCGGCCGGACTTTATCCGCTCCTTCGACCTCAAGGCCCGGCAGGTGTGCATCGACCCGCCCGAGGGCCTTCTGGACGTGTATCTTGCCTGAACTTCCCGAAGTGGAAACCGTGGTGCGCACCCTCGCGCCACATGTGACGGGTTCGCGCATCGTGGGCGCCGAGGTGCTGCGGCCCTCGGCGGTGCATCCGCTGAGCCTCGCGCTGGCGAGCCTCGCCGGCCTTGCCGTCACGGGCGTGCGCCGGCGCGGCAAGCTCATCCTCATGGATGTGGCGCCAGGCCCCGGCCCTGCGCCCGGAAATGCCGGCACCATTCCCACGCTTGTGGCCGTGCACCTGCGCATGACCGGGCGCCTCCTTCCGCGCCCGGCCGGGAGCGCGCCGGGCCCCTATACCCGCTGGTATCTCGACCTTGTGGCGCCGGACGGCACGCCGCAACGCCTGATCTTTGACGATACCCGCGCCTTCGGCACCGTGCTTGCCGCAACCCAGGCCCTGCTGGAACGCTGGGAATTCTGGCGCAGCCTCGGCCCCGAGCCGCTGGAGCTGGACGAAGCCGCCTTTGCGGAGCTCTTGCGCGGCCGCAGGGCCGTCAAGGCGGCCCTGCTCGACCAGCGCGTGGTGGCGGGCATCGGCAATATCTATGCGGACGAGGCGCTCCATCGCGCCGGCATCGACCCGCGCCGCCCGGCGGGTGGGCTCGATGCGCGGGAGCGGCGCGCCCTGCTTGGCGCGCTCAGGGATGTGCTCAGCCTCGCCATCGCCCAGTGCGGCAGCTCCATCCGCGATTACCGCGACGCGGACGGCAATGCCGGCGCCTTCCAGAACAGCTTTGCGGTCTACGGGCGCGCCGGCGAGGCCTGCAAGGGCTGCGGGCGCCCGCTCGCCCGTGTGCGCGTGGCCGGGCGAGCCACGGTGTATTGCCCGCACTGCCAGCGCTGAGGCTGCACAAGGGCCCGGCCGGCGCAGGGAGGAAGGATCCATGGCGGCACAGCCCGTGGTGGACGTTGCGCTCCACATCTTTGGCAAACCGTACCAGACGGCGCTCTGCCTCGCCTCGCTCATGCGGCATATGGGCGACAAGCTGCGCACGGTCTTCTATGTGATGGAACCGAGCCGGCCCAAGTTTGACACGCTTGGGCCCGAGACTCTCGTGGATTTTGTGCCGCGCATGCATTCCTGCATGGTGCCGGAGTGGCTGGTCACCCGGCCGCTGGAGCCGGGGAGGCTGCGCGAAGATGCCTACCGACACTCCCTGCGCTACCAGTACGCGTGGGAAAGCTCCGATGCCGACTGCCTCTTCACCGTGCATAATGACATGGAATTTCGCGGGGATGTGCTTACGCCCCTCTTGGAGGCCCTCCCCGGTCATGTGGCCGTGGGGCCCCTCGGCCAGTGCTGGAACTGCCCGGCGGCGCGCGAGGACATCGTCAAGGCCTGCGGCGTCAACGGGGGCAAGCCCTGCCGGCCGGGGGCCTATGGCGAGTTTCGCTGTTCCGCGGCCGACCTGCAGGCGCTCTATCGCAAGGCCAGGGCCATGGGCATGCGGCTGCGCGTGGAGGGGCGCACCCAGTTCGGGCCGGAGTATGAGCGGCGCCCCTGGCCGCTGCCCGAGTGCCGCGTCAATGAATGGTGCTGCCTCATCGACCTGCGCAAGGCGCGCGCGGCCACGGTGCCCGAGGGGCACGGGCGTCCCTTCGGCTGCTACCTGCCCTTCCAGGACATGGGCGTGGCCTGGTTCCGCGACGTGCACCACCAGGGCATGAAGGCGCGCCATGTGCCCCTGCCGCCCTTTGTACTCCATCGGGGCGGCCACCAGGCGCTCTTTGACGAGGGGGCCTACCGCGCGGCCGAAGCCGACGCCGCGGCCATCCTCGCGCGTGACTATCCCGAACACAGGGCCGAACTTGCCAAACGCGGTTTCGTGCTGCCTGCGGGCTAGGGCGCCTGCCGGGCCGTGCTCACGCGCAGGGGCCCCGTTTCGGGCAGCTCCACGCTGATGCGCCCACGCGTGCCGGTGTCGAGCAGCGGGATGTGCCGCGCCGCGAGCCATGCGCCCAGGCGCCTGCCCGGATAGCCCCAGCGGTTGCGGAAGCCGCAGCCGGCGAGCACCAGTTCCGGCCGCACCGCCTCATGGAAGGCCGGGAGGAAGCTGCGGTCCGAACCGTGATGCGGCGCCACGAGGATGCGCGCGGAGATATCGGCGCCTTCCGCCAGCAGCCGCCGGAGCACCGCGGGTTCCACATCGCCCGTGAACAGCGCGAGACCCTCGCCGTTGCGCGTGAGCCGGAGCACCAGCGAGGCCTTGTTGCCTGCCCATGGTTCCGGCGCGTCGCCTCCGCCATCCCCGCTTTCCGGGGCCATGCGCGGCGGGTGCAGCACTTCCAGCGCATAGCCGCCGGAATCTCCCAACACCAGCTTGTCCCCGGCGGCGAGCGGCGCGCCCGGCGTCCTTTGCCGGGCCTCCCGCCACGGCTGGCGCAGCTCCCCGGCGGCATCGCGGCCGTTGTGGAAGAGCCGCTGCACCCCGAAGCTGCGGAGCAAATGAAAGAGCCCGCCCACATGGTCGAGGTCCGGGTGCGTGTTGATGACGGCATCGAGCCGCGGGGCGTCATTGGCCGTGAGGAGCGGGTCGAGGAGCGCCTTGCCCGTATCGAAGCCGGGCGAGAGCGCGCCGCCGCCATCCACGAGGATGCGGACATGCCCGGGGAGCCGCAGATAAGTGGCAAGGCCCTGGCCCACGTCAAGCACTTCCAGCCGGGGAGTTGGGTCCAGGCGTGACGCCAGCCGCAATGCCGGCCCCACGCAGAGCAGGAGCAGCCCGGCCACGAGCCAGCGCCGCGCCTTGAGCCGCGCTGTGGGGCGTCCGTCCCCGGCCATGACCGCAAGCGCCACGCCGAGGGCCGCGAACGCCGCAAGCGCCGCCCAGTGCGGGCGCAAGCTCCCCGGCCCTTCCAGCAGGCCGTGCCGCTGGAGCATGTCGAGGCAGGCGAGCATGGCCTGGCAGGGGAGTGCGGCCATATCGAGGATGACCCGGGCGCAAGCCTCAAGGCCAGCCACCGCGCAGCCGAGCCCCAGCGCCGCCCCCGGGAGCACCACGAGGTCGACCGCGGGCAGCCAGGGCACATTGAGCGGAAACCAGAGCCCGAGAGTGCCGAAGCGGGCCAGCATGAAGGGCAGCAAGGCGAGCTGGATGCAGAAGGAAACAAGGAAGACGGCCCCGAGCCCGTGCAGGACGGCGCGGCTCCGCCGCGCGAGGCGTGCTTTGAGGGGCGCCCCGGGCGCCGGCGGCCTTCCGCTGCCGGGCGCGGGCCACAGGCGCCGGATGCCCGGCACGGTAAGGCAGATGACCGCCACGCAGAGCACGGAGAGCTGGAGGCTCAGGTCGAAGAGGCTCAGCGGGTCGGCGAGCACGATGCAGGCCAGCGCCCCCAGCAGCGCGTCAAGCGGGGTCGCCGTGCGGCCGCGCAAAAGCCACAGGGTCATGAGGCCCAGCATGCAGGCGGCGCGCAGAAGGGACGCGGGCGCGTTGCCGAGCCAGAGATAGGCCAGAGCCGGAGGCAGGCTCGCCACGGCCACCCACACGGCGCGCGCCCGGAAGAGATAGATGCCGGGACGCACGCGCGCCAGCAGGAGCACGCTGAACAAGCCGACGAGCCCGGCGAGCGCGAGATGCTGCCCGGAAAGGGCGAGGCTGTGCGCGAGGCTCGCGGCGGCGAATTCGTCCACCGTGGCGCGGCTGAGAAAGGAGCGGTCGCCGAAGAGCAGGGCCGGCAGCATGGCCTTGGCCTGCGGCATGTCCATGGAGGGGCCTGCTCCGGCCGTGGGCAGGAGCGCGCGAACCAGATCGCGCCTGAGATCCTCGCGCAGCCGGGCGGACGCCGTGCCAGCCCCTGTGACGGTGGGGCTGCCGCTCCAGCCCCTGCTCCAGAGGCGCCAGAACACGTCCTGCGCGGCCCAGCGGGCTTCCTGCACGGGCTCCGCGCTGTTGGCGAAACCGCGCACGGGCACGGGGCGCCGCTCCAGGCAGACGGACTGCCCGGCGAGCGGCCGGAAGGCGGCTTCGTCCCATGTCCAGGCAACACGCCCGGCAAGAGCTTCCCCACCCGCTTCCGGGCGTACGTTTTCGAGGATGACGCGCAGGCGGCCGTCGGGGAGGCCGGCAACGCGGCGCACTGTGCCGCAGAGGCGCACAGGGGGAGTTTTCGCGGCTTCGCCGGGCGCTCCCGCAAGCCATGCCGGTTCGGCAGGCGGGGAGCGCAGGGGCGCAAGCTGCCAGAGCCCGACAGCGAGGCCGGCCGCGCACACCGCAAGAGCCAGCAGGGCGCGCCGGGGCGCCCTGAGGCGCGGGTCGGCCAGCAGGAGCAGCAAGGCGCCGGTGAGGCCTTCCGCCGGCCAGAGCGCGGCGAGGATGCCCGCGCACCAGAAGAGCAGGCAGACCTGCCAGAAGAGGGGCGGCTGGAGCGGCGGGTGGCGCATGGCGCCTTGGGCTCAGGCGAGCTCGCGCGCCATGTCGCGTTCCTCGGCCCGGCGCTTGAGGGTCTCCCGGTGGTCATGGAGCTTCTTGCCGCGGCCGACGGCGATCTCAACCTTGATCTTGCCGCGGCTGAAATAGAGGCGCACGGGCACCACGGTGAGGCCTTTCTGGGCCACCATGCCGGCGAGGCGCCCGATCTCGCGGGCATGGAGCAGCAGGCGGCGGGGCCGGTCGGGCTCCTGCGGCGCATAGCCCGCATTGGCGTAGGGCGCCACATGCAGCGAGAGGAGCCACGCGCTCCCCTGGCGAAATTCCACGTAGCTGTCGATGAAGTTCACCTTGCCGGCGCGGATGCTCTTGACTTCGGGACCGGTGAGGGAAATGCCGGCCTCGGTGAACTCCGAGAGCTCATAGAGGTGGCGCGCCTTCTTGTTGACGGCGATGGCGTGTGCGGGGGTCTTCTTGCTCATGGCAGGCCGGGTTTTGCGTGGTTGGTGGAGAGGAAGGCGAGCTCCTGCCCGAGCACGCGGTGCAGCCGCTCGTGGATGAGCTGGCGGCCGGCGGCCGCGTCGGGCAGGTTGAGGACGGTATGGACGAGCTCGGCGCAGCCGTCCGCCGAGAGCTTGCGCAACATGTGCTTGATGCCGGGCACGAAGCGCGGCGCCGCCGAGAGCGCGTCCACGCCCATGCCGAGCAGCAGGGCCACGCCATAGGGGTCGGCGGCGAATTCGCCGCAGACCGACACCGGGATGCCCTCGCGGTGGGCCGCGTCCACCACCCGCTTGAGCGAGCGCACCACCGCGGGGTGCAGGGGCTCGTGCAGGTAGGCCACATGGCGGTTGTTGCGGTCGATGGCCATGAGGTAGTGGATGAGGTCATTGGTGCCGATGCTGAAAAAATCGCATTCCCGCGCCAGGGTGTCGGCGGTGAGGATGGCGGCGGGCGTCTCGATCATGACCCCCAGCGGCAGGTGCGCGGCATGGGCCACGCCCCCGGCCGCCAGCTCCTGCCTGAGCTCGTGAAGGATGCGGCGCACGCTCCTCACCTCGCGGGCATCGGTGATCATGGGCAGCATGAGGGCCACGTTGCCGGCCACGCCCGCGCGCAAGAGGGCGCGCAACTGGGTGCGGAACATGTCCTCATGGGCAAGGCAGAAACGGATGCCGCGCAGGCCCAGCGCCGGGTTGGGCTCGCGCAGGGCGGCATGCGCGGCGAGGGCCTTGTCCGCGCCCACGTCCAGCGTGCGAAAGATGACCGGCCGCGGCGCAAGCCGGGCGGCGACGGCGGCGTATTCTCCAAAGAGTTCGTCTTCGCCGGGGAGCTCGCGCCCGAGATAGGAAAATTCCGTGCGGTAAAGGCCCACCCCGTCGGCCCCGCACTCGTCGATGTCGCCGAGCTCGGCGGCGTTTTCAAGGTTGGCGCGCACGGAGAGGGCCACGCCGTCCCTGCTTTCGGCGGGGCGCTGCGCCGCCTGCCGGGCATGGGCCTCCCACTGCCCGTACGCCGCCTTGCGCTCCGCATAGCGCGCAAGGTCGGCCTCGTCCGGCGTGAGCAGGACACGGCCGGAAAGGCCGTCCACGATGGCCGTTTCGCCGTCCCGCGCGGCCTCGGGCAGGCCCGTGACGCCCACAAGGGCCGGCACGCGCAGGCTGCGCGCGAGGATGGCCGTATGCGAGGTGGGGCCGCCCTCGGCGGTGAGGATGGCGAGGACGGTGCCCCCCTCGAGCTCCATGACATCGGCCGGGGCCAGGTCTTCGGCAACCAGAATGCCCGCGTCCTCCCGAAAACCGCCCGCTCCCGAGGCCTCCCCCTGCAGGGCCTCGCCGAGCCTGAGGCCCATGGCGCGCACATCCTGGGCCCGGTCGCGCAGGTAGGGGTCGTCCATGCCGCGAAAGAGCTCGCAAAGCTCCTCCACCGTCTCTTCCAGCGCCCAGGCCGCGCAAATCTTGCGGTGCCGGATGCGCGCGAGCGCCGTGCCCACAAGGCGTGGGTCGCTCGCGAGCTCCATCTGCGCGCCGACGATCTCCGCGTAGTCGGCGAGGGAGGGGGGCATGTCCGCGAGCGTGGCTTCCAGCTCCGCGCGAACGCGGGCCGCGGCCGCGCGCAGGGCCTCCTCTTCGGCGGGGACGGCTTCGTCCGCTATGCGGCGGTGTTCGCCGCGCGGTGCCCCGTGCAGGCGCCGGATTGCCCCGAGGGCCAGGCCCGGAGAAACGGGGATGCCGTAGATGACCGCGCGCGCCATGTCATTCCTGCAGGTCGGCGAACACGGCGCCGAGCTCGAGCAGGGCCTCGCGCGCGTCATCGCCATTGGCAAGGAGGAGTACCTGCGCCTGCGCCGGGGGCGCCAGCGAGAGCAGGTCGAGCATGCTCTTGGCGTCGGCCTCGCCGGTCTCGGTGATGCAGCGGATATCCGCGGAATAGCGGCGCGCCGCCTTGGCGAGCCGCGCCGCGGGCCGTGCGTGCAGGCCGCCGCGCAGGTTGAGGACAAGGTTCAGGGCGAGGCCCCGGGGCGTCTCGCGGATGGAATGGGCCATGGCATCGTCTCCGCCGCCATCTTACATGGAGTGGGCGCCCCCGTCCACGGGGGAGGCCGGGCCGAAGCCCTCAGGCATCGAGGCCCGGGATGAGCGCATAGAGCTCCTTGGCGCTCCAGCCGGAAAGGCGGCTGTGGGCTTCCCGCGCGGCCTCGCGCGGCTTGAGCCCCGCCTCGAGCAGGGCGCGCAGGCAGGCACGGGCCTCCTCTTCGCCGGCACGTTCCGGGGCGCCTTCGGGCGGCCCGATGATGACCGTGATCTCGCCGAGCAGGTCGCGCGCCAGTTCCGCGCCGTCCTCAAGGCGCCCGAGCAGGAATTGCTCGTGCGTCTTGGTGAGCTCGCGGCAGATGGCAAGCTCGCGCGGGCCGAGGATGGCGGCTGCCAGGGCGAGGCTTTCGGCGAGCCTGTCCTTGCGCTCGAAAAAGGCGAGCGAGCCCGGGACGGTGGCATAGGCGCGGAAAAGCGCGCGCCGGCCCCCCACGTCCCGTGGCAGGAAGCCCAGAAAGGTGAAGGGCAAAGGCGGAAGCCCTGCGGCGCTGAGCGCGGCCACGGGCGCGGATGCCCCGGGCACCGGCGAGACCGCGATGCCCTCGCGGCGGCAGGCGCGCACCAGCCGGTAGCCGGGGTCGGCCACAAGCGGGGTGCCGGCATCCGAAATGAGGGCCACCTGCGCGCCCCCGCGAAGCGCCGTGAGCACCTCCTCGCGGCGTTCCTCCTCATTTTGCTCGTAAAAACTCAGGAAGCGGCGGCGGGGCAGGCCCAGGCGGCGAAAGAGCGCGGCCGCGCGGCGCGTGTCTTCCGCAAGCACGAGGTCGGCTGTTTCCAGTACCTCGCGGGCGCGGGGCGAGAGGTCACCAGGGTTGCCAAGCGGCGTGGCGACGATCCAGAGGCGGGGCGAAGTCGAAGGCATGGCGGTAGTGCTCGGCGCTGAAGGTTCCGTCGCGGGCCACGAGGCAGACGACATCGAAACGGCAGGGCGCCTCCCACGCGCCATGGGCGGCAAGCCAGGCCTGGGCCGCGCGGGAGAGGCTGCGTTGCTTGGCGGGCGTGAGCGCGCCTTCCGGGCCGCCGCGCTCCGCGCTTGAGCGCGTCTTCACTTCCACAAAGACCACGGTGGCGCCGTCCTGGCAGACGATGTCGAGCTCGAGGCGCCCGGCGCGCCAGTTGCGGTCGAGGATGCGCAGCCCGGCCCGGCGCAAAAGGCCGCAGGCCGCCTCCTCGCCCCGGCGCCCGAGGACGATATGGCTGCCGTCCCGCTTCAGCACAGGGCGCCCCATGCCGCGGCGCCCAGGGCTGCGGGCCTTTCATCGGCCGGCAAGACGCCGCGGAAGGTGCGCCGGTGGAGGGGGCAGGGGCCGAGGCGCCGCAGGGCTTCCAGATGCTCGCGGGTGCCGTAGCCCATGTGGCGTTCAAGGCCGTAGCCGGGCCAGCGGCGCCCGAGCGCGGCCATGAGGCGGTCACGGAAGGTCTTGGCGAGGACGGAGGCGGCCGAAATGGCCGGTTCGCTCCTGTCGCCGCCCACAAGGGCGCGCTGGCGAGGGGCCGCGCCATGATGCGCCTTGCGCCACATCGTCAGGAGCAGGTCTTCGGGGATGGTCCTGTTGCCGTCGATGAGCAGCAGGGCCGGGGGCGTCCTGAGCGTACAGGCCGCGCGGGCCATGGCCTCGAGCGTGGCCTCAAGGATGTTCACGCGCTCGATGCGCCGGCTCCAGACCACGCCCAGGCCCCAGGCCACGGCGCAGGCGCGGATGGCCGGCGCCAGTTTTTCGCGCTGGCGGGCGCCCAGGAGCTTGGAATCGGTGAGGCCGGGCAAATCGAAGCGGGGGGGGAGGATGACGGCGCAGGCCACCACGGGCCCGGCGAGGCAGCCGCGGCCGGCCTCGTCGATGCCCGCCACAAGAGACGGCTCCTCACGAGGAGCCGCCAGGCCCCCGGAAAATCCGGGCAGATGCGGCCGGGGAGCGTGGAGCCTTCCGGCCATGGTGGACGCCGGGCGCGCCCGGCGTCCCCGGGGGGCGCTCAGTAGCGGGCGCGCGGCTTGATGCGGGCCGCCTTGCCCTTGCGCCCGCGCAGATAGTAGAGGCGGCTGCGGCGCACGCGGCCCTGGGCCACGACCTCCACATGGTCGATGAAGGGCGAGTTGATGGGGAAGATGCGCTCCACGCCCACGCCGTCGGAGATCTTGCGCACCGTGAAGCTGGCATTGGTGGTGCCGCGCTGGATGCGGATGACATTGCCCTGAAAGACCTGGATGCGCTCCTTTTCGCCTTCCACGATGCGCAGGTACACCTTGACGGTATCGCCCGAGCGGAAGGCGGGCATGTCCATGCGCATGTTTTCGCGCTCGATCTTCTTGATGATATCCATGTCAACTCCTTCATCGGGGCCGGCAAAGGGGGCGGGCCGCCGTTTTCAACAAAAATCGCCCAGTATCCTGTCGGCCAGGATGGCCGCCGCGCTGCGCACGGAAAGATGGTTGTCGCCCAAAAAACGCAGGGGCCGCATGCGCCCGTCGCACAGGGCCGTCACTTGGGGCGCGAGGCCGCGCGCCGTGCCGAGCAGGAGCAGCACCGGGCCCTCGCGGCACCAGCCCCGCACCTTTGCGGGCGTGAGCGGCGGCGCGTCGCGCTTTTTCTCCGGCCATGCCGCGGAGGTTGCCACAAGGCGCGGCGCCGTGCCCGCGCGGGCCGTGGCCTCGGCGATGGCCTCCGTGAGCGTGGGCACCCCGCGCACCAGCGAGAGCGCCCGGCTGCGGTCGCGCCGCAAGGGGCCGCGGGCGCCCCAGTGGCGGAGGATGGCCCCAAGCAGCCTTAGCTGGTCCTCAAGGGGCGTCACCACATAGAAGGGGCCCATGCCATAGCTGCGCGAAATCCGGGCTATATCGTGTACGTCAAGATTTGTCAAAGAGGACGCGCCGCATTTTCTCTCTTCGAGGAGGACAGGATAGTGGAGGAGGCAAAAGGAGAGGTTGCGGCCGGGCCGCTCCCGGGGGAGGGCGGCGAGGGCGGCGGCGTCCGCGCGGTCGAGGGGCGCCTCGTCCAGCAGCTCCGGGCGCTGGCGCAGGGTGGCGGCCAGCGCCTCCCTGCGACGCCAGGCCGCGATGGCCGCATGGTCGCCGTTGCGGAGCACGGCGGGAACCTCCAGCCCCTCGAAGACCTCGGGCCGCGTATAGTGGGGGTATTCGAGGACGCCGGCGGAAAAGCTCTCGTCCTCGCCGGAGGCCTCCTTGCCCATGAAGCCGGGCACAAGGCGCCCCACGGCCTCCATGACGGCCAGCGCCGCGGTCTCTCCGCCGTTGAGCACGGCGTCGCCCACACAGACGGGCGTGAGCGGCAGGATGGCGGCAAGGCGCGCGTCAAGGCCCTCGTAGCGGCCGCAGATGAGGGTCAGGTCGGCTTCGCGGGCACATTCGCGGGCGAGGGCCTGGGTGAAGGGGCGCCCCGCCGGCGTGAGGAAGAGGATGCGGCCGGGCGTTGCTATCTCGCGCACGGCCGCGGCCACCGGCCCTGGCTGGAGCACCATGCCCGGCCCGCCGCCATAGGGCCGGTCGTCCACATGATGATGCTTGTCGGTGCTGAACGCGCGGGGGTCGTGAAAGCTCACCTCCACCACGCCGGCCTCGCGCGCGCGTCCCATGAGGCCCGTGGCGAGCGGCGAGGCGAAAAATTCGGGGAAGAGCGTGACCAGATGGAAGCGCATGCCGGGAACTTGCCGGAAAAGCGGCCGCCTGTCCATGCGGGGGAGGGGCTTCAGCAGGGCTTTGTCAGGAGAGGAAGGACTGCCATGCGAGCCAGCGCAGCCCCACGGAAAAGGGTGCGGCCCCCGGGAGGGCAACGCACACCGCATGCCCGGGAACGGCAAGAAAGCGCCATGAGAACGGCGCCCCCGCAAGGGTGCAGCATCCGGCGGCATGCCCTGCCCCGTCATGGGCCGCGCAGGCCGCGTCCTTCCAGCATTCGGGGGCGGCGCCACGGGCCTTGAACAGGGCCTCGGCGAGCAGCCAGCGCCACAGGCCCGCGCGCGGAGTCGGCGCGGGCGCCGCAAAACCCCGGTCAGTGGTGGGGAGGGCGCTTGCCGGCTCGGCGTCCACCGCGCCGTACCCTGCCGGACGTTGCGCCGTCTCCCCGGGCTTGAGCACGAGGCAGAAGGCGGCGGCGCCGCTGTGGCTGAAGGCGATGTGCCAGCCCGGGGCGCCCGCGACGCGCGGGCGGCCGTGGTCATCCCCCTCAAGGGTGGTGCGGCGGGGCAGCGCGCGCAGGGCGAGCAGCCGGGCGAGGAGGCGCGAGGCGCGGGCCCCGGGCGCGCCCCCGCCTTGGCCGAAGCGGCGGCAATGGGCCAGTTGCGCCGGGGCGAGCCGTGGGGCGACGCTCCGCTCCCAGCGGGCGCAGAGCTGCGTGAGGCGTGCTTCGGCCCCGGTGGCGGCGCAATCGGGCAGGGGTGCGGACAGGATAAGTGGCATGGATACTCCGGCGGCCCGGGCACGGCCGCCCGCGCATCCTCGCACAGGGCGGCGCGGCGGGCAAGGGAGCGGCGCCGGCCGCGGGCTGGGGCAGGTCTGGACAAGCGGCGAAATTTCCGCTATGGACTGTCTCCCATAATTCGCCCGTATCGGGCCCGGCGGCGTGCCGCCATGACCAGCCGGCATGGCCAGCCGCCAAAAGGAGACCCCAATGGCTGTTCAGCAAAACAAGAAATCGCGTTCCCGCAAGGGCATGCGCCGTTCCCATGACCGTGTGGCCAAGCCTGCCGTCATCTATTGCTCCTGCGGCGAACCCACCACGCCCCACAGCGTGTGCCCCAACTGCGGCGCCTACCGCGGCCGCCAGGTGATCGCCCGGCCCGAATCCGAGTGATGCGCGAGAAGCCCGTCATCGCCGTGGATGCCATGGGCGGGGATTTCGGCCCCGCCGTGGTCGTTCCCGGGGCCGTGGAGGCGGCGCGCCTCCACGACCTTCATATCCTCCTTGTGGGCGACACCCCCAAGGTGGAGGCCGAGCTTGCCAAGCTCGACCTGGGGGACGCCCGTTGTGACATCGTCCAGGCCGACGACGTGGTGCACATGAACGAAAAGCCGTCGGACATCCTGCGGCGCAAGAAGAACGCCTCCATCCAGGTGGCCTGCCGCCTCGTCCGCGAGGGCGCGGCCGACGGCGTGGTCAGCGCCGGGCATTCCGGCGCCACCGTGGCCTGCGGCATGTTCATCATGGGGCGCCTCCCCGGCGTGGAGCGGCCCGCGCTGGCGGCGCTTTTGCCCACCGAGAAGGACCCTGTGGTCGTGCTCGACGCCGGCGCCAATGTGGACTGCCGGCCCTACCATCTTTTCCAGTTCGGCCTCATGGGCGACGCCTTCGCCCGCGATCTGCTCGGCTATGCCGCGCCCCGCGTGAGCCTGCTCAGCATCGGCGAGGAGGAGGGTAAGGGCAACAGCCAGGTCAAGGAAGCCTATGAGCTGCTGAAGATGGCCCACAACCTGAATTTCATCGGCAATGCCGAAGGCCGCGACATTTTCACCGGCGACGTGGACGTGGTCGTCTGCGACGGCTTTGTGGGCAATGTGGTGGTCAAGATGAGCGAGGGGCTCGCCTCCGCTCTCGTGCGCATGTTGAAGCGCGTCTTCACCACAGGCTTCATCCCCGCGCTCGGGGGCATGCTCGCGCGCGGGGCTTTCCGCAAGTTCGCGCGCACCCTCGACTATGCCGAATACGGCGGCGCGCCGCTTTTGGGCCTCCAGGGGCTCGCCATCGTCTGCCACGGCCGTTCCAACGCCCGCGCCATGACCAACGCCATCCGCATGAGCGGCGCCTATGTCCGCAAGGAGACCAATGCCCGCCTCGCGGAGACCATTCTCGCCAACGAGGAGCTGACGCGGTTTTCCCGCGCCATCTGAGCGCCGCGGGCGCCTTTTTTCCGCAACCTGTACGGACACTTCATGACCCTTACCTGCCATCTGCGCGCCTTGTGCGCCCATGTGCCCGAAACCGTTGTCACCAACGACGACCTGGCCCGCCTGGTGGATACCAACGACCAGTGGATCGTGGAGCGCACGGGCATCCGGCGCCGGCACAGGCTTGCCGATACCGAAAACGCCTCCGACCTCGCCCTTGCCGCGGCGCGCCGCTCCCTCGCGGAGGCCGGGCTTGCTCCGCGCGGCCTCACCCATGTGCTCGCCGCCACCTGCACGCCGGACTATATTTCGCCTTCCATCGCGTGCATCCTCGCGGGCGCGCTGGACGCCGGGCCGGTCATGGCCCTGGATTTCAGCGCGGCCTGCACGGGCTTTATCTATGGGCTTTCGCTGGGGCAGGCCTTCCTCGCCCAGGCGCCGCAAAGCCGCATCCTCTTCGTGTGCGCCGAGGCCATGACGCGGCGTGTCAACTGGCAGGACAGGAGCACCTGCGTCCTCTTCGGCGACGCGGCGACGGCCTGCGTGCTCGACGGCGAGGGCGGCGAGGGCTCGGCGGCGGTGGAGGACGTGCTCTGCCAGAGCGACGGCGCGCAGCGCGACCTCATCATCGTGGGCGGGGGCACCTCCTGCCGCTACGCCGCGGGCGACCCCGTGGACGAGCAGTTCTTCATCACCATGCGCGGGCGCGACACCTACAAGCACGCCGTGCGCCAGATGGTGCAGGTGTGCGAGACCGTGCTTTCCCGCAACGGCCTTGCCATGAAGGACATCGCGCTCTTCGTGCCGCACCAGGCCAACATGCGCATCATTGAGGCCGTGGGCTCGCGGCTCGGCGTCGAAAGGGAAAGGGTATTCGTGAACGTGGCGGAATACGGCAACACCTCCTCCGCCTCCATCCCGCTGGCGCTGGCCGAGGCCCGCGCGGCTGGCCGCATCCGTTCCGGCGACCGCGTGCTGGTCACGGCCTTCGGCGCCGGGCTCACGTGGGGCGCGGCGCTCTTGCGCTTTTAGCGGGTGGCCGGTGCCCCGGCCCGCGCATTGAAATTCCCGGGCGCATGGAGTAGAATGCTCCTTCCCGGCACTGCACAAGGAAGAGGTGGTTCGCCATGACACATTCCAGCACAGGGCAGGCCTCGTGGGCCGAAGCGCCCGTGGCTCTCGTCACCGGGGGTTCGCGCGGCATCGGGCGGGCCATCGCCCGCACGCTCGCCCGTGACGGCTATTTCATTATCCTGACCTATGTGAGCCGCCCCGAAGACGCCGAGCGCACCGTGGAGGACATCCGCGCCGCCGGCGGCGAGGCGCGCGCCTTCGCGCTGGACGTGGGCGACGATGCCGCGGTGGAGGCCTTTTTCGCCTCCGAGATCAAGGACAAGGTCAATCTGGCCGTGCTCGTCAACAATGCGGGCATCACGAGGGACGGCTTCCTCATCCGCATGAAAAGCGAGGACTTTGACCGCGTGCTGGATGTCAACCTCGGCGGCGCTTTCGCGTGCAGCCGCGAGGCAGCGAAAATCATGAGCAGGCGGCGCGCCGGGCGCATCATCAATATCGCCTCGGTGGTCGGCCAGATGGGCAATGCCGGCCAGGCCAACTATTGCGCGGCCAAGGCCGGGCTCATCGGGCTCACCAAGTCCAACGCGCGCGAGCTCGCCGCGCGGGGCATCACGGTCAACGCCGTGGCGCCCGGCTTTATCGAGACGGACATGACGGCCAAGCTCGGCGAGGATGTGGTGAAGTCCTATGTGGAGTCCATCCCCCTGCGCCGCATGGGGACGGCCGAGGACGTGGCCGAGGCCGTGGCCTTCCTTGCGTCGGACAGGGCCGCCTATATCACGGGGCAGGTGCTCGCCGTCAACGGCGGCATGTATTGCTGAGCCGGGGCAAACCGGCGCAGGACGATTCTTGACGATTTTTCAGGGCCGCGCACCGGCGCAGGAAAGCGCCGTGCCGCGCCCCAAAACGAACACGGAACACCGGGAGGATGTCATGTCTGAAGTTGCCGACAAAGTCCAGAAGATCATCGTTGACCAGCTTGGCGTGAGCGCCGACGAAGTGAAGCCCGAAGCCTCCTTTGTGGAAGACCTGGGCGCTGATTCCCTCGACCTCACCGAGCTCATCATGGCCATGGAAGAGGAATTCGACATCGAGATCGCCGACGAGGACGCCCAGAAGATCCTCAAGGTGCAGGACGCCATCAACTATATCGAAAACAACAAGAAGTAGGCCGGGCGCGTCCCGCCGCGGCGCACCATTCGGGGCGCGGCGCTTGGGGGCAGGCCCCGCGCCCCGGCGCCCGGGAATTCCCGGCTGCGCCGGGTGATGCCGTATTCCCCTTTTCCCGCTGGCTCGGCGCCCACGGGCGCCATGATCGGGAATCGGCACGGCTTCGCAGGGCGTGGCGCCTTGCGCCGCCGGCACGGGGCCCCGCTCCCGGCCCATGTCCGCGGCGTCGCGCCCTTGGGCTGCCGATGCGCGGCATGGCGCTGGGGGTTTGGGGCGCAAAAGCCTGTCGCCAAAAGGGCCTGCGGGCACAGGGGCCGGCCAAAGTTGTGGCCGGGAGGGGCAAGACGCCCACCCTGCGCGCGGCCCGGGCGCGCCCATTGCGGTCGCGACCTGCCACGCCCCGGTGCAGCCCGGCGTTGCCGCTGCGCCCGCGGCGAGCCCGGATGTTTCGTTACCAAGGCCAAGGAGCAAGGAGCCGCCCATGAACCGACCCCGCGTAGTGATCACCGGCGTTTCCGGCATCACGCCGCTCGCCAATGACATCGACACCACCTGGAAGCGCCTCCTCGCGGGGGAATCCGGCATCGGCCCCATCACGCTCTTCGATGCGTCCGACTACACCTCGCGCATCGCGGGCGAAGTGAAAGATTTTTCGCCCGAGGAGTGGATACCGGCCAAGCAGGTGCGGCGCATGGACCGCTTCACCCAGTTCGCCGTGGCCGCCGCCAAGATGCTCCTCGCCGACTCGGGCCTTGAGATAACGCCGGAAAACGCCGAAGATGTCGCCGTCATCCTCGGTATCGGCCTCGGCGGCCTGCGCACCATCGAGACCTGGCACGCAAAGCTGCTCGAGGCGGGCCCCAGCAAGATCTCGCCCTTCCTCATCCCCATGCTCATCTCCAACATGGGGCCCGGGCAGATTTCCATCTTCACCGGCGCCAAGGGGCCGAACATCGTCACCACCACGGCCTGCGCCTCGGGCATCCACGCCATCGGCACGGCCTACAGCGAGATAGTGCTCGGCCGCGCGAAAAGCGTCATCACGGGCGGCGTGGAGGCCACCATCACGCCGCTCGGCGTGGCGGGCTTCACGGCGCTCAAGGCCCTCTCCACCCACTACAACGACGAGCCCACCAAGGCTTCGCGGCCCTTTGACGCCAAGCGCGACGGCTTTGTCATCGGCGAGGGCGCGGGCCTCTTGATGCTTGAGGACCTCGAGAGCGCCAAGGCGCGCGGCGCCAGGATCTATGCCGAGGTCGTGGGCTACGGCGCCTCCGGCGACGCCTACCACATGACCGCCCCGCACGAGACGGGCGAGGGCATGGCCGCGGCCATGACGCGCGCCCTGCGCGACGCGGGCCTCAAGCCCGAGGCGGTGGAGCACATCAACGCCCACGGCACCTCCACCCAGCTCAACGACAGCACGGAAACCAAGGCCATGAAGATCGCCTTCGGCGACCATGCGAAAAACCTCAAGATCTCGGCCACCAAGTCCATGACCGGGCATTTGCTCGGCGCGGCCGGCGGCATCGAGTCCGTGTTCACGGCCCTGGCCCTCAGGGACGAGGTGCTGCCCGGCACCATCAACCTGGAATTTCCCGACCCGGCCTGCGACCTCAACTATCTCTCGGGGGGCACGGAGCGCGTGGCCTGCGAATACGGCATGTGCAATTCCTTCGGCTTCGGCGGCACCAACGCCAGCGTCATCTTCAAGAAGTGGACGGACTAAGGTCCACACAGCAGGGGCGCCCCGGCGCCCCTCATTTTGGCGCCCGGGATGCCGCGCGCCCGGCCCTCATGCCCGCGCCGCGCGGGCTGTTTTTCCGCAAAAGGATATGCCTCAATGGATGAACTCATTCTCCAGGACCCCGAACTCGCCAACGCCATCGTTCTCGAATCCGACCGCCAGATGAGCAAGCTCGAGCTCATCGCGTCGGAAAACTTCGTTTCCGCGGCCGTGCGCGAGGCCCAGGGGAGCGTGCTCACCCACAAGTATGCCGAGGGCTATCCCGGCAAGCGCTATTACGGCGGCTGCGAATATGTGGACATGGTGGAGGAGATGGCCCGCGACCGCGCGCGGCGCCTCTTCAACTGCGCCCATGCCAACGTGCAGCCCCATTCCGGCTCGCAGGCCAACATGGCCGTGTATTTCGCCTGCCTCAAGCCCGGCGACACCATCCTCGGCATGAACCTCTCCCACGGCGGCCACCTCACCCACGGCAGCCCGGTGAATTTTTCGGGGCGCCTCTTCAACGTGGTGTCCTACGGCGTGCGCAAGGACACGGGCCGTATCGATTACGACGAAGTGGCGGCGCTCGCGCGGGAGCACATGCCGGCCATGATCGTGGCCGGGGCCAGCGCCTATCCGCGCTTTCTCGACTTCGCGCGCTTCCGCGCCATCGCCGACGAAGTGGGCGCCCTGCTCATGGTGGACATGGCCCATATCGCGGGCCTCGTGGCCGCCGGCCTGCACGAGAGCCCCATCCCCTACGCCCACGTGACCACCACCACCACGCACAAGACCCTGCGCGGTCCCCGCGGCGGCATGATCCTCGCGGACGAGGCCAACATGAAGCGCGTGGACAGCCAGATCTTCCCCGGCATGCAGGGCGGCCCGCTCATGCACGTCATCGCCGCCAAGGCCGCGGCCTTCGGCGAGGCGCTGCGCCCGGCCTTCGCCCGCTACGCGAAGCGCGTGGTGGAGAACGCCGCGGCCCTCGCAGACGGGCTCAAGGCCGCCGGCTTCGAGCTCGTTTCCGGCGGCACGGACAACCACCTGCTCCTCGTGGACCTGACGAACCTCGATGTCACGGGCAAGGATGCGGAAAGCGCGCTGGACGCGGCCGGCATAACGGTCAACAAGAACACCATCCCCTTTGAGACGCGCTCGCCCTTCGTGACTTCCGGCATCCGCCTCGGGAGCGCGGCCCTGACCACGCGCGGCCTCACCCGCGAGGACATGGCGACCGTTGCCGGCTTCATCGCCGAAACTATCGCGAAGCGCGGCGACGCCCAGACCCTTGCGGCCATCCGCGGCCGCGTTACGGAGTTCGCGCGCCAGTTCCCGCTCTTTTCGTGGTAGCGGGCGCCCTTTTGCGAGCACGGCATGGAACGACTGCCCTGGCCTGACTACTTCATGAGCATCACCCGGCTCGTGAGCCTGCGCTCCACCTGCACGAGGCGCCGGGTGGGCGCGGTGGCCGTCAAGGACAAGCGCATCCTCGCCACGGGCTACAACGGGCCCCCGGCCGGCACGCCGCACTGCCTCGAGGTGGGGTGCCTGAGGCAGCGGCTCGGCATCCCCTCGGGCCAGCGGCACGAGATCTGCCGTGGCCTGCACGCGGAGCAGAACGTCATCATCCAGGCGGCCGTCCACGGCATCAGCATCGCCGGGGCCACGCTCTACTGCACCACGCAGCCCTGTGTGCTCTGCGCCAAGATGCTCATCAACTGCGGCATCCGCGAGATCTTCTACGCCGAGGCCTATCCCGACGAGCTCGCCACCACCATGCTCCGCGAGGCCGGCGTGCCCATGGAGCAGCTTGCCGTGGACTGGCTGCCCGAAGGCGCGGGCGCGGCCTGCGCCTGCGGACAGGGGGCGGAATAAGCCATGCAGGGTGCGCCGCAGGGGGCTCACGTGAACCATGAGGCGGGGCGGGAATTCTCCCCCTTCATGCGCGAGGCCATCGCGTTGGCGAAACGCGGACGCTGGCACACCGCGCCCAATCCCATGGTCGGGGCGGTGCTCGTGCGCGATGGCGAGGTCGTTGCGCGCGGCTGGCACCACGGCGCGGGCCAGCCGCATGCCGAGGTGGAATGCCTCAAGGACGCTGCGGAAAGGGGAGTGGACCTCGCGTCGTGCACGCTCGTGGTCACTTTAGAGCCCTGCTGCCATCACGGCAAGACGCCCCCCTGCACGGGCGCCATCCTCGCCGCCGGCATCCGCCGCGTGGTCTACGGCTTCAGGGACCCCAATCCGGTGGCGGGCGGGGGCGCGGCCTTGCTGGCAGCGGCCGGCGTTGAGGTTATCGGCCCGGTGCTGGAGGCGGAATGCCGCGATCTCGTGGCGGATTTCCTCGTCTGGCAGACTACCGAGCGCCCCTATGTGCTGCTCAAGCTGGCCGCCACCCTCGATGGCCGCATCGCCACGCGCAACGGCGTTTCGCAGTGGATCAGCGGGCCCGAATCCCGCCGGAAGGTTCACGGACTGCGCGCGGGTGTGGGGAGGGCCGGCGGGGCCGTGCTGGTGGGCGGGGCCACCTTCCGCGCGGACGACCCGCAACTGACCGCACGGGACGTTGGTGACGCAGATGCGCCCCTGCGCCAGCCGCTCGCCTGCGTCCTCACCTCGCGCCTTCCCGCGCCCGACGGCGCGCGCCTTGTGCGCGAGCGCCCGGAGGAAACGGTCTTCTTCGTCATGCCGGCCGGGGCGGCCTCGGCCGAGGCGCAGGCCCTGCGCGCCATTGGCGTGCGCGTGTTCGCCCTCGCGGCGTCGCCGGGGGGCGTGCCGCATTTTTCCACCATGCTCCGCATCTTGCGGCAGGAGCTGGGCTGCCTCTATGTGCTTTGCGAGGGCGGGAGCTACCTCGCCCTTGGCATGCTCGAGGCGGGCCTCGTGGACGAGTTTCACCTGCACCTCGCGCCGCTCATCTTGGGCGATGCCGAGGCGCGGCCCCTCTTTGCCGGGCGCACGCCGCTGGACCTGGACGAGGGGCTGCGCCTCAGGCTCTGCGGGCTCGAGCGCTGCGGCGAGGACGCGCACCTGCTCCTCCGGCCGCGGCCGGACACCGGGGAGCGGGGCGGGGAGCGGGCCTGATGTTCACCGGCATCATCCAGTGCGAGGGCGAGGTCGTCGGCTTGCGGGAGATGGCGGCGGAACGCCGCTTCCGCATCCGGCCGGCCGAGCCCTTCAGCCACCTCACGGATGGCGAATCCATCGCGGTGAGCGGCGTCTGCCTCTCCGTGGAGGAGCATGACCGCGACACGTTCACGGCCTATGCCTCCGCCGAGACCGTGAGCCGCACCACCCTTGGGGCGCTCGGCGCGGGCGGCCGCGTGAACCTCGAGCGCGCGCTGGCCGTGGGCGACCGCCTGGGCGGCCACATGGTCAGCGGGCATGTGGATTGCGTGGCCGTGGTGAAGAGCATCGGGCGCCGGGGCGAATCCCTGTGCTGCCGGCTCGATTTTCCCGCGGCCTACGGGGGCGAGGTCATCCCCAAGGGCTCGGTGGCGCTCGACGGCATCAGCCTCACGGTGAACGCCTGCGGCCCGGATTTTCTCGAGGTCAACGTCATCCCCGACACGCGGCGGCGCACCACCATGGGCGCCTGGCGCCCCGGGAGCCGCGTCAACATGGAGACCGACCTCGTGGGCAAGTATGTGGCCCACCTGCTCGCGCCCTGGCAGGAAGCGGTGAGGGGAGGGGGCCTTCGCCCCGGCGCGCCCCGCCACAGCGCCCCGGCGGGCGGCCTGACCTTGGACACCCTGCGCGGCGCCGGATTTTTGTGAGCCGGCGCGCCGCGGAAAATTTCTGAACGGGAAACGGAGCGACGCGGCCCCCGGGCCGCGCCTCCACGGGAGCGAACATGAGCGACATCACCACCATCGCCGGGCAGCTCGACGCCCGCGGCCTGAAGGTCGGCCTTGTGGCCGCGCGCTTCAATGACTTCATCGTCGACCGCCTCGTGGCCGGCGCCGTGGACTATCTCACGCGCCACGGCCTCGACCCGGCGACGCTCACCATCGTGCGCGTGCCAGGCGCCTTCGAGCTGCCGCTCGTCTGCCGCAAGCTCGTGACCGCGCACAGGTTCGACGGCCTCGTGGCGCTCGGCGCGGTCATCCGGGGGGCGACGCCGCACTTCGACTATGTGTGCGCCGAGGCCACCAAGGGCATCGCGCACACCATGCTCGAATCGGGCACGCCCATCGGCTTCGGCCTGCTCACCTGCGACACCATCGAGCAGGCCATCGAGCGCGCGGGCTCCAAGGCGGGCAACAAGGGCGTGGAAGCCGCCGCCGCCATGCTGGAGACCGTCCGCGTTTTGGAGCAGCTCTAGGGCATGGCCGCGAACAAGCGCCCCACGCGCAGAAGCGCCCGCGAGCTGGCCTTTCAGGTGCTCTACGGGCTGTGTTTTTCGCCCGCGAAGGACAAGGACGCGCTCTGGCGGCAGTTCGTGCTTTCGCCGCACAACGCGGCCATGAGCGAGGCCGATCTCGACAGCGAGCCCTCGGGCTTCGCCTGGGAGCTCGTGGACGGCGTGTGGAGCCATACGCGGGAGCTCGACGAGGCCATCGGCCGCTTTTCGCACAACTGGCGCGTGGACAGGCTCGGCCGCATCGAGCTCACCATCCTGCGCCTCGCGCTGTTCGAGCTCTTCTGGCGCGACGACGTGCCCCCCAAGGCGGCCATCAACGAGGCCCTGGAGCTGGCGCGCGAGTTCGGCGACGAGAAGGCGCGGGCCTTTCTCAACGGCATCCTTGACGCGGCCGCCCGTTCGGCGGCAAGCCGGGAGGGGGCAGAGGCTCCCGCCCTCCAGAGCGACCGCGAAGCAGGTGGAAAAGAATGATGCAGGAACGCTATCATCCGCAGGAACTGGAAGAAAGGTGGCAGGCCCGCTGGCAGGCCGAAAACGCCTTTGCCTGCACGCACGGCGGCGACAAGCCCAAGTGCTATGTGCTCGAGATGCTGCCCTATCCCTCGGGCAAGATCCACATGGGCCATGTGCGCAACTATTCCATTGGCGACGTGGTGGCGCGGATGCGCCGCATGCAGGGCTTCAACGTGCTGCACCCCATGGGCTGGGACGCCTTCGGCCTGCCCGCGGAAAACGCGGCCATCAAGCATCATGTGCCTCCGGCCGCCTGGACCTACGGCAATATCGCCGAGATGCGCGCCCAGCTCAAGCGCATGGGCTTTTCCTATGACTGGTCGCGCGAGATAGCCACCTGCCGCCCGGAATATTACCGCTGGGAGCAGCTTTTCTTCCTGAAGATGCTGGAAAAGGGCCTCGCCTACCGCAAGAAGGCCCCGCAGAACTGGTGCCCCTCCTGCCACACCGTGCTCGCCAACGAGCAGGTGGAGGAGGGCCGCTGCTGGCGCTGCGACAGCGTGGTGGAGCAGAAGGAGCTCACCCAGTGGTTCCTCGGCATCACGGCCTATGCCGACGAGCTTCTGGCCGACCTCGACCGCCTCGACGGCGGCTGGCCCGACCGCGTGCTCACCATGCAGCGCAACTGGATCGGCCGCTCCGAAGGCGCGCGCATCCGCTTCGGCCTTGAGCGCGACTACGACGGCACGGACCATGTGGAGGTCTTCACCACAAGGCCCGACACGCTCTACGGCGTGACCTTCATGACCCTGGCGCCCGAGCATCCGCTCGTGGAGCGGCTCATCGAGGGCAAGCCCCAGGCCGCTGAGGTGCGCGCCTTTGTGGAGCGCATCCGCAACATGGACCGTCTGGAGCGCCAGTCCGACACGCTGGAGAAGGAGGGCATCTTCACCGGCGCCTATGCCCTGCACCCGCTCACCGGCGAGCGCGTGCCCATCTGGCTCGGCAACTTCGTGCTCGCGGGCTACGGCACGGGCGCGGTCATGGGCGTGCCCGCCGGGGACCAGCGCGATTTCGAGTTCGCCCGCAAATACGGCCTTCCCATCCGCGTGGTGGTGGAGCCCGAGGGCGCGCACCTCGACCCGGCGACGATGCGGGAGGCCTACACGGGCCCGGGCGTCATGGTCAATTCCGGCCCCTTCGACGGCATGGACAACGAGGCCGGCAAGAAGGCCGTGGTGGCCGCGCTCGAGGCAGAGGGCAAGGGCAGCTCGGCCATCCAGTTCCGCTTGAGGGACTGGAACATCTCGCGCCAGCGCTACTGGGGCGCGCCCATCCCGGTGGTCTATTGCGAGCGCTGCGGCATGGTGCCCGAAAAGGAGGAGAACCTGCCCGTCATCCTGCCCCTGGACGTGAAGGTGCGCGACGACGGCCGCTCGCCGCTGCCCGAAACGCCCTCCTTCGTGGACTGCGCCTGCCCGCGCTGCGGGGGGCCGGCGCGCCGCGAGACGGACACGCTCGACACCTTCGTGGAATCCTCGTGGTATTTCTCGCGCTACACCTCGGCGCGCGATACGGAGGCCGCGTTCGACCCGGCCTCGCTTTCCTACTGGATGCCGGTGGACATCTATATCGGCGGCGTGGAGCACGCCATCCTGCACCTGCTCTATGCCCGCTTCTTCACCAAGGCCCTGCGCGACCTCGGCTTCTACCCGGCCGACCTCGCCGAGCCGTTCTCGCGCCTGCTCACCCAGGGCATGGTGCTCAAGGACGGCAGCAAGATGTCCAAGTCCAAGGGCAATGTGGTGGACCCCTCGGAGATGATCGACAAGTACGGCGCGGACACCGTCCGCCTGTTCTGCCTCTTCGCCGCCCCGCCCGAGCGCGACTTTGAATGGACGGACGCCGGCATCGAGGGTTCCTCGCGCTTTCTTGCGCGCATCTGGCGCCTGTTCATGGAGGAACGCGAGCGCCTTGTGCCGCTCGGCGCCTGCGGCGCCACGGGAGAGGACGCGACGACCGAAGCGGCCCGCGACCTGCGCCGCAAGGAGCACGAAACGGTCAAGAAGGTCACGTCCGACATGGCCGTGGGCCGCTTCCAGTACAATACGGCCATCGCGGCCATCATGGAGCTCGTCAACGCGCTCTACCTCGCCCGCGAAAAACTGGGCGCGACGGAGCCGGAGCGGCGCGTCTTCTCCTCGGTCATGGCCACGGTGCTGACCCTGCTCTCGCCGGTGGCGCCGCATATCTGCGCCGAGCTCTGGGAACGCCTCGGCCACAAGGGCGACGTGGGCGCCGAGCCGTGGCCCGTGTGGGACGAGGCCGCCCTCGCGCGCGACACCGTGACCATCGCGCTGCAGGTGAACGGCAAGCTGCGCGGCACCCTTGAGGCCCCGGCCGGCGCCGACAAGGCGGCGCTGGAAGCCGCGGCCCTCGCCGACCCGGCGGCGCAGCGGCACCTCACGGGCCTCACCGTGCGCAAAGTGGTGGTCGTGCCCGGCAAGCTCGTCAACATCGTGGCGTCGTAGGCCGCGCATGGCAGGCCCCGCGCACATGCCCGGCCCGGGGCCGGCCAAGGGGGCGGCGCCCGTCACGGGCGGGGAAAAGCCGGGCTTCAGCTTCCTCGTCTGCCCTGACGGGCACATGCTGCGCCGCGCCCTTGACGACGCGCTCGCCGCCTGCCCGCCGGAGCGCGGCCAGTGGGAGCGCCATGTCTTCTGGGGTGACGAGGAGCCGCCGCCGCGTTTCTGGGAGCTTTTGAGCCTCGAGGAGCTCTTCGGCGCCTCCCGCGCCGTGGTGGTACGGCAGGCGCAGCTCTGGCCCGCGGCCGTGTGGAAAAAGCTCTCCCGGGCCATCGCCCGGCCCTCGGCGCGCGTGTGGCCCGTCTTCTGCCTCGAGGGCGAGTGGGAGAAGCGCCGCCCCAAGATCCCGGCCCATATCACCCGCCTGCGCTGCTTCGCCTTTGCCGACGGGCGCGGCTGGGTGTGGCGCGGCGAGGGCCTCGCCGAGCGCGACGTGCCCCGCCATGTGCGCGAGCGCGCCCGCGCCATTGGCCTCGCCTTCGAGCCGCAGGCGCTGGAACAGTTCTGCGCCTCGGTGCCGCCGGACGGCCTCGCCATCGAGAACGAGCTCGCCAAGCTCAGGCTCATGGCCGGCGACGCGCCCGTAACCTCCGCCATGACCGCCGCCGGCGGCTGGACGCCGGAATGCAATGTCTTCGCCTGCATCCGGCGCATGGAGAGCGGCGACCTCGCGGGCGTGTGGCGCGAGCTTGCGCGCAGCGAGGACGGCGACCGGCTGCTCTTTTCCCTCCTCGCGCTCCTGGCGCGCGAATGGCGCCTGCTCTGGCAGCTCCTGGCGGGCGAGGAGGTGCGGCTGCACCCCTCGGACGCCTCCTTCAAGCGCGCCCTCGCCCAGCGCCTGGGCGCCGCCGGCTTGGCGCGGGGTTTCGCGGCGCTCGCCGATGCGGAATGGCAGGTCAAGAGCGGGCGGCGGAGCCCTTCGCAGTCGCTGGAAAGCCTTGCCGCCGCCATGACCGCGCTCTGCGCGCCGCCGCGCCGGGCCTAATCCCCCCCCACGTCCCCTTCTTTGCTTTTGGGCGGAAGTGCGGTAGACAGGCCCTTCTTCCCCCGAAAGCGCTCTTGTCAAACCCCCAGGACTGCTTACTCTATGTCAGCCGGCCCCAAGGCCCCACCGCCGACCCATACCGGGCACCGCGCCCGGCTCCGCGAAAGGCTTGCCCGCGAACCGCTCGCCGTGGCCGATTATGAGGTGCTGGAGCTCCTCTTGGGCTATGCCCTGCGCCGCACGGATACCAAGCCGCTGGCGCGCGAGCTGCTGCGCCGCTTCGAGACCATCCGCGGCGTGCTGGACGCGAGGCCCGACGAGCTAACGCAGGTACCGGGCTTCGGGCCGGGGCTCCTGGCGTTCTGGCAGGTCCTGCGCGAGGTGCTGGCCCGGCGCGCTTCCGCGCCGCTCAGGCAACGCAAGCAGCTCGGCACGCCAGAGGCCGTGGCCCGCATGGCGCGCGAGCGCCTGTGCGCCTCGCCGCACGAGGAATGCTGGATCGCGCTGGTGGACGGGGCGAACCGCCTCCTCGCGTGGGAGCGCCTCTCCCACGGCGGCGTGAGCGCCGTGCCCCTCCAGCCGCGCAACGTGCTGGAAAGCGCCCTCCTGCGCAGGGCGAGCGGCATCATCCTCGTGCACAACCACCCGGGCGGCGACGCGTGGCCCTCGCAACCCGACCTGGCGCTCACGGCGGAGCTGCAACGCCTCGCCCCGCGCCTCGGCCTCCGTTTCGTGGACCATGTCATCGTCACCGAGGGCGACTGCTACAGCATCACCCAGTGCAAGGTTCTCTGAGTTTTCAGGGGGAAAAATGACCGAAGATACCAAAGATCCCGCCATCTTCCCGGACGGCGCGGAAGATCTCGACGCCGCCCGGACGGCTCCCGCCGCCGATGCCGCCCCGGGCGCCGCTGCCGCCCCCGGGGAGGGGGACGGCCCGGCCGCTGACCGGCCACTGCCGCCCGTGCTGCCCGTGCTGCCCGTGCGCGACGTGGTGGTGTTCAACTACATGATCCTGCCGCTCTTCATCAGCCGCGAAAAATCCGTCAGGGCCGTGGAGGCCGCGGTGCGCCGCGGGCGCCAGCTGCTCGTGGTGGCCCAGCGCGAGGAGGGCGTGGAGGACCCCGGCCCGGCCGACCTTTACCAGACCGGCACCGTGGTGCAGGTCATGCGCATGCTCAAGATGCCGGACGGCCGCATCAAGGTGCTGGTGCAGGGCGTGAGCCGCGCGCGCGTGGCCGGGTACCGCCAGGCCGAGCCCTTCCTCGAGGCCCGCGTGGAGCATGTGGCCGAGGCGCCCGTGCCCGCTGGCGCGGACGTGGAGGCGCTGTTGCGGTCCGTGCGCGAGCAGAGCGAGAAGGTGCTCTCGCTCAGGGGCATCTCCTCGCCGGACATCCTCGGCGTGCTCCAGGGCGTGGACGACCCCGGGCGCCTCGCGGACATCATCGCCGCCAACCTGCACATGAAGATGGCGGAGGCGCAGGCCATCCTCGAAGCCGGGGACCCGCTGGAGCGCCTGCGCCTCGTGCATGAGCGCCTGCAGCACGAGCTCGAGGTGGCCACCGTGCAGGCGCGCATTCAGGGCGCGGCCCGCGAGGGCATGGACAAGGCGCAGAAGGAATATTTCCTGCGCGAACAGCTCAAGGCCATCCGCCACGAGCTCGGCGACGGCGAGGACGATGCCGACGACGACCTCGCGAGCCTCAAGGCGGCGCTGGACAAGGCCGGCCTCAGCGGCGAGGCGCGCACCGAGGCCGACCGGCAGCTCAGGCGCCTTTCCACCATGCACGCGGATTCCTCCGAGGCGTCCGTGCTGAGATCCTATCTGGAATGGCTCGCCGACCTGCCGTGGAAGAAGCAGTCCCGCGACCGGCTCGACATCGCCCGCGCGCGCGACATCCTCGACGAGGACCATTGCGGGCTCGAGAAGGTCAAGGAGCGCATCCTCGAATTCTTGAGCGTGCGCAAGCTCAACCCGCGTTCCAAGGGCAGCATCCTCTGCTTCTCCGGCCCTCCGGGCGTGGGCAAGACCTCGCTCGGCCGGTCCATCGCGCGCGCCCTCGGGCGCAAGTTCCAGCGCCTCTCCTTGGGCGGCATGCACGACGAGGCCGAGATCCGCGGGCACCGGCGCACCTATATCGGCGCCATGCCCGGCCGCATCCTCCAGGCCCTGCGCCAGGCCGGCACGCGCAACCCGGTCATGGTGCTGGACGAGGTGGACAAGCTCGGCGCGGACTTCCGCGGCGACCCCTCCTCGGCGCTTTTGGAGGTGCTCGACCCGGAGCAGAACAACACCTTCAGCGACCATTACCTCAACGTGCCCTTCGACCTCTCGCGCGTGCTCTTCATCTGCACGGCGAACCACGTGGATTCCATCCCCGCGGCCCTGCGCGACCGCATGGAGGTCATCACGCTCCCGGGCTACACGCGGCAGGAAAAGGCCGAGATCGGCAAGCGGCACCTGTTGCCCAAGCGCGTGGAGGACACGGGCCTCAAGGAGGGCGACGTGCGCCTCTCGGACGCGGCCCTCGACAAGATCATCGCCGAATACACGCGCGAGGCCGGCGTGCGCAACCTTGAGCGCGAGCTCGGCGCCGTGTGCCGCAAGCTGGCGCGGCGCAAGGCCCAAGGGGCAAAGGGGCCCTTCCGCGTCAGCCCGGCGGAAGTGGAGAAATTGCTGGGCGCGCCGCGCTTTCTGGAAGACGAGAGCGAGGCCGAGCTCGAGCCCGGCATGGCGCTCGGCCTCGCCTGGACGCCGGCCGGCGGCGAGGTGCTGACCGTGGAGGCCTCGGCCGTCAAGGGCAAGGGCGCGCTCCTGCTGACAGGGCAGCTCGGCGATGTCATGAAGGAGAGCGCGCAGGCAGCCATGAGCTATATCCGCTCCCGGGCGGATGTGCTCGGGCTCGACCCGGCCTTTGCCGCCCGGCGCGACATCCACATTCATGTGCCCGCGGGCGCCACGCCCAAGGACGGTCCCTCGGCGGGCGTGACGCTCACCACGGCGCTCATTTCCGCGCTCACCGGGCAGCCGGCCCGCGCGGACCTGTGCATGACCGGCGAGATCACCCTGCGCGGCCGGGTGCTCCCCGTGGGCGGTATCAAGGAAAAGATCCTCGCCGGCGTGGCGCGCGGCCTCAGGCATGTCATCATCCCGCACCAGAACGTGAAGGATCTGGAAGACGTGCCCAGGGAGCTGCTGAAGCGCATCAAGGTGCATCCCGTGCGCAAGTATGACGAAGTGCTCTCCCTGGCCTTCGCCGGCGGAGCTTTGGCCGGCAACAGCGCCAAGCCCGCCAGCACATGCGGCGAAAAGGCGCCCGCAGAAAAGAAGCGCAAGGAGGCCGTGCCCCCGGCGCCGCCCAGGCGGCGCGCCCCGGCCACGCGGCTGCCCGACAGGCCCTCGGCCTGAGACACGGCCATGCGCCTTGGCGAATACGAGCGAAAGATCGCCCGGCAGTTGACAGAGGCGGGGGTGGACAGCCCCCGCCTTTGCGCGCGCCTGCTCTGCGCGCATGCGCTGGGGCTCACCAAGCTCGGCGTGGCGCTGGCGCCGGAGCGGGAGCTGGACGACGCCGAGGCGGCGCGGCTTATGGCCCTGGCAGCGCGGCGCGCCACGGGCGAGCCCCTGGCGCACATCACGGGCACGCGGGAATTTTTCGGCCGCGATTTCCGCGTCACGCGGCATACGCTGGTGCCGCGGCCGGAAACCGAGCTTCTGGTGGAGACGGCGCTGGAGCTCTTGCCCACAGGCCCGCTCCTGTTCGCGGACATGGGCACGGGCAGCGGCTCAATCGGCGTCACCCTCGCCTGCGAGCGCCCGCTGTGGCGCGGCGTCCTGCTGGAAAAGAGCGCCGAGGCGCTTGCGGTTGTCCGGGAGAATGCCGCGCAACTCCTCGCGGGGGAGGGCGCCGGGGAGGGCCCGGAGCACGGGGCCAGCCGGCTGGCACTGCTGCGCGCCGACCTCTTCGCCCCGCCGCTGCGGGCAGGCGCGTTGGATCTCGTCATCAGCAATCCTCCTTATATAAGTGAACGGGAGCGGGGCTGCGTCATGGACGAGGTGCTCCGCTTCGAGCCGGCATCCGCGCTGTTTTCGCCGGCGGATGGCCTTGCGCATCTCGCGGCCGTGGGCGAAGCGGCCCGGCGGCTGCTCAGGTGGGGCGGCCTCGTCATCCTCGAGCATGGCGCCGGCCAGGGGCCGCCCGTGCGCGGCCTGCTGGCGCAGCAGGGCTTTACGGGCATCGGGACGCGGCGCGACCTCGCGGGCCTCGAGCGCTGCACTTTTGGGCGCCTCGGCTGACGCATTAAGCTCCCGCGGCGGAAAAGATATTTTTTACTTGCCAAGAAAAGGGAAAGCGGTTAAGAAAGCAACTTGCCGCTGGCGTAGCTCAACTGGCAGAGCAGCTGATTTGTAATCAGCAGGTTGCGGGTTCGAGTCCCATCGCCAGCTCCACGAGACGCTGAACAAAAGCCCGAGCGGCTTTTGCGGCACTGTGGGGAGGGGTTCCCGAGTGGCCAAAGGGAACAGACTGTAAATCTGTCGTCGTAAGACTTCGGTGGTTCAAATCCACCCCCCTCCACCAGCCCTGCACATCGCGGAAGCCCGCTTCCGCGCAAGGCCCCAAAGGCCGTGCGGGGTGATACACTGGCTGCCTTGGCTGTAGGAGACAGGACGACTGTCGGGGAACTACGGCGCGGCGGACGCCGGGGCTTGAGGCCCCGGTGCGCGAAAATGCGCCGCCACTGTGCGGGAATAGCTCAACGGCTAGAGCATCAGCCTTCCAAGCTGAGGGTTGCGGGTTCGAATCCCGTTTCCCGCTCCATTCCTGCAAGATTCCCCCCCGTACCGACTCCCGCCAATGCGCTTCCCTGGGAACAGGGAAAGATTCGGGCGCCATGCGCCCATGGTTACGCGAAAGACGCCCCTGCCCCTCCGGCAGCGGCGGAGTGGAACCGCAACAGCAATTTTTTTCCAGGGAGACGTAAGATGGGCAAAGCGAAATACGAACGCAAGAAGCCGCATGTCAACATCGGCACCATCGGCCACATCGACCACGGCAAGACCACCCTCACCGCGGCCATCACCAAGATCGCCGGCCTCAAGGGCGAGGGCAGCTTCGTCTCGTATGACGAGATCGACAAGGCCCCCGAAGAAAAGGAACGCGGCATCACCATCGCCACGGCCCACGTGGAATACGAGACGCCCAAGCGCCATTACGCCCATGTGGACTGCCCCGGCCACGCCGACTACATCAAGAACATGATCACCGGCGCCGCCCAGATGGACGGTGGCATCCTCGTGGTGGCCGCCACCGACGGCCCCATGCCGCAGACCCGTGAGCATATCCTGCTCGCCCGCCAGGTGGGCGTGCCGCAGCTCGTGGTCTTCCTCAACAAGTGCGACCTCGTGGACGACGAGGAACTGCTTGAGCTCGTCGAGCTGGAAGTGCGCGAACTGCTCTCCCAGTACGACTTCCCCGGCGACGAGGTGCCGGTCATTCGCGGCTCCGCCCTCAAGGCGCTGGAGTGCGACAAGGCCGACGACCCGGCCGCCAAGTGCGTGGACGAGCTGCTCGAAGCCTGCGACTCCTTCATCCCCGACCCGGTGCGCGACATCGACAAGCCCTTCCTCATGCCCATCGAAGACGTGTTCTCCATCTCCGGCCGCGGCACCGTGGTGACCGGCCGTGTGGAGCGCGGCGTCATCAAGGTGGGCGACGAAGTGGAGATCGTGGGTATCAAGCCCACCCAGAAGACCACCTGCACGGGCGTCGAAATGTTCCGCAAGCTGCTCGACCAGGGCCAGGCCGGCGATAACATCGGCGTGCTCCTGCGCGGCACCAAGCGTGACGAGGTGGAGCGCGGCCAGGTGCTCGCGGCGCCCAAGTCCATCACGCCGCACAAGAAGTTCAAGGCCGAAGTGTACGTCCTCTCCAAGGAGGAAGGCGGCCGCCACACGCCGTTCTTCTCCGGCTACCGTCCGCAGTTCTACTTCCGCACCACGGACATCACCGGCGTCATCGACCTGCCCGAAGGCGTGGAAATGGTCATGCCCGGCGACAACTCGCAGTTCATCGTCGAGCTCATCGCGCCCATCGCCATGGAAGTGGGCCTGCGCTTCGCCATCCGTGAAGGCGGCCGCACGGTGGGCTCCGGCGTCGTCACCGAGATCCTCGAGTAGGGCCATGAGAGTCAACGTCATCCTGGCTTGCACCGAGTGCAAGCGGCGCAACTACAGCACCCGGAAGAACAAGAAGAACACCACCGGGCGTCTGGAAATGAAAAAGTATTGCCCCTGGGACAAGAAGCACACGGTGCATCGCGAAACCAGGTAGTCACTTTCCGCCGGGAGCGGGTCCCTTCCTCTCCCGGCGGCGCGCAGGGCAGTAGCTCTAACGGCTAGAGCGGCGGTCTCCAAAACCGCAAGTTGGGGGTTCGAATCCCTCCTGCCCTGCCATTTTTTATCTTCCGGGATGCACGCTATGGCAAAGAAACAGGCGCAGGCCGCGGACGACAGGGCCGAATCGGCGCCGAATCCCATCACGCGCTTCATCCGCTATGTGGAAGCCTCCAAAGCCGAGCTGCGCAAGGTCACCTGGCCCACGCTCAAGGAGACGCGCAAGGCGACCCTCGCCGTGCTGGGCTTCGTGGCCGTCATGGCCGTCATTCTGGGCCTGATAGACCTTGGTCTCTCAAGCCTGATCAAGACCATCCTGTCCTGAAGGCCGCTATGAACGATTCCGTCGCAGATACCGCCCCCGAGGGGGTGGCCGCGCCCGCGGCCGCAAACCCGGAAACGGCGGCTCCCGATACGCCCGCCGGCAAAAGGGCGCGCTGGTACATCGTGCACACCTACTCGGGCTTTGAGCAGCGTGTGCAGAAGACCATTGCCGAAATGCAGCGCACCGGCCAGGACCAGGGCCTCATCGAGGAAGTGGTGGTGCCCACCGAAAAGGTGCAGGAGCCTTCCCGCCACGGCGAAAAATCCCGCACGACCACGCGCAAGTTCTATCCCGGCTATATCATGGTGCGCATGGTCATGACCGATCTTTCCTGGCATCTCGTGCAGTCCATCCCCAAGGTCACGGGCTTCGTGGGCGGCAAGAACCGCCCCGCGCCCATGCGCGACGGCGAGGCCGAGCGCATCCTGAAGCTCATGGAGATGCGCCAGGAGACGCCCCGGCCCAAGTTCAACTTTGAGGTCGGCGATGATGTGCGCGTCATTGAAGGGCCTTTTGACGGCTTCAATGGCGTGGTTGAGGAAGTGAACCACGACAAGGGCAAGCTGCGCGTCTCGGTGTCCATCTTCGGGCGCCAGACCCCTGTCGAGCTGGATTTCGGGCAGGTCTCCAAGGGCTAGGCCCGGGCCTCCCCCGCGCGTCCCCCACGGGGCGCGCCTCATGATGAAGGATGTGAGAAATGGCCAAGAAAGAAGTTGCCAAGATCAAGTTGCAGATCCCTGCCGGCGCCGCCAATCCGTCGCCCCCGGTGGGCCCGGCCCTGGGCCAGCACGGCCTGAACATCATGGGCTTCTGCAAGGAATTCAATGCCCGCACCCAGGACCAGAAGGGGATGATCATCCCCGTGGTCATCACCGTCTATGCCGACCGTTCCTTCACCTTCATCACCAAGACGCCGCCCGCGGCGGTGCTGATCATGAAGGCGGCGAAGATCGAGAAAGGTTCCGGCGAGCCCAACCGCAACAAGGTGGGCAGCCTCACCCACGCCCAGGTGGAAGAGATTGCCAAGCTCAAGCTGCCGGACCTCAATGCGGCGAGCCTTGAGGCGGCCGTGAAGTCCATCGCGGGCACCGCCCGGAGCATGGGCATCGACGTGAAGTAGGCGCCGTACGCCATACCGACGGCGGCCGGCTCTCCGCGACGTTGCGCGAGCCCGCCGCCCTGTATCGCCATCACTTGTACTGCCCTGGCCGACCCAGTTCCGGCAACGGCAGGAGATAAGCAAAGGATCGAGACATGCCCAAGCATGGCAAGAATTTTCGGAAGGCGGTGGAAGCCTGTGACGTGCAGGAGCGCTACAGCGTTGAGGACGCGGTGGCCAAGTCACTCGACGCCTCCTTCGCCAAGTTTGACGAAACGGTGGACGTGGCCCTGCGTCTCGGCGTTGACCCCAAGTATTCCGACCAGATGGTGCGCGGCGCCGTGACCCTGCCGCACGGCCTTGGCAAGACGGTACGCGTGGCCGTCTTCTGCAAGGGCGAGAAGCAGGCCGAGGCCAAGGCCGCCGGCGCGGACATCGTGGGCGCGGAGGACCTTGTCGCCAAGATCAAGGACGGCTGGCTCGAGTTCGACGCGGCCGTAGCCACCCCTGATGTCATGGCCCTCGTGGGCCAGATCGGCCGCGTGCTCGGCCCTCGCGGGCTCATGCCCAATGCCAAGACGGGCTCCGTCACCTTCGATGTGGCCAAGGCCGTGAACGAGCTCAAGGCCGGCCGCGTGGACTTCAAGGTGGACAAGGCGGGCGTCCTGCATGCGCCGCTCGGCAAGGTCTCCTTCGGGCCGGAGAAGGTGCTCGGCAACCTGAAGGCCCTGCTCGAGGCGGTCAACCGCCTGAAGCCTTCCGCCGCCAAGGGCAACTACATGCAGTCCATGGCCATTTCCACCACCATGGGCCCGGGCCTCAAGGTGGATATGCCCCAGGTGAAGAAATTTCTTGAAGGCTAGGGCGCGGGGCTTGCCCCGCGCGTTGCCGGGCCACAGCGCCGGGCGCGCCTTCAAGGGTTGCATCGCAACCACAGGCAGAGGAAACGGAATACGGGTCGAAGACGGCAGGCGGGCTTGCCCTCAATTTCCTGCCCAGACTTCTCTTTGGCTCGGCATTCCACCTGGCACCCCTGACGTGAGAGGTATCACGTGCAAAGGTCTGAAAAAGCCGTAATCATCGAGGACATCAAGTCTCGCGCAGATGCTTCCTCCTTTGCGGCGCTCACGGACTTCAAGGGCATGTCGGTGGAAGAGCTGACGAACCTTCGGGTGCGCCTGCGCGGCGCCGGCGGCGAATACCACGTCGTCAAGAACACCCTGGCTCGCATCGCTCTTACCGGCGGCAAACACGACGCCATCAAGGACAAGTTCCATGAGAACTGCGGCGTGGCCCTCGGGTTCGACGACCCTGTGGCGGTGGCCAAGGCGTTGAGCGACTTCGCCAAGCAGAGCAAGCTGTTCAGCCTGCGCTGCGCCAGCCTGGACGGCAAGGAGATGTCCGCCGAACAGGTGGAGGCCCTGGCGAAGCTGCCCGGCAAGGAGCAGCTGCTCGGCCAGCTGCTCGGCACCATGAACGCCGTGCCCACCAACTTTGTGTCGCTCTTCGCCAATATGCTGCGCGGGCTGCTCTACGCCCTCAAGGCTATTGAGGAGAAGAAGGGCAACGCCGCGGCCTAGCCGCGCGAACGCGCAACAACCAGCCAAAGACCAGGAGACCCATCATGGCCGTTACCAAGGAAGAAGTGGTTGAATTCATCTCCAATATGACCGTTCTCGAGCTCTCCGAATTCATCAAGGAGCTTGAGGAGAAATTCGGCGTGTCCGCCGCGGCCCCGGCTGCCGCCATGGTCATGGCCGCTCCGGGCGCCGGCGCCGACGCCGCCCCGGCCGCCGAGGAAAAGACCGAGTTCGACGTGGTGCTCAAGGCCGCCGGCGCCAACAAGATCGGCGTCATCAAGGTCGTGCGCGCCCTGACGAGCCTGGGCCTCAAGGAAGCCAAGGAAAAGGTGGACGGCGCCCCCTCCACCCTCAAGGAAGGCGTTTCCAAGGAAGAGGCCGAGGAAGCCAAGAAGCAGCTCACCGAGGCCGGCGCCGAGGTGGAGATCAAGTAAGCCTTCCGCCTTTCGGCGGTGCAGGATTTACGATAGGACGGCGGTCTTTCGGGGCCGCCGTTTTTTGTTTTGTGGCTTGAGTGAAGGAACAGCGGGAACAGGTGGGGGAAGCGCTCGCGTGCTGCCGAAGGGGGCAGAGGTGAAGTGGAGCGGGCGTGCTATCCCTGAGCCGCAGCGGGGGCAGGAGGGAAGATGTGGATCGGGGAACGGGGGGCGACACGAAATCCCGTGCAGTATGGGGAAAGTGCGTGCGTGCTAAACGGCCCCGAAGCCCGGGATGTGGGCGCGCCGCTCCAGCCAGTGCAACAGCCAGCTCGCCAGTGTTACCATGATGAGGTAGTAGGCGCCGACGGTGAGAAAGACCTCGGTGAAGCGGAAGGTGTCGGACGCGACCACCTTGCCCTCGCCCATGAGCTCCATGCAGGTGACGAGATAGGCGAGGGAGCTGTACTTGATGAGGTAGACGATCTCGTTGCCGCAGCCCGGGAGCGCCCGGCGCGCGGCCTGCGGCACCACGATCCAGAGGATGGTCTGCCACTGGGTGAAGCCGAGGGACTGCGCGGCCAGAATCTGCCCGCGCCGGATGGAGAGCAGCGCCCCGCGCACATATTCCGACTGGTAGGCCGAGGTGCAGAGGATGAAGGCGGTGAGGGCCGCGCCATAGGGCGCGAAATAGATGCCGAGCTTGGGCAGCGCGTAGTAGATCATCATGAGCTGGATGGCGAGCGGCACACCGCGCAGAAGCGCGGTGTAGGCGTTGCCGAGGCGCCGGAGCCAGCGTGGCCCGAAGGCGCGGGCGCAGCCCAGGGCCACGCCGCCCACGAAGCCCAGGGTCGCCGCCGGGATGATGAGCGCGAGCGAGACCATGAGCCCCTTGTTGAGGGCGGGCAGAAGCTCCTGGGTGAAGAAAACCGTGTCCAGCATGGGTTTTGCGCGATCCTTTGCCCGGCGGCCGAAGCAGGCTCTCGCCGGCGTCATCCAGCCTTTGGTGCAGGCCGTTACGGTAGGGGATTCCGCCCATCCGCGCAACAAAAAACAGCTTCCCGCCGCGCGGGGCTGGTGAAAGCCCCGGAACGGCGGGAAGCGGCGGAGACGGGCCTGGCGGCTGTTATTTCGCTGCCGCGCACTTCTTCTTGAGCGCGTCGGCCACGGTGGCGCCCAGGGCGTAGCAGGCCTTCATGTCGTCTTTGGTGGGGCGCCACGAGCACTTGACGGGCTCGGCCGGCATCTCCATGTGCATGGCCGCAAGGCGCGCCTGGAGCTGCTTCGGAGCCTCGCCAGACCACCCGAAGGAGCCGAAGGCGCCGCCAATGCGGTTTTGCGGGCGCAGCCCTTCCATATAGGTGAGCATGGCGGCCACCAGCGGCAGGATGCCGTTGTTGTGCGTGGGCGAGCCGGCGAGCACGGCGCCGCAGTCGGCCAGTTCGGTCATGATGGCGCTGTGGTGGTTGTGCTTGACCGACATGATGCGCGCGGGCACGCCGTTTTCCGCAAGGCCGTTGCACACGGCATAGGCCATGTGCTCGGTGGACTTCCACATGGTGTCGTAGAAGATGACGGCGCGCTGCTGCGGCTTCTGCTCGGCCATCTTGCGGTACATGTCGATGATGAAGCGCACGGCGTCGCGGCCGCGGTGGATGAGGCCGTGGTCGGGCGCGATCATGTCGATGTCGAGGCTCTCCACCACGGGCAGCGCCTTGAGCACCGTGGGCGAATAGGGGAGGACGATGTTGTAGTAGTATTCCTTGATGCGGCGCACGAATTCGCCCTGGTCATCAAAATCGTCCGTGAAGCGGGCGGTGCTCGCGATGTTCTGGCCGAAGATGTCGTTGCTGATGAGCAGCTTTTCTTCCGGGATGTAGGAGACCATGCTGTCCGGCCAGTGGAGCATGCGCGTTTCCTGGAAGATGATGCGCCGGCTGCCCAGCTCCAGCACGTCGCCGCTTTTCACGGCCTGGATGGGCCAGTCCTTGCCGGCGAAATAGCCGGCCATGGTCTTCAGGCCGAGCTGGGACACGAAGATCTTTTCCGGCCGGACGCGCTCCACGATCTCGGCGAGCGCGCCCTGGTGGTCCAGCTCCATGTGGTTGCAGACGATATAGTCCACCTTGTCCGGCGGCATGGTCTTGGCGAGGCGGCAAAGCAGGGCGCCTTCCTTGCCGGAGGGCACGCAGTCGACCAGGGTGTTTTTTTCGTCCTTGATGAGGTAGGCGTTGCAGGTGGTGCCGTCGGGGCAGCGGGAATAGCCGTGGAAGTCGCGGTGGTCGAAATCGACCTCGCCGACCCAGAAAATATCCTTCTTGATTTCAATGGGCTGCATGATGTCCTCCGAGCAGGGCAGGGGCGCCTCGGCGCCGGAACGAAAAACCGCGCCGTTCCCGGCGCGTATCCGCAAACGCCCCGCCTCGCCGGTGGGGCAAGACGGGGCGGTGTCAGTTTGTCGCGCCGCGGTGCGCGCTACATTTTGTTGAACTGGTCCTTCCCCACGCCGCAGACCGGGCAGGTCCAGTCGTCGGGCAGGTCTTCAAAGGCCACGCCGTCGTGTTCCTTGGGTTCGTATTCGTAGCCGCAGACGCTGCAAACATAGTTGGCTGCCATGATGTTCACTCCTTGGGCGCCGAGGCGCCGGGGCTTCAGTTTTCGGCCTTCCAGAGACCGTGCAGGTTACAGAATTCGCGGGCCGTCACCTTGTCGGCCTCCACCTCGTCGAAGAAGGCTTCGGGCTCGTCGGCCGGGGTGAGGAAGCGGCGGTAGACCTTGCCGTCGTCGGTGACGAGCTCGATCCACTCGATATAGTGCTTCTCCTCCATGGGGTGCCGGGCGCTCCCGATCTTGACGTGGTAGCCCTTCTTCCACTTCTCGATGACGGGCACATGCTTTTCGGTGGCGCCGTCGGTGGAGCCGGCCTGCATGAGCTTCATGGGCTGCCCGCAGCACACGAGCTCTCCGTCGCCGGGGTGGAGCACTTCGACGATATTGCCGCACACATTGCACTTATACACTTCAAGCCTTTTGGTCATACCGCAACCTCTCGGGTAAGGGGTCTCATCGGACCTTCATGGGAGCCGGCGCGTTGGCGGCTGCGGCTCCGGGGGCGGGAGGCGCCACATCGGGCTGTCTCCTACCGGCCTGCTAAGATTATGGCGGAAAGCGGCCTCTTTGTAAAGGCGTTTGTCAGGGGCCGGGAGGCGTGGGTTCGGGGCCGGCAGGCGCCGGAGCGGCGGGGAAGGGCTGCCCGGCGCCTGCCTTGCGGCGCACGCCGAGCACATTGGGGAGCTGCGCCTTGAGATTGCCCGTCACGAGCAGCGAAGGCGCGTGCATGCCGCCCATCTCGCGGCGAAGCGAGTGCGAGCGCACGAGCAGGCCGGCCTGCGCGCCGCCCTCCACATACATGACCGTGCGCACGTCCAGCGGCAGGTGGAGCAATTGCTGGGCGAAGGCATAGGCCTCAACGGGCGCGCGGCTGTGGAGGAAGAGGATGCGCCCCTCCCCGTCCTGCGCCACGGCGGAGATGGAATAGAGCGGGCCGCCCGGGCTCCAGAGGATGCGGCGGTCGGCATTGATCATGCGGTAATTCTGGATGACGAGGTCATATTTCCCGATGCGCTCCTGCCAGCCGGGCATGTCGCGGTCGACGATGGCGGCGGGGGGCAGCCCGGCGGTGCCCGGGCCGGCCACGAAGAAGGCGCCGAAGCGGTCCACGAGCCGGCCATTGTTGACGTGGCCCGCGCCGCGCATATAGCCCGTGCTGGTGGAGCCGTCCTCGCGGTACATGCTGGCATTGATGGCGGCCACGAGGCCGCGCTCCTCGCCCCAGGCGTCGAGAGTGCGCGGGCCCTTGCCGTCGGCGGAGCTCGCGCAGAGCTCGAACTCGAAGTGTTCCGGGTCGATGCGCAGGGCCGTGAGCCGGAAGTCTCCGCCTTCGAGGCGGAACTCGCCGAACTCCAGCCCCGGTTCGAGCGTTAGCCACTGGGCGCCGCCCTCGGCGTCGATGCCCACCCTGTTCCTGCCGGAAGCGTTGCGGGCCTTGGGGGCGGGCGCCGGGGTTTCCTCCGGGGCGGCCGGGGGCGGCTGGGGAGGCGCGGGGGCGAGGCCCCTGTCCGCGCGCAAGGCCTCGGCCGCGGCTTCGGGGGCTTGGGCAGGCAGGCCGCCGGCGGGAGCTTCCGCCCAAGCCGTGACGGGCGCGGCGAGCAGGCACAGCCCGAGCGCGCAGAGCGCCGCCAGGGCGCGAAAGCGGCGGGCGCGGCTGGTCTGGAGAACTGACTGGCAAATGCGGCGCATGGCGGTGAGGAAAGGGCCACGCACATCGCGTACCCTGCGGCAGTGGCTGGGCGCCGGCAGCCTTTCCTGCCTGAGTTTTTAAGCCCCGGCCGCGGCTTTGGCAAGGTTTTGCGCCGTGGAGATTGACATATCAATATATCTTGATATAGAAATACTTTGTCCGGGATCAATCATCCACGGCGTACAACCATCCAAAGGGCATCTTTCGGGCGGCAACCCGGCGCAGCACCGCGTCGTCGGCAATTCCCGCCATAAAGTCCAAGGAGCGACCCATGCGTATCGGCACCCTGATCCGCCAGGCGGAGCGTCCGTTCTTTTCCCTCGAATTTTTCCCGCCGGCCGAGGAGGGGCAATTGCCCGCCTTTTACGCCACCGTGGAGGAGCTGCGGGCGCTCCGGCCGCTCTTTGTGTCCGTCACCTACGGGGCCGGCGGCTCCAGACAGCGCAACACCCTGGCCGTCACGGCGGAGCTCGCGCGGCGCGGCTTCACGGCCATGGCGCACCTCACCTGTGTGGGTGCGCAGCCCGGGGACATCGCCGCCTTTTTGCGCGAGCTGCGCGCCCACGGCGTGGCCAATGTGCTCGCCCTGCGCGGCGACCCGCCCAGGGGGACGACGTGGGAAAGCACCTGCGGCGCCTTCCGCCATACCGCCGAGCTCGTGCGCTTCATCCGGGAGTGCGAGCCCGACATGGGCATCGGCGTCGCGGCCTATCCCGCGCCCCATCCCGAGTCCCCCACTTTTGCCCTCGACCGCCGCTATACGGCGGAAAAGATCGCCGCCGGCGCGGATTTCGCCATCACCCAGCTCTTTTTTGACGTGCGCGAATACGAAGCCTTGGTGGAGAGCCTGCGCGAACACGGGCTGGACGTGCCCGTGGTACCCGGCATCCTGCCCATCCAGAGCCTGGATTCCCTGCGCCGGGTGCTCTCGCTCTGCGGGGCCAATATCCCGGGCAAGCTCTACCTCGACCTGGAGGAGGCCCACAAGGCCGGCGGCGCCGAGGCCGTGCGGGAGGCGGGGCTGGCCTTTGCCGTGCGCCAGATCCGCCGGCTCATGGACATGGGCGCCCCGGGCATCCATCTCTATACCCTGAACAAGCCCGGCCTCTGCCGCCGCATCGCGGAGGAAGTCCGGTTCTAGGGGCAGGCGAGGCCCCATCCTCAGCTTGACCGCCGGCGCCAAGGCCCCTAGGCTTGCGCCATGAGTATCGAGAAAAGCCACCGGCCGCTGCTGGCGGCCATTTGCGCCTCCCTGTTCTGCATGCCCTTCATGCTCGCCGGGGTGAACGCGGTGCTGCCGGCCATCGGTGAAAGCCTGGACGCCAGCGCCCGGCAACTGAGCCTCATCGGCGCCTTCTACTCGCTGGGCCTCGCCGTGTTCCAGCTCGCTTCCGGGAGCCTTGGCGACATTTTCGGGCGCCGGCGCATCTTCCTCCTGGGCATCGCCATGTTCGCCGTGTGCGGCGCGGCCCTGGGCTTCGTGCGCTCGGTGCCGCTCTTCATCGCCCTGCGCTTCTTCCAGGGGCTCGGGGGCGCCATGTTCAACGCCAGCGGCCTCGCGCTCCTGGCCTCGGCCGCGCCGCCGGAAAAGCGGGCGGCCTATCTTGGCTTCAGCGGCGCCGCCGTGTACGCGGGCATCGCCTGCGGGCCGCCCATCGCCGGCTTCGTGACCGGCGTGCTCGGCTGGCACTGGCTGTTCTGGGGCAATGCGCTCGCCTTTGTGGGCGTTTTCTGGCTGATGAAGGCTACAGTGCGGCAGGAGTGGCGCACCGCCGCCGGCCAGCCCTTCGACGCCTCGGGCTGCGTCATTTACGGCTGCGCCATGATCGCGCTCACCTTCGGCGCCTCGGAGCTCGCAGAGCAGCCCGGCCTCGCCTGGTGCCTGCTGGCGGCCTTCGCCGGGCTCATCTTCTTCTTCTGGCTGCACGAGCTCAAAAGCCGGTATCCGCTGCTCGACATGCGCCTGCTCGCGCAAAACCGGGTCTTCGCGCTGTCCTCGCTGGCGGCCTTCGTCAATTACAGCTCCTTTTTCGGCATCCTCTTTTTCTTCAGCCTCTATCTCCAGGTGGGCCGCGGCCTTGAAGTGGAGGAGGCCGGCTTGGTGCTCGCCTTCCAGTCCGTGGTGCAGGCCCTCACCACGCCGCTCGCCGCGCGCCTGTGCAGGAGCTGGCGCCCGGGCCATGTGAGCGCCGTGGGCGTGGCCTTGTGCGGGGTGGGCCTCGCCGTGGCGGCCTTTTTGACACTGGAGTCGCCGCTTGCGCTGATCTTCGTCATCCAGGCCTTTCTCGGGGCCGGCATGAGCCTCTTTGCATTGTCCAACACGTCCATCATCCTCGAAAGCGCGGGCGAGACGCACGTGGGGCAGGCATCCGGGCTCACCGGCGCTGTACGCACGGCCGGCCAGCTCTTCAACATGGTCGTCATTACCCTGACGCTCGGCTTCTTCCTCGGCAATGCGCCGGTGGACGCCGCAACCCTGCCGGCCTTCATGCGCTGCATGCGGGTGGACCTCGTCATTTTCTGCCTCTGCAACCTCGCGGCAATCTGGTGCGTGCTGGCGCGGAACAGGAACTGATTTTCCCGCTTTGCCGGGAACTTGGAGGCAACTTGCGCCCCGCCTGTAAAAAGCATAAAAAAAGTCTAAAGTTTTGCCGGCCATGGCCGTAAAGAGCTGCAGGATGGTGTCTCATGCCTGATATGCGCAGCCTGCAAATGCGGATCATGCTCCAGAGCTATGAGCAGCAACTGCTCGCGGCACGCCGGCTGGCGCGTTTCCGCGTCAAGCGGCGCCTGGCCGCGGGCGAGAAGCCCCAGGACCCGGACCCGTCCGTTAATCGCCGTGTCTTTGTGGAAAAAGTGGCACGGGAATTGTATGAGACCCTCATATTCACGGGAAGCGCCAATCCCGTGGTGGAGGACATCCGCGCGGAGCTCAGCGAGGCCATGGGCCTTGAAGTGGGCTTCACCTACCCGCCGGGGGCGCGGCTCCGCATCGTGGCCATTGAGCCGGAAGGTCAGCGGCCGTTGAGCGCGGAGGAAGAGCGGCGCGCGCGGCATGCCTTGTGGCGCATCACGCGCCAGAAAGTTGACCAGGGCATGCTGGAGAAGCCCGAAAGGGCCGAAGCCGTCTGCTGAAAGGCCAGGGCGCCGGGCGTGGGACGGCGCGAAGCATGAGACCCGCCGCAGGGGAGAACCCCTGCTGAAGGAGCAGAGAATGGAAATCCGCAATGCCGGCATGGGCTACCCGCTGCTTGACCCTTATGCCAACAGCTCCGCGGCCAACGCGGCGGAGAAAAGCGGCGAGGCCGCCGCGGGCCGGGCGAAGCCGGCCGAAGAGAACAGCTCCGGCGGCGACACCATCAGCGTTTCGCGCGATGCCCTCCTGCTCACCGAGGCGCGGCGCACGGCCCAGAACACGCCCGACGTGCGCGCCGACCGCGTGGCCGAGCTCCGCGAGCAGGTGGCCAACGGCACCTACACTATCGACGCCCAGGCCATCGCCGAGAGCCTGGTGCGCGAGGAGCCCTCGCTCTTCCGCATCGTGTGAGCGGGCGCACCACAGCAGCCGAAACTACCAGCCAGAATGCGGCCGTTCCTTTGGGAGCGGCCGTTTTTTATTTTAGGCATGGTTTCTGCATATTGAGGGCAAGCACAGCCAGAGCGCCGCTTTCCAGACCCCCCGGATAAGGGCGGGAACACCGCAATCTCAGGCCATGGGCCGGCGGCGCGGAGGGAGTATCCATGCAATCGTTCTTCAAGATTTTGACGCCGCTGTTCCGCTGCCTGTGGGCCCTGGCCCTCGCCGTGAGCATCCTTGGCTGGTCCGCGCCGGCGGAGGCCGTGCGCATCAAGGACATCGCCACCTTCTCCGGCGTGCGCGACAACCAGCTCATCGGCTACGGCCTCGTGGTGGGCCTCGCGGGCACGGGCGACAAGAAGGATTCGGCCTTCACCATGAGCTCCATGAAGAACATGCTCGACCGCATGGGCATCGGGCTCAATTCCTCGGCGCTCAAGGTCAAGAACGTGGCCTCGGTCATGGTCACGGCGCGCATGCCCGTCTCCTCCAAGCCGGGCACGCGGCTCGACGTGACCGTCTCCTCCGTGGGCGACGCGACCTCGCTGCTCGGCGGCGTGCTGCTCCAGACGGCGCTCAAGGGCGTGGACGGCAAGACCTACTGCCTCGCCCAGGGCGCGCTCACCGTGGGCGGCTATTCCGTCAACGGCGAGGCCGCGACCACCTCCAAGAACGTGAGCACCGTGGGCCTCATCCCCGGCGGCGGCATCGTGGAGCGGGCCATCCCCTTCGAGTTCAACCAGCAGGACAAGCTCACCCTCAACATGCGCGTGGGCGACTTCACCACGGCGCAGCAGATCGCCGAGCGCCTCAACACCGCCATGGGCGGCTCCTTCGCGCGCGCCGTGGACGCCATGAGCGTGAGCCTCGACGTGCCGCCGCAGTACCGCAACAATCTCGTCCCGCTCATGGCCTCGGTGGAAAACCTCGAGGTCACGCCCGACACCGCCGCCAAGGTGGTGGTGGACGAAAAGACCGGCACCGTCGTCCTCGGCAAGGACGTGCGCATCACGCGCGCGGCCGTGGCCCACGGCAATTTGCAGATAACCGTGCAGGAGAACGAGCAGGTCTCGCAGCCCGGGCCCTTCTCGCAGGGGCAGACCGTTGTCACGCCCGAGACGGACATCAATGTCCGCGAGGAGAGCCGCCGCCTGCACATGGTGGAAGGCGCCACCCTGCAGGAGCTGGTGGACGGCCTCAACGCCATCGGCGCCACCCCGCGCGACCTGATTTCCATCCTGCGCAGCCTGCAGGTTTCCGGCTCGCTGCATGCGGATCTGGAGGTAATCTAAGATGACCACGCCCCTTGACGCCACGGCCCTCGTGACCTCCCAGACCGGCGCCGCCGACCAGTCGCGCCGCGAGCTGCAGGCCAAGCTCACCGGCCTTGGCGGCATCAATGGGCGCAAGCTCTCGCCCGAAGCCCAGGAGAAGAAGCTGCGCGAGGCCTGCGAGGGCTTCGAGTCGGTCTTCATCCAGAAGATGTGGCAGGAGATGCGCAACACTATCCCCAAGGGCGGCCTCATGCACGGCAAGGAGGAGCGCTTCTGGCAGGACATGTATGACCAGGAGCTCTCCAAGTCCATGACCAGCGCCGGCGGCATCGGCCTTGCGGACATGATGTACGCCCAGCTCTCGCGCAATCTCGTTTCCGCCAGCCGCAGCGCGGCCGGCGCCAGCCAGGGCCGGGCCTTCGCGCCCGAGGCCGCGCCCCTGCTGGACGCTCCGGCGCCTGAGGCCCCGGCGGCTGACGCCCCCAAGGCGCAGCCGGCGCAGGCAAAGGCGTCGGCGCAAGCGGCGGCCTCCATCTATGACGGCGCCGCGCCGGGCGTGGCCGCCGTGGCGGAAGATGGACAGAACGCCCCCGCCGCTCCGGCCGCAGCCCCCGCGGTGAACGGCCAGACGGCCCAGGCTGTGGCCGCCGCTGCCGCCCCGGCCGCCCAGACCGCGGGCACCGCGGAAGAGGCCGTCGAGCTCAACCCCGAGGTGGAGCGCGCCCTCGCCGCCCTGCGCGCGCGCCAGGCCCTGCACCACAAGGAAGAGGCCGGGACGGCCCAGCCGCAGGGCGCCCCCGCCGCGGCTTCGGCCGGAGCGCAGGCCGTGGCCGGCGCCCAGCACAAGCGGCCCGCGCCGGCTTCGGCCCTCGAGCTCGCCCAGGTGGCGCGCCGCGAGGCCGGGGACAAGCTCGGCTCGCATGCCGTGCGGCCGCCCCTGCACCAGCCCTCGCCGCGTCACAGCGCTGACGCCGCCCAGCAGGTGGCGCAGCCCGCCCAGGCTGAAGGCGTCCCTGCCGCTTCCGCCCAGGCCGTGGCCGATGCGGAGAGCGCGCAGGCCCCCGGCCGCGCCCGCAACGTGCGCTTCTCAACCAACATGAGCACGGCCGAGCGCAACAGGCGCGGCCTGAAGCCCATCCGGGTGCTCAATGTGGACAATGTGGGCGTCAACAGCAAGGCCGGCGCCGGCATCGCCGCCTACCACGCCGCCAATGAGGCGCAGGCCGCGGCTGCGGCCTCCGCTGAAGCGGCGCAGCCCGCCCCGCTCACGGCCCCGGTCGCACCCCAGGCCGGCCCCCAGGTCACCCCGGCGTCTGCTCCCGCCGAAGCCGCGGCCTCGGGCAACTTCACCATCCCGCCGCTGACCGCGGCGGATGCGCGGGGCTAGGCCGTGCGGATGCTGACAGCTGGCCGCCCCCTCACGCCGGAGCGGGCGTCCTATCCATGGCATAAATTTTGCTTTGTTACTGGCACAGCCAGATTTTTCGGCAGGTTCTGCCTGCCATGTCCGCAAGAGAGGACAGGATGTACCAGATAATCCACGAAAGTTTATCCCGCCAGGACAAGGCCCTGGCGCTGTTGCACGAGCTCCTCGAGGAGGAGTACGGCATCCTCATGAGCCGCAATACGGACGGAGTGGCCGCGCTGGAGTTCTCCATCCAGGAGCTCATCCGCCAGGTCGCCGTGGAAAAGACCCTTGTCATCCGCACCCTTGGCGGCGTGCGGGTGAGCGAGTACGCGGCGAAGCTCCCCGAGGGCGAGGGCGCCGCTCTTTTGACGCTGTTCGCTTCCATTGACGACGGCGAGCAGCAGGTGTCGCGCCAGGCTTCGCGCAACGCGCAGCTTTCGCTCGCGCTGCTCGACCAGAGCACCCGCACCCTGCAGGCGCTGACCAGCCAGGCCGCGCCGCCGCGCGCGGGCGTCTACGGGCGCCGGGGCGGGATGCGCCATGAGATGCACCCGCAGGCCGCGCTCATCTCCGGGAGGCTCTAGGCCATGCTCAACGGACTGCTCAATATCGGCCAGTCGGCCCTCAACGCATCGCAGGCGTGGATCTCGGTCACGGGCAACAACCTTGCCAACGTGGATACCGAGGGCTATTCGCGCCAGTATGTGGACCAGAAGGACGCCGGCGGCCTCAAGTACAAGCCGGGGGCGCAGCCGCTGGGCGTCAATGCCCAGCAGATCATGCGCTTCTTCGACGCATTTCTTGAGCGCTCCTATGTGAAGCAGTCCACCAATTCGTCGCGTTGGGACCAGCAGGACACCATCATGGCCTCGCTGGAAAACATCTTCAACGAAGCCAACCGCGCGGGCATCAGCTCCTCCCTGACCAGCTTCTTCAACGCCTGGCAGGATCTCGCCCTGCGCCCGGACGACACGGCCGTCCGCGAAAGCCTGCTCTCCTATGCCGACAACCTGAGCGACATGTTCGGCAACACCATGGACGCCATCAAGAACATCCAGAACGAGATGGATGTGTCCATCAAGCAGGGCGTCAACCGCGTCAACGACATCGCGGTGGCCATTTCCGACCTGAACCGCCAGATCACCGCCCAGACCGTGGACGGCATCAGCAACCCCAATTCGCTGCTCGACAAGCGCGACCAGCTGGTGCGCGAGCTCGCCACCCTCGTGGACGTGGAGACCATCGACCACGGCAAGGGCAATTTCCGCGTGCAGCTCTCCACCGGGCAGCCCCTCGTGGACGGCATCGTGACCTACGAGCTTGAGGTCATGGGCCCGCGCGCCGAGAACCACCTCAAGTCCGGCTCGACCTACGCGGGCAGCATCAATTTCACGGGCAACGACAGCCACGAATACACCGTGGAGATCGTGCGCGGCGGCGATGCCGGCGGTGACGAGCCCCCGCAGTTCCGCGTGTCCCTTGACGGCGGCAAGACCTGGCTGCGCGGCGACGACGGCCAGGAACTGCGCTTTGACATCACCAACAGCGGCAAGACCGACGAGAACGGCAACCCCGTCACCGACGAGGTGCTGGTCAAGGACCTCAAGATCTCCTTCTCCTCGGTGGAGAATTTCCACGAGGGCGACCAGTTCGACATCATCCCCAAGGACGGCCTCTACTGGATCGAGCCCTCGCGCGGCCCCCAGAACATCACTCCGCAGATCGGCTTTGACGGGCAGGACAACAAGAACCGCGTCACCGGCGGCAAGCTCGCGGCCTATTACAATATCCGCGACGACAATTGCGGCCGCTACATGGACGAGCTCAACGCCGTGGCCTCCTCGCTCATCTGGGAGGTCAACCGCATCCACAGCCAGGGCGCGGGCCTTTCCAAGCTGACCTATGCCCAGGGCCAGCAGCGCGTGGAGGACACCAAGCAGGCCCTCGGCTCGCCGCAGGCCATCCTGCCTTTTTCCGACAAGCTCCAGGCCGGCAATGTCAACTTCCATTTTTATGACAGCGTCACCGGGGACCACCTTGATTCCGCCATGCTCGATTTCGGCGGCGGCGCCAATTTCGACCCCTCCGTCCACACTCTCGAGGATGTGCGCGACGCCATCAACAACATGAGGCTTGAGGACGGCCGGCAGCCGCTCGTGGCCAGCATCCAGGACGGCAAGCTGCTCATCGAGACGCAGGCCGGCGCCAATATCGAGTTCGCCATGGGCGCGGACAGCTCAGGCCTCATGGCGGCGCTCGGCATCAACACCTTTTTCAGCGGAAGCGACGCCACCGACCTCGCGGTCAACACCCAGGTCCACAGCAATACGCACCTCATCGCGTCCGGCCAGGTGAACGGCCAGTTCCAGACCAATGTGGGCGACAACATCACGGCCACGGCCATCGGCAAGCTCATCGACAAGCCGGTGACCATTTCCACGCTCTGGAAGACCGTCGACAACCAGACCATTTCGCAATACTACGCCAACCTCGTCACCACCGTGGGCGCGGACAGGCGCCTTTCCAAGACCAATACCGAATACCATACCGCCCTCACCGAGGATCTTTCCGAACGGGTGGAGTCGGTCACTGGCGTGAACATGGACGAGGAGATGAGCAATCTCATCAAGTACCAGCATTCCTACACGGCGGCAGCCAAGCTCATCACCACCGCTGACCAGATGCTGCAAACCCTTCTCGGCCTCAAGCAGTAAGGGGGGAGCAAGATGGCCATTCGCGTGACTCAAAAGACCATGTACAACGACATGGTCGGCCAGATGCAGAAGAATCTGGCCGGATATATGGAGAGCGTCCAGCAGGGCTCCACCCAGAAAAAGATCAACCGGCCCTCGGACGACCCGGCGGGCACCTATCGCGTGCTCACCACGCGCGTCGACCTCACCAATACGGCCCAGTACCAGGAAAACGTGGATACCGCCAAGGGCTGGCTCAACCTTGAGGACAGCGTGCTCTCCACGCGCGTGCCCACGGTCATCCGGGATCTCATCACCCTCGCGGAGCAGGCCTCCACCGGCACCTATGACGCGAGCCAGCGCAAGATCATGGCCGACCAGGCGCGCCAGCATTTCGGCAGCCTCCTCGAGCTCGCCAACACCGAGTTCGAGGGCAAGAGCATCTTCGCCGGCCACCGCTACGACTACAACGCCTTTGAGCAGGGCCTCGCCGTCACGAGCTGGGACGAGGACTGGGACAAGGCCATCAAGGGGGGCGCCTGCCAGTTGCAGGGCGCGAGCGCGGATACGGTCATCGTGCAGTTCCTCAAGGATGACACCCTCGAAAACCAGCCCGCGTTCCGCTGGTCCAACGACGGCGGCGACACCTGGCAGGAGGGTACCTATGAGCCGGGCGTTGCGCCGGGCAGCGACACCATCAACCTTTCGGCCAATGGCGTCATCCTCACCGTGCCCAAGGACATGGCGGTGAAGGCGGCCAACCCGGACGAAGGCCCGGGCGCCAGGAACGGCACCCTGCTCTATATCCGGCCGGCTGCCATGTATCAGGGCGACGACAAGGACCCGCCGCTCGACATCACCCAGATGGGCGCGCCCCAGGGCCTCGAAGTCTCGGCCACCGGCGATTTCGGCAAGAATCTCCTCGTGCGCATGGATACGGACGCCGACCTCTCGGCGCCGGGCAACGAGTTCACGTGGTCCTACAGCACGGACGGCGGCTCCAACTGGGTGACGCTCAAGGGCCAGACCACCGGCGGCGACAAGCTGCGCCTGCCCGTGCCCGGCGGCTATGTGGATTTTGACGCCGCCGCCGTGGGCGACAAGACGGTCACGGCCGGCAGCCAGGTCATGGTGCATCCCTCGCGCGCCGATCTCAAGTTCGAGATCATGAAGGACACCTACCTCTCGGTGAACGCCGTGGGCAAGGACATCTTCGGCGGCTACTACGAGGGCAAGCCAGCCCTCGACGGCGACAACAACCTCTTCGAGGTGGTGGGCGCCTTCATCGGCTATCTTGAGGGTAACAACCAGGAGGGCGCGCAGAAGACCCTCGCGGCCCTCAAAGTGGCGGAAAAGCAGGTTCTCTCCGCGGCCACGTCCATCGGCGGCAAGGAAAACCGCATCCAGACGGCCTCGGACGTGCTCTCGTTCCAGAAGCTGGACCAGCAGGAGCGTTTGAGCTACACTGAGGATATCGACCTGACGGAACTGCTGACCAAGCTGACGCGCCAGCAGCTCACGTACCAGACGGTCCTGCAATCCTCGTCCATGATCATGAAGCTGAGCCTCGCCAACTATGTGTAAGCGCGCCCCTGGCGCATCGGACGCCATGCCATGCTCATTCTGACGCGACGCCCCGGCGAAAGCCTGTATTTGGGCGAAAACATCCGCATCACCGTGCTCGGTATCCAGGGGCGGCAGGTCAAGCTCGGCCTGGACGTGCCCAGCGATACCACGGTGTACCGCGAAGAGGTCTATAAACGGGTCATTGAGGAAAATCGCCGCGCCCTGGCGACCAAGAACGAAGATTTGATGGTGGCTGCTGAACTATGGCAAGCGAAAAAGAGCTAGAGATCGAAACCCGCCTCGGGCGGCGCGTCATCGATCCCGACAAGATCATTCGTTTTCCCCGCGGGCTGGCCGGTTTTGAGGAGGAGCACGACTTCATCCTCCTCCAGTTGAGGCCCGACGCGCCCCTGCTCATCCTCCAGAGCGTGACCAACCCGCAGGTGGGACTGCTCGTGGCCGACCCGTACAGCTTTTTGTCATCCTACCCGGTGATGCTCGGCGACGCGGAGCAGGCCCTGCTCGAGATCCAGAACACCGAGGACGCGGCCATCCTCGTCACGGTGTCCATCCCCCCGGGCGAGCCGGAAAAGGCCGCCCTCAACCTCACGGGGCCCATTGTAATCAACCACCCGGCGCGCATCGGCATCCAGGTGCCGCAGGGCTTTGACGGGCCATCGCAGGTCAACATGCATTCGCTGGAGCCCCAGCCACAGGACGCGGCCGCCTTGGCGCCGGACGACGGCGCAAAAGAGCGCCCCGCCGGAGAATAGGACCCCTTGGGGGACGACCCCGCGATATGCAGGCCCCCGCGGCACACGCTGCGGGGGCCTTGGCGTTTTGGGGAGGCTCCTGAGGAAGGGGAAGGCGGAAAGCCAAGAAAATTCAATAATGATGTCAGTAAGTTGCTTTGACACTAGGAGACCTTTTTTTCGCCCCTGCATTGACGCGCCGAAAAGTTTTGAATAGTTCTAGACACGCGAGAGCGCCACGGGCTTAATAGGGAATCCCGTTAAAATCGGGAGCGGACCCGCCGCCGTCAGCCATCGCGCGCGCCGCAAAGAGCGGCCGCGCCCCGTTTTCCACTGTGCCACTGGGCCAAAGGCCCGGGAAGGCGGAAACACGGGCGGCAAGCCGGAAGACCTGCTTTCGCGTGACGTGCGCCCGAGGGGCGCATATGAAAAGGGCCGCCGCAACGGGCTTTTGCCGCGGTTCTCACGCCCTGCGCCGCGCTCGCGGCAAAAGCACGGCACTGCTTGGTAAAAAGCCCCCCTGTTTGGGAGTAGACCATGCCCGCGACAATCATCAAACGGGACGGCACAGCCGTGCCCTTTGACTCGAAGAAGATCCTGAGCGCCATCACCAGGGCCAACCAGGCCGTGGAGGGGGAGGACATGTCCCCGACGGATCTGCTCTTCGTCACGGAAAAGGTCTGCCGCACCCTCGACGAGCGCAACCTGCGCCATGTGGAAGAAATTCAGGACGTGGTGGAGGAAAGCCTCATCCGCTTCGACTATGCCCGCACGGCCAAGGCCTATATCCTCTACCGGGCGGAGCACGCCAAAATCCGCAACGCGGAATCGGCCCTCATGGAGATCTACCAGCGCCTGACCTATTCCCCGGCCGTGGCCGAGGACATCAAGCGCGAAAACGCCAATATCGACGGCGACACCGCCATGGGCACCATGCTCAAGTATGGCTCCGAAGGCTCCAAGTATTTCGTGGACAGCTATATCCTGCCCAAGGACGCCTCGGCGGCGCACATCAACGGCGATATCCACATCCACGACAAAGATTTCTACATGCTCACGGAGACGTGCTGCCAGATCGACTTGATCCCGCTGTTCCGCAACGGCTTTTCCACGGGCCACGGCTTTTTGCGCGAGCCCAATTCCATCGAGAGCTACGCCGCGCTCGCCTGCATCGCCATCCAGGCCAACCAGAACGAGATGCACGGCGGCCAGAGCGTGCCCAATTTTGACTGGGCCATGGCCGAGGGCGTGGCCAAGACCTGGCGCAAGGAATACCGCCGCGGCCTCGAGGCCTGCCTGCGCCTCGCCGGCGGCATGGATGCGGGGGCGGCCAGGGCCCTGGCCGACCGCCTCCTCGCCGGGCGCGGCCCGCGCATGGGCGAGGCCGGGGCCCTGGGCGAGGCCCTTGTGGCGGCTGCCGCGCCCGGGCAGCGGGAGCTCGTGGCCCGCGCCCACGCCTATGCCGTGGAGGAAGCGCTCACGCGGACGGAGACGCGCGTCTACCAGTCCATGGAGGCGCTCATCCACAACCTCAACACCATGAATTCCCGCGCGGGCGCGCAGGTGCCCTTCAGCTCCATCAACTACGGCACGGACACGTCGCCCGAGGGCCGCATGGTCATGAAGAACCTGCTGCTCGCCACGCAGGCCGGCCTCGGCAACGGCGAGACCTCCATCTTCCCGGTGCAGATCTTCAAGGTGAAGGAGGGCGTCAACTATAATCCCGGCGACCCCAACCACGACCTCTTCCAGCTCGCCATGGAGACCTCGGCCAAGCGGCTCTTCCCCAATTTCAGCTTTCTCGACGCGCCCTTCAACCTCCACTACTACCGCCCCGGCGACTACAACAGCGAGGTGGCCTACATGGGCTGCCGCACGCGCGTGCTCGGCAATGTGCACGACCCCGACCGGCAGGTGACCTGCGGCCGCGGCAACCTGAGCTTCACCACCATCAATTTGCCGCGCCTCGGCATCGAGGCGAAGGGCGACGTTGATGCCTTTTTCGGCCTCCTCGACGACGCCATCGACCTCGTCTTCCGCCAGCTCATGCACCGCCTCAAGATCCAGAGCGCCAAGAAGGTGCGCAACTATCCCTTCCTCATGGGCAACGGCATCTGGATAGATTCCGGCAAGCTGGACATGGAGGACCGCATTGGCGAGGTGCTCAAGCACGGCACGCTCACCGTGGGCTTCATCGGCCTCGCCGAGACCCTGGTGGCCCTCATCGGAGAGCACCACGGCCAAAGCGAGGCCGCCCAGAAGCTGGGCTTGCGCATCATCGGCCACATGCGCCGCCGCGCCGACGCCGAGGCGGAAAAGACGAAGCTCAATTTCTCGCTCATCGCCACGCCCGCCGAGGGCCTGAGCGGCCGCTTCACGGCGCTCGACAAGGCGCGTTACGGGGAGCTCCCGGGCATCACCGACCGCGGTTACTACACCAATTCCTTCCATGTGCCCGTGTATTTCCCCATCCGCGCGCACAGGAAGATCGCCATCGAGGCCCCGTACCACGCGCTCACCAATGCCGGCCACATCACCTATGTGGAGCTCGACGGCGACACGGCGAAGAACACCGCGGCCTTCGAGCGCATCATCCGCTGCATGCACGACGCGGGCGTGGGCTACGGCTCCGTGAACCACCCGCTGGACCGCGACCCGGTGTGCGGCTACACGGGCGTCATCAACGATGTCTGCCCGCGCTGCGGGCGCCGCGAGGGCGAGGGCGTGAGCGAGGAAAAACTGCGCGAGCTGCGCAAACTCTATCCCAATATGCCGCGCTGGAACTGAGACCTGGCCGCCGCAGGGCGGCAGGGATTTTTTTGAACACTCCCGAGGAGGAAGAAGCCATGCTGATGAAATCGCGCCTGTTCGAGGAAGCGCAGAACGAGGAAGCGGCCGCGGCGCCCGCGGCGCACGCGCTCGTGGGCGAGGGCGTGGGCTTTGAGCGCATCCGGCGCATCACGGGCTATCTCGTGGGCACGCTCGACCGCTTCAACAACGCCAAGCGCGCCGAAGAGCACGACCGCGTGCGCCATGCCTGAAGCGGCGCGCCCCGCGCCCGGGCTGCGGCGCGCAGGCTTTCGCGCCCCTGTGGGCCGGGGGGAGGCCGCCCCCCGGCTGCGGCTGGCCGGCATCGTGGAAGACTCCATCGTGGACGGGCCGGGGCTTCGGCTCACCGTCTTCACCCAGGGCTGCCCGCACGGCTGCCCGGGCTGCCACAATCCCGAGACGCATCCCGTCAACGGCGGCAACTACCATTCCCTCGACGAACTGGTGGCCCGCTACCGGGAAAATCCGCTGCTTTCCGGCGTGACCTTTTCCGGGGGTGAGCCCTTTCTCCAGGCCCGTCCCCTCGCCCTGCTCGCCGCCCGCATCCATGCCCTCGGGGGCACGGTCATCACCTATACCGGCTATATCTTTGAGGAGCTGGCGAGCCGCGCCCGGATGGATGCGGCCGTGGCCGCCCTGCTGGACGCCACGGACCTGCTCATCGACGGTCCCTATATCGAGGCCTTGCGCAGCCTCGACATCGCCTGGCGCGGCAGCTCCAACCAGCGCCTCTTGGACAGGGAGCTGCGCGCGCGGCTGCTTTCCCTGCCCGGATAGTCCTCGCCTCTTTTTGTCCTCGCGCCTTTTGCCTGCCCTTTATCCCGCAGTCTGCGAGACGGCTTGACGGCTGTTTTGCAAATAATTACATTGTGCTCACGAGGTAAACGATGGATATTCCTCTTGTGCCCATCGGCAATTCGCGCGGCATCCGTTTGCCCAAGGCGCTCATTGCCCAGTGCGGGTTCGGTGATATGGTCTCCCTCACTGTCACCGATGCGGGCCTCCTGCTCTCGCCGGTGAAGCAGGGCCGCGCCGCGTGGGAAGAGGCGCTTCTTGCCGTCCCTGCCGCTGAAAGAGCCGTGGATGCGCGGGAATTTGCGGAATTCGACCAGTTGGATTCGGGCTTCGATGCCGCGGAGTGGACATGGCCCCAAAAACCGTGAGCCGCTTCGAGGTGTGGTGGGCCAACCTCGACCCGACCATCGGCCATGAAATCAGGAAAACCCGCCCCGTGCTCATCATTTCCCCGGATGAGCTCAACAGGCATCTCGGCACGGTACTGGTGGCGCCGCTCACGTCGACCATCCGGCCCTATCCCTTCCGCGTGAAGACCGTGGTATGCGATATTCCCGGCCAGGTCGCCCTGGACCAGATACGGGCGCTGGACAAGGCCCGGCTCACCAGGCGCATGGCGGTCCTCCCGGAGGAGGCGCGCCGGGAAATCGTCTCCGTGCTTCAGCTCATGTTTGCCGAATAGGCCGGGGACGGCACACGATAAAAGCGCCGGGAGTCTCCCCCCGGCGCTTTCCGTATTCTTCCGTTCTTTCTTTTCTTTCTTTCCACTCAGTCCGTCAGCGTCAGGCGCTGCTTGTTGGCGAAGATGGTCTCGCTCGGGCTTTCGCTGCGGTCGGAATAGGCGGTGTGCAGAAGCTCGTGGGCCTTGTGCGAATTGGGCTCGCCCAAAAAGTCCTCATAGAGCTTCTTCACCTGTGGGTTCTTGTGCGACTGGCGGCGCGGCATGGCGCGGTCAAGGCTGTAGAGGCCCTGCTGGCGCGTGCGCGCGTGGGGGTGATAGTCGCCCTTGACGCGCGAGGTGCCCCCGCCGTCCGCACAGCCGCCGGGGCAGGCCATGACCTCGATGAAGTCATAGGGCGACTCGCCGGCCATGGCCTGCTCGGCCAGGGCGCGCGCGTTGCGCAGCCCGTGGCAGATGGCGACGCGGATGCTGCCATTGCCCTCGCCGAGGTCGATGACGGCCTCGCGCACGCCGTCCATGCCGCGCAGGGGCGTGACCTCGATGTGCTCGAGCTCCTTGCCTGTCACCACGGCATAGACGGTGCGCACGGCCGCCTCCATGACGCCGCCGGTGGAACCGAAGATCACGGCCGCGCCCGTGGACGCGCTCATGAAGGGATTGTCGAAGGGCTCGGGCTCCACGTCCGCGAGGTCCACGCCCATGCGCCGGAGCAGGCGCGCGAACTCGCGCACCGTGAGCACCACGTCCGTGTCGGGCACGTCCTCGCGCGCGAGCTCGGGGCGCGCGGCCTCGTCCTTCTTGGCCACGCAGGGCATGATGGAAACGGTGCGCAGGCGCTCCTTCTCAAGCCCCATGGCCTCGGGCAGGTAGCTCTTGGCGAGCGCCCCGAGGATGGCCTGCGGCGAGCGCGTGGAGGAGATGTGCGGCAAAACGCCCGGGCAATGCTTTTCCGCATAGTTGATCCAGCCCGGGCAGCAGGAGGTGAACATGGGCCCTTTCGCGCCCTTCTTGAGCCGGCCCAGAAGCTCCGTGCCTTCCTCCATGATGGTCACGTCCGCGGCGAAGTCCGTGTCCAGCACCACGTCCGCGCCGATGCGCCTGAGCGCGCCCACGATCTTGCCCTCCACGTTGACGCCCGGGGCGAAGCCGAATTCCTCGCCCAGGAGCACGCGCACGGAGGGCGCGAAGCTGAAGACCGTGGTGACCTCAGGGTCGGCCAGCATGTCGAGCACGAGGTCGTTCTGGTCGCGCTCGGCGAGCGCCCCGGTGGGACAGACGAGGGTGCACTGGCCGCACTGGATGCAGGCCGAGGCGCTGTGGTCGTCGGCCATGCCCACGCCGATGCAGGTGCCGAGGCCCTGCCCGTCCACGGTGAGCGCGGCCACACCCTGGATCTGGCGGCAGACCTCCACGCAGCGCAGGCAGCGGATGCACTTGCTCATGTCGCGCGTCATGCCGGCGGCGCTGTCGTCCAGCGGGCGCTCGGCCGCCGTGGGGCGCAGGCGGTGGGTGAAGCGGTTGCGCGTGAGGCCCACAGCCTCGCCCAGGTCCTGCAATTCGCAGTCGCCGTGGCGCGCGCAGGAGACGCATTCCTGGTCATGGTCGGCGAAGATCATTTCCACCTGGGTACGCTGCATGTCGCGCACATGGCGGGAGAGGGTGTCGATGCGCATGCCGTCCGCAAGCGGCGTCTCGCACGAGGCCACCATGCGCGTGCCCGCGCCGTCGCTCACCTCCACGAGGCAGACCCGGCAAGTGGCGGGCTTGTGGCTGAGGGGCTCGAAGCGGCAGAGCGTGGGGATGAAGACGCCCGCGCGCCGGGCGAGCTGGAGGATGGTTTCCCCTTCCTCGAACGCATATTCCTGACCATTGAGATAGGCTTTCATGAGTATCCTCTTTCTGCGGCTCACGTCGCTCAGGCGGGATTGCCGGGGATGGGGCTCTCGGTGATGACGGAAAGCACGCGGTAGCAGCGCATGCAGCGCGAGGCCTCGGACCACGCCTCCTCGCGGGTCATGGTCTGTTCCACCTCGTCAAAATTGTGGTCGCGCTCTCCGGGCGAGATCTCGCGCACGCCCACGCGCTCCTGCCGGGGCTTGGCCGGCGCGGGCGCGGCGTCGTCGAGCAGGCGCCCCCTGGCGATCCATTCGCTCAGGCGCCAGCGCGAATCAAAGGGCACCTGGTCCGTGGAAAGGAACTGGTCGATGGAGCGCGCCGCAAAATAGGCGTGGCCCATGCCCATGATCATGGTGGTGGGCCCCGAGGCGCGCGGGCCGCTGGTGCAGTCGCCGCCGGCGAAGACACCCTTGCGGCTCGTCTCGTGCGCGGCGTTGATGACGATGCAGTTCTTGCGGTCGCGCGCGATGCCCTCGTCGTCGCGCAGCATGGCGGCGTCCGTCTTCTGGCCGATGGCCGCGATGACGTGGCGGCAGGGGATGACATGCTCCGAGCCCGGGATGGGCCTCACACCGCGCCTGCCGCTGGCGTCGGGCTCGGTGCGCTCCATGTTGACCACCCTGAGGCCCGTGATCTCGCCGTTTTCCACCACCAGGGCGTCCTGCCCGCAGAGGAAGTGGAAGTGCACGCCTTCTTCCTTGGCGGCCTTGATTTCCTCCGGGTCGGCCGGGGCGTCGGCCTCGGTGCGGCGGTAGATGAGGTGGGTGACGCCGGTGGCCACGCGCGCGGCCGCCCGGCAGCAGTCCATGGCCACGTTGCCGCCGCCCACCACCACCACATCGCCCTCGAGCACGGGCGGCTCGCCCGCCTCCACGCCCTCGTACACGCGCTCCAGGAAGGCGATGCCGTTCTCGTAGCCGGCAAGCGACGCATCCTCGCCCTCCATGCCGAGATAGGCGCCGCTCGGGCAGCCGCAGCCGATGAACACCGCGTCGTAGCCGCGCCGAAAGAGCTCGTCCACGTCAAAATCCCGGCCGAGCTTCTGGTTGAAGAAGAAGCGCGCGCCCATGGCGGCCACTATGTCCGTCTCTTCCTGGAGGGTCGTCTTGGGCAGGCGGTAGATGGGGATGCCGTAGCGGATCATGCCGCCGGCCTTGGGCTTGGCCTCGAAAATATCCACCGGGTAGCCGCGCTCGAGCAGGTGATACGCGCAGGAGATGCCCACGGGCCCCGCGCCCACCACGGCCACGCGCTTGTTCTTGGCCGGGGCGGCGTCCTGCGGCTTGAGCATGCCCGAGGCGATGGCCCTGTCCGCCGCGTAGCGCTTGAGATTGCGGATGGAGACCGGCGCATCCACCTTGGCGCGCCGGCAGGCGCGCTCGCAACTGCGCACGCAGACGCGGCCGCAACTGCCCACCAGCGGATAACTGCGCAGGACGGTATTGGCGGCAAGGTCGTCGTGGCCGTCCTTGATGTAGTCGATATAGCGGGGGATGTTGACAAGGCCCGGGCAGGCCTCGATACAGGGGCTTGTGATGGCGCTGTAAAAGCCGCGCGTGTCGCCGCTTTCGCCGGGCTTGAGCTCCGCCGGGAAGTGCGTGAGCGCCGCCAGGAGAGGCAGGGCGCCGGTCTGGCCCACGCCGCAGAGCGAGGTGGCGCTCATCTGCATGGCGATGTCGCGCAGGTCCTGCCAGTCCACGGCGGCGCCGTCGCGCGCCGCGGCCAGCACATCGCGCACGAGGGGCGCGCCGGTGCGGCAGGGCGAGCACTTGCCGCAGGACTCGGAGGCCACCTTGTCAAAATGTTTCCACAGGGCCCAGAGCAGGGGAAGCTCCGGGTCGAAGACGAGAAAGCCCCTGTCGGAGAGGAAAGAGCGGGCCGGATTGCCTTCGCTGAAGCTGTCAAAGACGGAAAGATCCAGTCCGGGGGGCGTGGCGTCGCCGCCATTGCGGTTGTCATAGACAGTGCCGTCCCAGACTCCATAGACAAGTCGCGGCATGGGCGATCTCCTCCACAGCGGCGCGGGGTGTGCCGGCGCCGCCCGCTTGGCTTGGGGTAAAGCCGTGAGAGTATGTCCATGCCCATACCACACGCAGGGCGACAGTTCAATGGTTTGCCGGGGAAAGACGGTAAGTGCCCGAAATAGAGCCGGATACAGGGCGATAGAGACCCCGTGGGAGCCTTGCGCCGCCCCCAAAAAGAAGGAGCAGGCATGATCCTCGCATGCCTGCTCCTGAAGTGGTGGGGGCTGCCGGGGGCAGCCCGGGCGGTCTGTGCCGCCGCGAATCCTTTCCGCTCCCGTCCTTGGGGTGATTTTCCGGCCCCGGGCCCATCCTGGGGCCGGAAAACCTTGTGGGGAGGGGAGAAGTGCCGCCGCGCGGACGGGGCGGAACCCGTTTACGCGGCCATGGTATCGAAAAGTTCTTTCGCGCTGCTGTTGGCCGGGTTCTCGCCGAGCACGGCTTCCAAGTGCTCGCGCGCCTCGTCGTTGCGGCCGAGATAGATGAGGCAGCCGGCCAGGGTCACGCGCACGGCCTCTTTTTCCTCGCAGGTGTCGAGGGCCGCGGCAAGATAAGGCAGGGTGGCTTCCACCTGGCCCGTCTGGTACGCCTCGCGCACAAGGCAGTTCAGCGCGACGATGTTGGCGGCGGATTTTTCGAGGGCGCGGCAGAAGTAGCCGAAGGCTTCCTCATGGTTGCCCTGCTCCATGTGCACGAGGCCGATGCCGCACAGGGCCTTGTCGGTCTCTTCCACGGCCGCGGCTTTCTGGTAGAGCACCAGCGCCTTGTCCAGCTCGGAGCGCTGCACGGCAACGGTGGCGAGGCCCATGTAGGGAGCGGCGCTGCGGGAATTGCCCGCGGCGGCCTTGCGGTAATACTCCTCGGCCTTGTCAAAGTCGCCCATGAACAGGTAGCACTCGCCCAGTTCCTTGTTGATTTCGTAGTCCAGCTGATTTTCCATGGTATCCTCCCCTTTTGAGGCTTTTCCCACATGGCGCGATGGCGCCGGTGATGTGCCCGGAATTATGCACGGAGCATGCCATGGAAAGGAAAGGGCGGAAAATCAGATAGTTATCAATGGGGAGTCTGGGACGGACGGGAAAAATCTGACTCTTTCGTGCCAAAAACTGCCCTTTCAGGGGGCGCCGGCCTCCCGGCGCGTCGTGCCCTTGACGCGGGAACGGCAAATCTTGCCGCCGGTGGTGGGGGTGGTCAGCGGCCAGCGAGCGCGGCGCGGCCGCCATGGGCCTCGATGTGCCGCATGAGCGCCTGGAACACGCCCTCGATGTCGAGCGAGGAAGTGTCCACGATGAGCGCGTCCGCGGCCGGCCGCAAAGGGGCCACGGCGCGTTGGCGGTCCAGGGTGTCGCGCTCGCGGATTTGCCCGGTGAGCACGGCGAGGTCTTCGTGCCGCCCGCGTTGCGCAAGGTCGCGCTGGCGCCTGAGGGCCCGCGTTTCCGGTGTGGCGTCGAGAAAGAACTTGAAGCGCGCGTCCGGGAAGACGGCCGTGCCCATGTCGCGCCCTTCGGCCACCAGCGGGCCGCGCTCGCCCATGCGCCGCTGCGCTTCTTTAAGGATGTCGCGCGCCGCCGGCACGGTGCCCAGGCGCGCGGCCAAAAGGCCCACGGCCTCGGTGCGGATCTCGTCGCCAACCGGCACGCCCGCGCAGGAAAGGCGGCTCTCGGCCCCGCTCCCCTCGAGGGTAAAGGGCCACGCCGCGCAGCGCGCCCGCAGTTCCTCCGGCGCAAGGGCCGTCGCATCCGGCCCGAGGCGCAGGGCCAGGGTGCGGAACATGGCCCCGGTGTCCAGATAGGGCAGGGAAAGGGCTTGAGCCAGGCGCCGCGCAAGGGTGGTCTTACCCACGCCGGCCGGCCCGTCCAGCGTCACCACGGGGAGCAGCGGGGCGGTCATGCGCCGAGCTCCTGCTCAAGAGCGCGCAGAAAGGCCGCGTTCTCCTCCGGGGTGCCCACGCTGACGCGCAGGTGGTCGGGAAGGCCATAACTGCGCAGGGGCCGGATGATGATGCCGCGCCTGAGCAGCCCTTCAAAGCAGGCGCGGGCGTCGTGCCCCTCCGGCAGGCGGAACATGAGGAAGTTGGCCTCGCTCGGCCAGACTTGGCAGCCGAGCCTGGTGAGGCCGGCCGCAAGCTCGCGGCGCCCCTCGCGCACGGTCGTGAGCGTGGCCGCGCGGAAGGCCATGTCTTCCATGGCGGCCAGCGCGGCCTCCTCCGCGAGCACATTGACGGAGAAGGGCAGGCGGCTGCGCCAGAAGCCGTCCGCGATGGCCGGCGGCACAATGCCATAGCCGAGCCTGAGCCCCGCGAGCCCCCAGCTCTTGGAAAAGGTGCGCAGGACGGCCACGTTTTCCGGCAGCTCCCCGGCATGGAGCAGGGAAGTGGCGGCTTCGTCCTCCGCGAAGTCCATATAGGCCTCGTCCACCACCAGAAGGGCCCCGGGCGCCGTTTCGGCGAGGCGGCGCGCAAGGCGGAGCACATCCTCCCGAGGCGGGCAATAGCCGGAAGGATTGTCCGGCGTGGTGACGAAGACAAGGCGCGTGGTCGCGTCGGCGAGGTCGGCGAGGCCGGCGAGATCCTGGGAAAAATCTTCCCGCAGGGGGCGGCGGCGCAAGTCCACGCCGGCCACGCGCGCCTGGATGGGATAGATGCTGAAGCAGGGCTCGCAGCAGACGATGTTGTGCTCCCCGTCGGCTGCGAGCATGCGGATGAGGAGGTCGATGATCTCGTCCGAACCGTTGCCCACCACGATGCGCTCGGGCGCCACGCCGTGCAGCCTGGCGAGGGCCTCCCGCAGGCGCGGGTTGCCCCCCTGCGGATAGCGGAAGGCGAGGCAGGCGTTGCGGCGCACGGCTTCCTGCGCCAGCGGCGAGGCGCCCAGGGGGTTTTCGTTGCTCGCGAGCTTGATGACCTTGGCGAGGCCGTGGCGGCGCCGGATCTCGGCGATGGAAAGCCCCGGCGCATAGGCGTCCAGCGCCCGGATGCGCTCAAGGACCGATGGTGCGGACATGATGACCTCGATGAGAAGCGGCGCACTTGGCGGCGATGCCGGGAGCGCCCCGGAAAGCCCCTGAGGCCCCGGGTCGCTCCCGGCTGGGGGAACGTGTCAGGCCTTGGGGGCTTCGGAAGGCCGGATGGTGAGCACGGGCATGTCGGCGTTCTTGACCACCTTTTCGGCCACGGAGCCGAACAGGATGCGGTCGATGCCCTTCCTGCCGTGGGTGCCCATGACGATGATGTCCACCTTTTCCTCGTGGGCGCGGTTGAGGATCTCCTCGGCGGCGTAGCCGATGAGCACCTGGCCGCGGGCCTCGATGCCCGAGAAGTTTTCGGCCACAAAGGCCTCCATGGACTTTTCGGCGCCGGTGACGATCTCGCCGACGAAATTCTCGATGGTGTTGGGCGGCACATGGAAGCCCACATACTGGCTCAGCGAGGGCGCGGTATAGACCACGATGACGCTGGCCCCCATGCCCTTGGCCAGCATGGCGGCATACGCGGCCACATCCTTGCTATGGTCGGAAAGGTCCACCGCGCACAGGATCTTCTTGATTTCCTTCTTGGCCATGGCATCCTCCTCGGCGTGGCCCCGCGCGGGCGCGCCGGGCCTTTGGGATTCAACGTCCGAATATAGATAAGGATAGGGGCTTTTGAAAAAATAGACAAGTGCCCGGCTTGAAGCTAGACTGTGCCAGGAAGACATGGGCGCAAAGCACAGCGCGGAAGCGCCCCCGGCGGGTGCCGCACGCCCGCGCCGGGCAGAAATTGCCGGCGCCTTTTTTGAAAAAGTCTTGAAAAATGCCGTCTTGCGGCCGGCGCCTTCTTGGCAGGCTTATTGCACATTGCCGGGAAACGCCAACCCTGGAGGCGACTATGGAAATAAATGCCGAACAATTGGAAGCGTTGCTGCGCGTACAGGAGCAACAGGCGCAGGGCACCCGCAAAACCGCGGCCCAGCCCGGTGTCTTCGATGCCCTCCTGACCGAGCAACTGGCCGGCCAGGACGCCGGCGCGGCGGCCACAAGCCCGCTTCCTCCGGGCGCGCAGGCTGCGCTCTTCAGCCAGATCATGCTGAACGGCGTCGGCGCGAGCGAGGCGACGGACCCGGATACCGCGGTGTTCCAGGCGGCCTTTGACCAGGCCTCCGGCACCCTTGATATGTGGGATACCTACGCCAAGACCCTGGGCTCGTCCCCGACCGACAGCTCCCTGCGCGAAGCCTACGCCCTGCTTGAGGGCATAGACAGCGAGGTGACGCGGATCAGGGCGGATACCGCCGGCGTCCGGGGCAAGAACCCCGGGCTCGACAGCCTGCTCAACGAACTGGAAGTGCTGACCGCCACGGAAAAATTCAAATTCAACCGCGGCGACTACCTCATGTAGCCGCCAGCAGTCCAATGCTGAAAAAAACCGCAGGTTTCAGGGAGCCTGCGGTTTTTTTGCGGCATTTTTCCGGGCGCCTCAACAAGTGCCCGCGGGCGGGGCCGGGGCGGCGGCCACAGCGGCCAGCCGGGCGAGGAGTTCCGCGCGGATGGCGCCGTAAGGCGCGTCTTCCGGCAGGTCCTCAATGAGGCGCCGGGCATGGCCGGCAGCGGCGAACTGGCGCCGGCTGGCGGCAAAGTGCATGTCAAAGAGCCAGCTCCCGAGGAGCACGCGCAGGTCGTTGACGCTCGTAAGATCGGAATAGGAGGCCACGCGTCCTTCGCGGGCGGCGCCAAGCACCGTGGTGCTCACGAGGGCCCGGTCGTCGGGAAGGCCCAGCACCACGGTGGGGTGGTAAGGCTTGGGTCCGCTGAGGTTTTCGTGCATCACCCGGAGGATGTCCAGCTTGTCCGCGTCGCGCACCACATGCGTCACCAGGGCCGCGTCCTCCGGGAGCGCCGGGGGCAGCATGAAACGGTTGTGCAGGCCCACGGCCGTGAGCACGCGCCGGCGCAGGGCCGGGCTTTCATCGTCAAGGCGGCGTTCGCGCTTGAGGATCTTCACCCCCATGAGGCCGTGATTGCAGGATTCCCGGTCGCGGAAGGTGCGGTAGCGGCGGTATTGCTCGAAGCGCGCCACGTCATGATAGAGCGCCGCGAGGTGGCAGGCGCGCGCAAGCCCGGGCTCCGGGCCGCTTTCGGCGGTGATGGCGCGCGCCGTGGCCAGCACCTCGCGGGTGTGCCGGAGCTTGAGGTCTATGGGGCCCGCATCGCCGGTCTCGAGGGCGCGCTGCTCCTGCGCATAGCTCTCGAACCATGCTTCGTGTTCCGCAATATCCATGCCCGTCCTCTACGCTCTGCGCGGCGCACTGGCAAGCGCCGCGGCCGGGGCAGGGGGCGTCCGCGCCTTGCATATTTTCTGAAACAACGTATGCTTGGCGGCGAAACCGGCGGCGCCGCGCGGCGCACGTTTCCGGCGCGAGGGCATTGGCCGCGCTGCCGAAAGCCGGCTTCGCAAATTTTTCCGGGCGCCTTGCGGGCGCCCACATATAAGGAACTGCATGACTTCCGAGCAAGATTTCCCCAGCCCGTCGAGCCCTGAAACCCCAATCTCCAGCCAGCAACTTCCCGCCGAGAGCGCCCCCCAGGGCGCGGAAGAGATCCCGCGCCCGCGCCGGCGCGCGCCCCGGCGCGCGACCCACGCCGCGGACAGCGCCGCCATGGACACTGCGGCCGCCGGCGGGGCGGCGCCCCAGAGGCGCGGCAGGCCCGGCCGCGCAAAGCCGGGGGAGACAGCCAGCGCGCAGGCGCCTGACGCGGGCGCGGAGAACGCAACGCCGGAAAACGGCGCGCCCAAACGCGGCCGCCCGCGTGGACGTGGCAGGAGCGCGGCCGCCGCTGAAACGGCCCCTTCGGCCCCCGGGGAAACTGCACCCGAGGCTCCCGTGCAGGAAGCGGAAAAGCCGGCACGAGGCCAGCGCCGCGGTCGGCGCCCGCAAGCCGTCGGTGAGGCCGCCGGGGGAGCCGATACGGCCGCCCAGGCCGAGGCGCCGGCGCCCCGCAGGCGCGGTCGCCCCACAAAGAGCGCGGCCGTCGCTGAAATTTCGGCCCCGGCGGAAGAGAGCCCCCAAGGGGCACAGCCCCAAGCTGATGGCGCGGAACCGGCCGGGGCCGCAACGCCGGCCCGGAAGCCCCGCAGGGGGCGCGCTGCCCGGGAAGGGGCTTCGGTTGAGGCTCCGGCCCCGCAGGCGGAAGCCGCCCCCGGCATGGGCGATGCCGGGGCGCCTGAAGTTGCCGGCGCTGAAGCCCCCGTGGCCGAAACGGGCGCAGCTGAATCCGCCGGGGCCGAGGCCGGCGAGCCTGCGCGCCGCAAGAGCCGGCGCGGCCGGCGCGGGGGGCGCGGGCGCGGCCAAAAGAACCGCGCGCCTGAAGGCCAGAACGATGCCGCCAAGGCGCAGGAGCCCGGGGCGGAAGCGGCCCCCGAGGCTCAGGAAGAGGGCGCCCCGGCCGGCCCCGCTGAAGGGCAGGAGGGCGCGGAGGCTGCCGATGCCGAATCCCGCGACAGCGGCACCGCCAAAAAAAGCGGCGCCAAAAAGCCGCGCGAAAAGGCAACCCCGGCCAACAAGCGCATGTTCATCAGCGTGCTCCCGGGGGAGCAGGTGGAAGTGGCGCTGGCGGAAAACGGCGTCCTCCTCGAGTATTATCTGGACATGCTCCACCAGCGCAAGCTCAAGGGCAATATCTACAAGGGCGTCATCCACAATATCGACGCCAACCTGCAGGCGGCCTTCGTCAACTACGGCACCGGCAAGAACGGCTTTCTCCAGATCGACGAGGTGCACCCCGAATACTGGCTCGCGCCGCACGAGCCCGCCAAGGGCAAGAAATTCCCGCCCATCCAGAAGGTGCTCAAGGCCGGGCAGGAAGTGCTCGTGCAGGTGGTCAAGGAGCCCACGGGCAACAAGGGCGCCTTCCTCACCACGTGGCTCTCGCTGGCCGGGCGTTTTCTCGTGCTCACGCCCGGGCAGGAGCAGATCGGCGTCTCGCGCAAAGTCAACGACGAGGAGGAGCGCGCCCGCCTGCGCGAGATGATGAACGGCATCGACCCGGGCAGCGGCCTCGGGGTCATCGTGCGCACGGTGAGCGCCGGCACCACCAAGGCCACGCTCAAGAACGACCTCCAGTATCTCAAGCGCCTCTGGAAGGACATCCGCAAGAAGGCCACCGAGGTGGCGGCGCCCGCGCTGGTGCATCAGGAGCCGGGCCTTTCCGAGCGCGCGGTGCGCGACTACCTCACCGAAGACGTGGGCGAGATCTGGGTGGACAACGAGGCCGAGGCCGAGAACGTGCGCGGCATGGTGAGCCTGCTCTTCCCGCGCAAGAAGGATCTCGTGCGCCTCTATGACGATTTCCGCCAGTCCCTGTGGGACCGCTTCAACCTGCGCCGCCAGCTGGAGCAGATCTATTCGCGCGAGGTGGTGCTGCCCTCGGGCGGCCGCCTCGTCTTTGACCAGACCGAAGCCCTCATGGCCGTGGACATCAATTCCGGCAAGATCTCGGGCAAGGGCAATTTCGAGGCCATGGCCTTCAAGACCAACATGGAGGCCGCCGAGGCCATCGCGCGCCACCTGCGCCTGCGCGACATCGGCGGGCAGGTGGTCATCGACTTCATCGAGATGCGTGACAAGAAGCATGTGGTGGAGGTGGAAAAGACCCTGCGCCAGGCCATGAAGAACGACCGCGCACGGCATGACGTGGCCCGCATGAGCTCCTTCGGCCTCTTGGAACTGGTGCGGCAGCGCATGGGCTCGTCGGCGCTTTCCATCACGCTGGAGCCCTGCCCGGCCTGCGGTGGCACGGGCCTTCGGCGCAACCTGGAGTGGCGCGCGCTCCAGGCCCTGCGTGACCTGCGCGGCCGCCTCCAGAACACCCACGCCCCCACCTGTGTCTTTGAGACCGAGCGCGAGCTGGGCCTCTATTTGCTCAACCACAAGCGCGACACCCTGCGCGACATGGAGCAACTGTTCGGCAAATGCCTGGAAATCTCCATCCAGCCGTAGCCCCGGAGGGCGCCCCAAGCGCGGCGGTGCCCCCGGGGGCCGGCCCGGAGCTGCCCCCCGCCCCGCGCGAGGGCACGCCGCTCCTGCTCCACGCCTGCTGCGGGCCCTGCGCCATCATGCCGGCGCTGCGCCTCAGGGACGCCGGCTTTGCCGTGACGCTCTGGTACAGGAACCCCAATATCCACCCGCTCGCGGAATACCTGAGGCGGCGCGAGGCCGTGGGCGAATGCGCCACGCGCCTCGGCGTGCCGGTGATTTATGACGACGCCGCGTGGGATGTGCGGGCGTGGCTGGCCGCGCCCGGGGCGCGGAAAGAGCCGCCCGCGCGCTGCGAATGGTGCTGCGAAAGCCGGGTGCGGGCCGCGGCGGCCGCCGCGAAAGCGCTGGGCTTTGCGTATTTCACCACGAGCCTGCTCTATTCCCGCTACCAGCCGCACGAGGCCATCGCCGCCGTGGGGCGTCAGCTTACGGCCGGCGGGGGCCCGGCATTCGTGTACGGCGATTTTCGGCTGGACTGGCAGGCAGGCATCGATCGCTCCAAAGAATGGGGGCTCTACCGGCAACCTTATTGCGGCTGCGTCTTCAGCGAGGCCGAGCGCTACCACAAGAAGCTCGCGCGGTGCATCCGGGAAAGCGGCGGGAATTGAGCCGGCGATGGATTTTTTTCTTGACCTCGGACCGCGATTTCCGTACAAACACTCCTGCCAATGATCCCCGATAGCTCAATCGGCAGAGCGGGTGACTGTTAATCACTAGGTTGGCGGTTCAAGTCCGTCTCGGGGAGCCAGAAAGTTTCAGGGGCCGCAGTAGAGATGCTGCGGCCCCTTTTCGTCTGGGCCGTTCGGAAAATTTCCCTAAAAATACCAAATGTTCTTGGCCCTCAGTCTTCCGCGCCAAGCCTTTGGGCCAGCACCGTGCGCGTCCTCGGGCCGTCGCCTTCATAAAGATAGATGCTCTGCCAGCGGCCGAGGCAGAGGGAGCCCCCGGCGAGCGGCACGAGCAGCGAAGCGCCAAGGAGGCTTGCGCGGATATGGGCGTCGGTGTTGCCCTCGGCGTGGCTCCAGCCGTGGGTGTGCGGGGCGATCTCATTGAAAAAGCGGATGAGGTCGCGCTTCACGTCCGGGTCGGCCCCCTCGTTGATGGTGAGCCCGCAGGTGGTGTGCGTGCAAAACAGCATGAGGGCGCCATCCGCCCAGCCCTGCCGGCGCACGAGTTCCGCCACGGCCCCGGTGATGTCGAGCATTTCCTCGCGGCGCGTGGTGCGCACTTCCAGTTGTTGCATGCCGTCCTCCGCGTTCAGGGTTTTTTGACCATGAGCCAGGCCTGGATCTCGTGGTTTTCTTCCGTCCAGTGGCGCTTGTATTCCATGCGCGGGCCCGTGACGGGCCCCATGTCGTAGCGGGCCGCGCCCTCTTCACAGAGCCATTTCAGCGTCTCGAGCTGGAGCAGGTTGCCGAGGGAGAGCTTGTGCTCCCCGGCGGCATAGCTGAACTGCTGGCCGCGATAGGTGGCCCCGCACAGGCCGCCGAAAATGAAGCCGATGTCCCGGCCGTCGCGTTGCGCCATGATGGCGCGCAGCTTGCCCTCCCCGGCCAGTCGTTGCACGAGCAGCGCATAAAATTCGCGCGCCGGGGCCTCGCCCATGCCGCACTGCGCAAGGCCCTTCCAGCTTTGCGCCTCCACGGCCTGCATGCGCGCATACAGGGTCGCTGCCTCGCCGGGCGTGGACGGGTGCTCGCGCGTAAAACTGACGCCCGCGGCATGCGCCTTGCGCGCGGCCTTTTTGAGCTTGGCGCGGTGGTTGGCCGAGCGCCGCGAGAGGTAGCCGTCCACCCCGCCGGCAAGCGAGGCCGCGCACTGGACGGAACTGCCGTGGCGGAAAAAGGCGTAGGCCCCGCCGAAGCGGTGCAGGAGCATGGCCGCGAGCGGCCCCCGCGGCTGGATGCCGCTTAGGATGAGATGGGGCACCGCGTCCGGGTAGGCCGCGTCAAAAGCGCTGAGGGACGCGGCGAGCGCATCCCCGGCGGCCGCCCCGAGCAGCGGGCAGCCGAAGAGCCAGCCGTTTTCCGGCGGGGTCAGGAAGACGCGCTGCCCCTCCGCCAGGACTTCCGTGAACACGGCGAGGCCATGGGCTTCCGCATGGAAGAAGAGCTTTTTGCCCGGCGTGACGGTCTCGCTGAAGGTGAGCTGCCACGCCGGGGCGCAACAGAAGGGGTCGGCCTGGCCGGTGGTGGCGGCAAGGTGCTCCCAAAGGGGGAGCACGCCCGTCAGGGCCTGCGCGCCGGCCGTCCCGCCCCCTTCAGAGGGACTGTCCGTCAGCGGGAGAAAGGGCATGGAGCCTCCGGGGCCGGGAAAGGGCGGGCGCACATGGCGGAAAAGTCCCATGGATGGGCGCCCCGGTCAAGGGCAGGCGCCGGGGGAAGTGGGGCGCCCGCATTGACAGGCGGGCGCACAGGTCTTAACTAGGTGATGCCCGCATTTTGCGGCCAAAACCTGGAGGACATGATGCTCGAACTCACCGAAAGCGCCCGCAACGAGCTTGAGGCGTATTTCAAGGATAAGGACAAGGAAACCATCCGCATCTACCTGGCGCCCGGCGGCTGCTCCGGCCCGCGCCTCGCCCTCGGGCTCGACCCGGCCGGCGATGACGATGTGAGCGAAGAGGCCGGCGGCTTCACCTTCTGCATCAACAAGGAACTCCTCGACCAGATCAAGGGCGCCAAGATTGACCTGACCCCCATGGGCTTCCTGGTCGATCCCACCGTGCCCCTGTCTGAAAGCGCGGGCGGCGGTTGCGGCGGCTGCTGCGGCGGCTGCGGCTCGCACTAGTCTTCATCCGTTTGCGGCCCTGGCCTTCATGGGGCCGGGCCGCAGGCATTTTTGACCAGGCCGGGGGCGCCATGGCGCTCTCCCGGTCTGGGCGCGTTTCCGCGGGGCGGCCAAGGCGCCGGCCGCGGCCTCCACTCCCTATCCGTTCCCTCCTTCGCAGGCTCCCATGCAGGATTTCGACGCCATCCTCGCCAGCGCTGAAACCAGGGTCTACCTAGAGCGCAGCGGCATGGCGACGCGCTGCCGCCTGGCGGCCCAGGCGCTCGCTTCCGGGCGCACGGCCGTGCTGCTCGCCCGCGGCCGCGAAGAGCTGCACACGGCCTCGGCGCTGGCGCGCCTCTTCCTCCCCGAGCTGTCCGTGGGTGACGGCGATGTGGCGAGCCCTGTCTGGGAGCGCCCCCTGCTCGTCATGCCGCGCCTGCGCGACTGGGCCGACCGCGACGGCTGGAGCGGCCGCCTCGCCGCCCTCTACGCGCTCGCCCAGGGGAGGCCCCGCTGCGTGGTGGCCTCCGTGGCGAGCCTCATCCCGCGCTACATGCCCACGGACTTCTTCAGCGGCCGCAGCCTCGATCTTGCGCTGGGCATGGACTTCTCGCCCGAGCTCATCATCGAGCAGGCCGTGGAATGGGGCTACGAGCGCGTGAGCATGGTGACGCGCCCGGGCGAGCTCGCGCGGCGCGGCGACATCCTCGATATTTACGCCCCCGGCTATGGCCGCCCGGTGCGCCTGGAATTTTTCGGCGACTCCATCGAGGAGATGCGGCTCTTTGATGCCGAGAGCCAGCGCTCCCTGCGCAATATCGAGGAACTGACCCTGTTGCCCGTGAGCCCGCTGCCGCTGGACACCAAGGGCCGCGAAGCCGCCCGCGCGCGCTGCGAGACGCTTGTCCGCGAGGGCCGCATCAGCGAGAACGACGCCTATACCTACCGCAAGGCGCTTGAGGAGGGCGGCGCCGGCCTCTTGCCCGGCCTCCTTTGGGAAAAGGCGAGCCTGTTCGAGAACTGGCTCCACCCGGAGAGCCTGTGGATACTCCCCGGCGAGGCCGACAGCGCCGAGGCCCTGCGCGCCGTGCGCCAGAGCCTCAAGGAAGAGCTCGAGAAAGAGGACGCGGCCCTGCCGCAGCCCGCGAGCCTCGTGTTCCGCCGCTCCTCCCAGCCCGCGCCGTGGAACGGCTTTCAGTGCGTTTTCGACGAGCCGCTGGTGGTGGGTGTGGAGGCGCGGGGCGTCTCCCTGCAGGAGCGGCCGTTGCACCAGTTCGCCGAGCTCTTTCCCGCGCCCGGCGCGCAGGACAGGCCCTGGCAGCACCTGGCGGCCGGCCTCAAGGCCTGGCAGCGCGAGCGGCGGCAGGTCATCCTCAGCTTTTCTTCCGAGCGCGGCCGCAACAAGTTCCTCAAGCTGGCCGAGCAGGACGGCATCGCCCCGGCCCTGCGCTACGCCCCGGGGCAGGGGGGGCTGTTCGCGCTCATCTCGCCCTTTCGCGGCGGCGCGGAGCTCGCCTGGGACAATAGCCTCGTCCTCGGGGAGGACATCCTCTATCCGCGCGCCGAAAAGACGCACCGCGCGGCCACGCGCGCCTTCAAGGGGCTGGACAGCTTCGAGAGCCTGAAAGAGGGCGACCTGCTCGTCCACCGCGATTACGGCATCGGCCGCTTCGCCGGGCTGCACCACCTCGATGTCAACGCCGCGGCCAATGACTTTCTCCTGCTGGAATACGCGGGCCATGACAAGCTCTATGTGCCGGCCGACCGCCTCGGCCTCATCCAGCGCTTCAAGGGCGCCGAGGGCGCGGAGCCGCCCCTCGACAAGCTGGGCGGCCCCTCCTGGGCGGCCGGCAAGGAAAAGGCCCGCAAGGCCATCGAGAAGATCGCGGCCGACCTTGTGGAGATGTATGCCTACCGCAAGGTCGCCAAGGGCTTCCGCTACGACCCGCCGGGCGAGCTCTTCCGCGAGTTCGAGGCCACCTTCGGCTATGAGGAGACGCCCGACCAGGCCCGCGCCATCCAGGACGTGCTCGACGACATGGACGGCGAGCGCCCCATGGACCGCCTCGTCTGCGGCGACGTGGGCTTCGGCAAGACCGAGGTGGCCCTGCGCGCGGCCTTCCGCGCCGCCTCCGAGGGGCGGCAGGTGGCGCTGCTCTGCCCGACCACGGTGCTCGCCGAGCAGCATTACCAGACCTTCAGGGCGCGTCTCGCGGGCTTTCCCATCAATGTGGGGCTCCTGAGCCGTTTCGTGCCCCGCGCCAAGCAGAAAGAGACCCTCAAGGCCGCCGAGGCCGGGCAGGTCGACATCCTCATCGGCACGCACCGCCTGCTTTCCAACGACGTGAAGCTCCCGAACCTCGCGCTGCTCATTCTCGACGAGGAGCAGCGCTTCGGCGTGCGCCACAAGGAAAAGCTCAAGGCCCTGAAAAAGAATGTGGACGTGCTCACGCTCACGGCCACGCCCATCCCGCGCACGCTCCAGCTCTCCATGTCCGGTATCCGCGAGCTCTCCATCATCGAGACCGCCCCGCAGGACCGCAAGCCCGTGGCCTCGGCCGTGCTCGGGCGCGACGACGCCACCCTGCGCAAGGTGCTCCAGCGCGAGCTCGATCGCGAGGGTCAGGTGTTCTGGGTCTACAACCGGGTGCAGGGGCTCGAGCGCGTGGCTGAATATGTGCGCAAGCTCGCGCCGAACGCGCGCGTGGGCATGGCGCACGGCCAGATGGCCGAGGCCGAGCTCGAGGCCACCATGCGCAAGTTCTGGCACGGCGAGCTCGATGTGCTCGTCTGCACGTCCATCGTGGAGTCCGGGCTGGACTTTCCCCGCGCGAATACCCTCGTGGTGGACCAGGCGCAGATGTTCGGCCTTGGGCAGCTCTACCAGCTTCGGGGCCGCGTGGGCCGCAGCGACCGGCAGGCCTACGCCTTCTTTGTGGTGCCCGACGCCTCGCGCCTCACGGAAACGGCGGAAGAGCGCCTGCGCGTCATCCTCGACATGGACTATCTCGGCGCCGGCTTCCAAGTGGCCATGGAAGACCTGCGCCTGCGCGGCGCGGGCAATATCCTGGGCGAGGTGCAGTCCGGCCACATGACGCGCGTGGGCCTTGACCTGTACCTCGAAATGCTGGAGGAGGCGGTGGCGCGCCTCAAGGGCACGCCCGCTGCCCTCGCCGCAGAGACCGAGCTCAACCTCGGGCTGCCGGCCCACATCCCGGCCACATATATAGATGACGGCCGCGAGCGCCTGCGCTGCTACAAGTCCCTGACATCGGCCGTGGGCGGCGCGGCCCGCGAGGAAGTGGCCCTCGGCATCCGCGACCGCTTCGGTGCCTTCCCCGAGGAGTTCCGCAACTTTCTCGCCGTGCTGGACTTCAAGGAATTCCTCACTGAGCTCCAGGTGCAGAAGGCCGATATCCACCGCAACAGCGTGCGCCTCGTCTGGGCGCAGGGGCAGACCGCCGTTTCGCCCGAGCGCATCGTGGAGCTCGCCGCCAGCGAGCCCGGGGTCAAGCTGCATCCGCCGGCCGGGCTCTCCCTGCCGGTTTCCGAGGATGTGCCCTTCAGCGAAGGCCTTGCGGCCGTGCGCGCCCTGCTGGAAAAGATCCGCGCCCCGAGGCTGGCGCCCCCGGCTGTCTCGCAGGCCATCCCTGATGAGGCTTCGGAAGCCGCCGCAGCAGGAGGTGCCGCATGACGGGACGGGCCTTCCGCGCCCTTGGGCTCCTCTGGGTGCTCGCGTGTTCGCTGGCGCTCGCCGGCTGCTTTGAAAGCCGGCTGCCGGACGGGGTGGTGGCCAGCATCAACGGCGAGCCCATCCGGCTTTCCGCCGTGCAGGCGCTCATGGACAGCCGCTCCTCCTCGCTGGGCATCCCGCACCGGCCTTCGCTCGAAGCCATGAAAAGCCGCTACGGCGGCGCCCTGGGCACGCTCATCGTCCATGCCCTCGTGCGCCAGGACCTCGAGCGGCGGGGCATGGCCGTCACCGACGCGGCCCTTGAGCACGCCGTGGCCCAGGTGCGCGAGGATTTCGGGCCCGGCGGGCTCGAGCAGTTCCTCACCGCCTCCTCCCTGCGCGAGGCCGACTGGAAGGCGCTCATGCGCGACCATCTCGCCATGGAGGTCTTCAGGAAACGGGTGCTCCTGCCGGCCATCCAGGTCTCCATGGCCGAGGCGCGCGCGTATTATGAGGAGCACAAGGCGGACTTCGTGCTCCCCGGCTATCTGGATATCTGCTTCGCCGCCGCCCCTGAGAAGCAGGCACTCGCCGCCTATTGCCAATCCTTCACGGCGCGCTTCCGCGAGCGGCCCGAGGCGGACGCCGAGGCCGATTTCGCGGTGCTTTCCGGCGCGGCCGCCAGCGATTCCGGCGCGCTCGCGCAATGCCTCGAGGTGCAGCCGGACGAGGTGCCCCCGGCATGGCGCAAGGAGGCCGCGGCGCTCAAGCCAGGCGCCTGCGGCGAGCCGCGCCAGCAGGACGGCGAATGGCGGGCCATCGCGCTCGCCGGGCGCCAGAAGGGCCACGCGCTGGAACTCACCGAGGCCTATCCGCTCATTGAGGCCATCCTGCTGGAGGAAAAGAAATCCGCCGCTTTCGGGGAGTGGCTGGAGGAGAGCCTCGGCCGCTCGGAGATACTGGTCGCCCCGGAGCTCAAGGAATCGCTGCTTACGCCCGGGCTCGCGGGCTTTGTCACCGAGGAGCCGGACGAGGGCGAGGATCTCGACCACCCGGAGAGCCAGCGTGAGCGAGAGGACGATGCCGCCGCTGCGGGCGCCGAAGGCGCGCCCGATGTACAGAATGCTGTGCGGGAGGGTGCGCGGGACGGCGGGGACGGCGCGCGCAGGGGCGCCCGGCGCATGGGAGCGGGCCGTCCGGCGCCCCGGCCTGCCGGCCGCTAGGCGGGAATTTTCCCGGTGATTGCCACCGGGCGCCTTTTGCAGTAGGCATGAAAGCCGACATCCCGTTGCGCCCCGGTGGCGCGCGCCCGACCCGTTGCGCGCGAAGGGCCATTCCTTCGCGCGCGGAGCAAGGAGAGCTCTGGTGAAAATGCGTCTTCTCTTCCCGGCGTTCGTGATCGCCATTCTCTGTATCCTTTGCGGCGGCTTTGAGAGTGCTTCCGCGGCCCAGTTGAACAAGGTGGCGGCCGTGGTCAACGGCCAGGTCATCACCATGTTCGACCTCCAGAAAGAGGCACTCCCCGAACTCGCCCGCGCGCGGCTCAACCCCAATGACCCGGCGCAGGCCAAGGCCGTGGACGCGGTGTTCCGCAAGGTGCTCGACCTCATGATCATGGACATCCTCATCGCGCAGGAGGCCAAGCGCCTCAAGGTCACGGTGAGCGAGGCCGAGGTGGACAACGAGCTCAAGCGCATGATGCTCGCGCGCAAGCTCACCAAGGAGCAGTTCGAGGCGCAGCTCAAGCAGCAGAAGATCCCGCTCGCCGGCCTGCGGGCCAATATCGAGAAGAGCCTTTTGCGGCAGAAGGTCATGGGCATGGAGGTCGGCCGGCGCGTGGTGGTCACGCCGGACGAGATCAAGGCCTATTACGAGGCCCACAAGGACACCATGTTCGACCGCAACGGCCTGCGCATGGGGCTGCTCGTCTACCATCCCAAGGCCAATCCCGCGGCCGTGGCCGCGCAGATCAAGGCCGGCAAGCTGAGCTTCGAGGAGGCGGCCGCCAAGTATTCCATCGCGCCCAACAAGGACAAGGGCGGCGATATGGGCCCGGTGGAGTGGGACAGGCTCAACCCCGAGTGGGACGGGCGCCTCTCCCAAATGAAGCCCGGGGACGTGACCGAGCTTTTCGACCTGCAGGGCCACAAGGCGCAGGTGCATCTCTTCCGGCCCGGCGGCGGCGCGGAGACGCCGCTGACGCTGGAGCAGGCCACCCCGCAGATCGACGCCATCCTGCGCCAGCCCAAGGCCAAGGGCCGCTTTGAAGACTATTCCCGCCAGTTGCGGGAAAAGGCCGTTATCGACATCAGGCTCAACTAGCCCGCGCAGGCACGGCCCGTGCCCGCACGCGCGACAGCCGCCCCGGCGGCGAGGGACTGTGATGAACTTTGACGAACTGGGCGCGGCCCTGCGCGCCGAACGCGAGCGGCGCGGCCTGCGCATCGAGGATGCCGCCGACCACCTCAAGATCAGCGCGCGCCACCTGCGCGCCCTGGAGGAGGGCGATGCCGCCGCCCTGCCGCACCCCGCCTATGCGCGGGGCTTCATCCGCTCCTATGCGGCCTATCTCGGCATGTCGCCCGAGGAAATCCACAACGCGCTCAATGGCGTGAGCGCTCCCGAAGCGGCCCCGCAGGCGCCCGTCAACATGGCCGAAGCGGTCCCGCGCGTGCACCGCAGCGGTGGGCGCAGCGGCGGGGGCAAGGGCGCGCTCGTTGTCCTCGTCCTGCTGCTGGTGGCCGCGGGCGCCTATGCCGGCTGGCGCTGGGGCCTGCCCCTGCTCTCCGGGCTGGAGCAGCAGCGCCTGGCGCAGCCATCGCCGCCGCTCAGCTCCGCGCAGCCCGCGCCGGTGGCGGAGCCCGTGAAAAAGGCCGAAAGCGCGAGGCCGGCGCCCGCCCGCAGCGCCCAGCCGGCCCCGGCGGCGACCGTGCAACAGGCACAGCCACAGGCGCAGCGCCCCGAAGCGGCGCCACCGGCCCCGCAAGCCAGCCCGCAGCCCGCCCGGCCCGCAGCTGTGACATCCCGACAGGAGGAGCAGGGCGCGCCAGCGGCCGCTCTCGCGGCTTCCGCGGCCGGCGCCTCTTCCGCCCCCGGGCAGGAGGCAGCCGCCGCTCCGGCCCAGGCCGGCGACGACGCGGCGGCCCCGGGCCAGCACAAGGTCATCATCACGGCCACGGAAGAATGCTGGATTCACTCCAACGCGGACAGGACGGACACGCGCCAGTTCTCCCTGCGCAAGGGCGACACTTTCGCGCTCACCTTCGCCCGCAGCCTTGAGCTCAAGCTCGGCAACGCCGGCGGGGTGCGCATCCGCTATGACGGGCAGAGCATGCCGCCCGCCGGGCAGTCCGGGCAGGTGCGGACGCTCACCTTCCCGCCGCAAGACGGCCAGTGAACGAGTGGCGGGACGAGGCGGTGGTGCTCCGCATGGGGCATTTCCGCGAATCTGACCTTTGGCTCCGGCTCCTCTGTCGCGGCCGGGGCGCGCTCACGCTCTTCGCCTTCGGGGCGAGCCGCAGCAGGCGTCGTTTCTGCGGCTGCCTCGATGTGTTCAACACCCTGCAATGCCGGGTCAAGGTGTCGGGCCGGGGGGACTTCCTCAATCTTGAGGAGGCCGCCCTGTTGCGCGGCCCCCGGGGCCTGCGCGCCGACTGGCGGCGCATGGGCCTTGCCGCCAACTGCCTGCGCTTTCTCGAGGCCCTGGGCGTGGACGGCGAAGGCGCCCCGGAGAGCTTCGCCCTGCTCGAAGACCTGCGCGAGCTGCTGGAGGGCGGCGCCCCGGTGCCGGCGCTGCTGCCGCTGTTTTTCCGCCTGCGGCTCGCCGGTGCCCTGGGTTTCGCGCCCAATCTCGGCCAGTGCGGCCTCTGCGGCGCGGACGTGGAAGAGAGGGCGAGCTTCGTGGTGGACGAGGGCCTGTTGCTCTGCCCGCGCTGCCGTGCGGAGCGCCCGCTCGCCGAAACGCGTTATTGCGTGGAGGTCTCGCGGGCCGGGCTTGACGTTTTGCGCGCCGTGCAGCAAACTTTTCCGTCCGCATGGCCGGCGGAGGCGCTCTCCGCGCCCGAGCGGCGCGCCTGTGCGCGGCTCATCGACGGCTTTGTGCAGTACCATCTCGGCCTCGCCTGGGAGAACGGCCGTTTCCGCCGCGTGTGATGCGGTTGTTGCCGCGGCGCGGGCCTTCCCCGGCTGGGGGCCGCAAGAGGGAGAACCATGTATTTTCAGGATGTCATCCTCACGCTTCAGCGATACTGGGCGGGGCAGGGCTGCGTCATCGAGCAGCCCTCCGGCGTGGAGTGCGGCGCCGGCACCTTCAACCCGAGCACCTTTTTGCGCGTGCTCGGGCCCGAACCGTGGAAGGTGGCCTATGTGGAACCCTCCCGCCGCCCAACGGACGGCCGCTACGGCGAGAACCCCAACCGCCTCCAGCGCTATTTCCAGTTCCAGGTCATCCTCAAGCCCTCGCCGGACAATGTGCAGGAGCTCTACCTGCAAAGCCTGGCCGCCCTCGGCATCGACCCGGCGGCCCACGACATCCGCTTCGTGGAGGACGATTGGGAGTCGCCCACGCTGGGCGCGTGGGGCCTCGGCTGGGAGGTGTGGCTCAACGGCATGGAGGTGAGCCAGTTCACCTATTTCCAGCAGGTGGGCGGCATCGACCTTTCGCCGGTGAGCGTGGAGCTCACCTACGGCCTCGAGCGCCTCGCCATGTACCTGCAGGGCGTGGAATCCGTCTATGACCTCGCCTGGAACAAGGATGTCACGTACGGCCACATCTACCACCAGAACGAGGTGGAACAGTCGCGCCACAATTTCGAGGCCAGCAATGCGGAGATGCTGCTTCGGCAGTTCAACGATTTCGAGGGCGAATGCAAGGCCATGCTCGAGCTCGACCTGCCCTGGCCGGCCTATGACTATTGCCTGAAGTGCTCCCACACCTTCAACCTCCTTGATGCCCGTGGGGCCATTTCCATCACCGAGCGCACCGGCTATATCGGCCGGGTGCGCGCGCTTGCGGCCGGCGTGGCCGCCCGCTACGCTGCGCAGCGCGAGCGGCAGGGCTATCCCCTGCTCACCGAAAAGGCCGGGAGGTAACATGGCGACCTTTGTGCTGGAGATCGGCAGCGAGGAGCTGCCCGCCCGTTTCCTGCCCGGCGAGGAGGCCGAGCTGGCCGCCCGCATGTCGGCCGCGCTCGACAAGGCCGGCCTCGCGTACGGGAATGTGCGCGTCATGAGCACGCCCCGGCGCGCCGTGGTCATGGTGGAAGAGCTCGACCCGGTGCAGCGGGAGCGGGAGGAAGTCATCGTCGGGCCGCCCGCGCGCGTGGCCTACGGTCCGGACGGCGCGCCCACAAGGGCGCTGGAGAGCTTCGCCCGCGCCAACGGGGTTGATGCGGCGGAAATCTTCCGCACAAAGACCGATAAGGGCGAATATGTGGCGGTGAAGAAGCGTAGCGGCGGCGCCGCGGCAAGCGCGCTGCTTGCCGAGATTTGCCCGGAGCTCATTCAGGGGCTCCCCTTTGCCAAGCGCATGCGCTGGGGCGCCCATTCGCTCGCCTATGCCCGGCCCCTGCGCTGGGTGCTCGCCCTGCTCGACGGCGAGGTGGTGCCCTTCAAGGTGGGCCATCTCGAGTCCGGCCGGGAGACCTGGGGCCACCGCGTCCACGGCGAGGGCCCGCACAAGGTGCCCGCGGCGGCCGACTATCTGGCCGTGGCCGAACAGGCCGGCGGCATCGTGGTCGACCCGGCGAAGCGGCGGCAAACCATCATCGAGGGCGGCAATGCCCAGGCGGCCGCCATGGGCGGCACCGTGGTCTGGAAGGAGGGCCTGCTCGACGAGGTGCAGGGCCTCGTGGAGCATCCTGTGCCGCTTCTCGCAGATTTTGACCCCGCGTATCTCGAAGTGCCGGCCGAGGTGCTCCTGACGAGCATGGAGAGCCACCAGAAGAGCTTTGGCATCCGCCGGGCGGACGGCGCGCTCTTGCCGCATTTCCTCACCGTGCTCAACCTGGCCCCGCGCGACATGGCGACGGTCAAGCGCGGCTGGGAGCGGGTGCTCAGGGCCCGCCTTGAGGACGCGCGCTTCTTCTGGCGCGCGGATTCGCGCGAGAGCTTCGACACCTGGCTTGAAAAGCTCGACCATGTCATCTTCATCGGGCCCCTCGGCAGCATGGGCGACAAGACGCGCCGCCTCGAGGCCTTGTGCCGCTGGCTCGCCGGGCGCGTGCCCGGCGCCGACCCCGCGCTGGCAGCCCGGGCCGGGCGGCTCTCCAAGGCCGACCTCGTGAGCGGCATGGTGGGCGAGTTCGACACCCTGCAGGGCATCATGGGCGGCATCTACGCGGCCAACAAGGGCGAGGCGCCCCAAGTGGCCGAAGCCCTGAAGGAGCAGTACCTGCCCGCCGGGCCGGACACGCCCGTGCCGCAAAGCCTCACCGGGGCGCTCCTCTCCATCGCCGACAAGGCGGACACGCTGGCCGGCTGCTTCGGCCTCAACATGATCCCCACCGGCGCGGCCGACCCCAACGGGCTCAGGCGCTGCGCCCTCGGCATCATCCGCATTCTCCTGGCCTTCGACCTGCACCTTGATGTGCGCTCGCTCTTCGCCGAGGCGCGCAAGCTCTATGGCGAGCGCCGCTGGAAGCTCGCGCCCGAGGTGGCGCTGGACAAGCTCATGGAGTTTTTCCGCGGGCGCCTGCGGCAGTATTTCGTGAGCCGGGGCGATGACACGGTGCTCGTGGATGCGGCCCTCGGCGCCGGGGTGGACGACGTGCCGGCCTGCGCCGCGCGCCTCGCCGCGCTCTCGGCCTTCGTGCGCGAGGCGGAAAATGAGGGCGCGCTCCTGGCCTTCAAGCGGGTGGATAATATCCTCCGCAAGCAGGGCGCCAAGGAGGACATCCCCGGCGAGTGGGACGCGGCCCTCTTGCGGGAGCCGGCGGAACAGGCCCTTGCCGGTGCGCTTGCGCAGGCGCTCCCCAAGGCGGACGCCCTGCTCGCCACGGGTGATATGGCCGGGGCGCTTCGGGAACTCGCGGCCCTCCGGCCCGCGGTGGACGGCTTTTTTGACGGCGTCATGGTCATGGCGGAGGACGCGGCCCTGCGCCGCAACCGTCTCGCCCTGTTGCGGGCTCTCGGGGCGCGCGTGGCGCGCGTGGCCGACATTTCGGCCCTCCAGATATGAGCGGCCCCGCGGTGAAAGGGCTTGACAAGCCCCTGGGATGCGGATAAGAACCCTGTTTCGTATTTCTGGCAACACCATCGCGGCGTAGGCCGCGTGCGGAACGACAGATTGCGCGGGCTGGTCCCCGGCGGCGGCAGCGCAAGGAGTGGAGGAAGAACGTGGCCAATCATAAATCCGCCATCAAGCGGCACAAGCAGAGCCTCAAGCGGGCCGCCCGCAACCGCGCCCAGCGCACCCGCGTCAAGAACGCCGTCAAGGATGTGCGCGCCGCCATTCAGGGCAACGACAAGAGCCTCGCGCAAAAGCAGCTGAGCGAAGCCTCCTCCGTGCTCGCCAAGGCGGCCGGCAAGGGCGCCGTGCACTGGAAGAAGGCCGCCCGCAAGATCTCCCGCCTCGCCCGGGCCGTCAACGCGCTCGCGGCGGAGTAGGGCCGAGCCCGCAGATTTTTCTTGACAGCCCGCGCCGTCAGGAATAAAAGGTTCACTTACGCGCCCGTAGCTCAGCTGGATAGAGCACCAGGCTACGAACCTGTAGGTCAGGAGTTCGAATCTCTTCGGGCGCGCCATTTTTGAGACGCCTGCGGGAAAAACCGCAGGCGTCTTTGCGTAAGGAAGCACGGGATGGCTCCACCCTCCGGCCGGGGCGACCCCGCCGGGAGGCCCGCTGGGGCCGGGCGCGGCCGTGTTTCCGTCCAGCGCACAAGCGGCAAGGAGAACTTCATGGCGCCCGTCAATACCCTGGTCATCACCGGCTACGGCACCAATTCCCATCTGGAGACCGCGCATACCGCGCGGCTTGCCGGCTCTGACCGGGCGGACGTGGTGCATTTCTCCGACCTCATTTCCGGGGAGTGCCGCCTCACGGACTATAATTTCCTTATCTTCCCCGGCGGCTTCCTGGACGGCGACGACCTCGGCGCCGCGCAGACGGCCGCCATGCGCTGGCGCTGTCTTCGCGACGCCGGCGGCAAGCCCCTGCTCAGGAGCCTTGAGGAATTCCTGGACGCCGGGGGCCTCGTGCTCGGCATCTGCAACGGCTTCCAGCTGCTCGTCAAGCTCGGCGTTTTGCCGGCGCTGGACGGCGCGCGCTTCGAGCGGCAGGCCTCGCTCGGGCACAATGATTCCGCGCGTTTTGAAGACCGCTGGGTGCATCTTTTGCCCAACCCGGAAAGCCCCTGCGTGTTCACGCGCGGGCTTTCGCTGCTCGCCATGCCCGTGCGCCACGGCGAGGGCAAGCTCGTCTGCCGCGACGAGGCCACCCTTGCGCGGCTTGAGGCCGAAAACCTCATCGCCCTGCAATATGCCGACCCCGAGGGCCGGCCCACGCAGGAATATCCGTGGAATCCCAACGGCTCGCCGCTCGCCATCGCGGGCCTCACCGACCCCACGGGCCATGTGCTCGGGCTCATGCCGCATCCCGAAGCCTTCCACCACGTCACCAACCATCCCGGCTGGACGCGCGGCGAGCTCGACCCGCCGGGGACCCTGCTTTTCGCCAACGCCGTGCGCTATTTGCGGGCGCAAGAGGCCTGAGCGCCGTTTTCGGGGGCAGCATGCAACTTGCCGAACTTATCGCGGGCATAGAGCGCATCGCCAGGCCGGAGTTCGCCGCCTCGTGGGACAAATCGGGCCTGCAGGTGGCCTCCGCGCGCACCGGGGTCGCGAGGCTCGCCGTCTGCCTCGACCCGACGCCGGATTCCGTGCGCCGCGCGCTTGCGGCCCGCGCGGACTGCATCCTGAGCCACCATCCGCTCTTGCTTTCGCCCGATTTGCCGCGCCGGCAGGACGCCTATTGGGAGGTCTTGCGCCTTCTCCTCGGGGCCGATGTGCCGCTCTATGCCGCGCACACCACCCTCGATGTCAACGCTGCGGGGCCGGCCGCGTGGCTTGCTGACGAGCTCGACCTGCGCAATCGCGCCGTCCTCGAGCCGGTGGCCCCCGCGCCGGCGCCCGGCAGGCTGCCCTTCGGCTACGGGCTTGCCGGCGATTTGCCGAAGCCCATGGCCTTCGAGGAGTTCAACGCCCAGTTGTCGCGCCTCCTGGAATTTCAGGGCGGCACGGCGTGCGGCCCGGTGCCTGAGCGCGTGGAGCGCGTGGCCTATTGCACGGGCTCGGGCTCGTCGCTCTGGCGCGAGGCGCGGGACGCCGGCGCCCGGCTTTTCATTACCGGCGACGTCAAGTACCATACCGCGCTGGAGGCCCGCATCGGCATCCTTGATGTGGGCCACCACAGCCTTGAAGAAGAAATGATGCGCCGCATGGGCCTCTTGGTCGCGGCCATGTTTGCCGGGCTGGAGGTCATCTTCGTGGCCTCGGCCTCCCCCCTGCGCCCGCGTTGCGCCGCGGGGGACGCGGCCCCGGCTTTGTGAGACGAGGAGGAACGCCATGAGCGATGCCGTGTATCTGGACCAGATCCAACAACTTGTCGAACTCCAGAAGGTGGACGACGAAATCTTTGCCGTGCGCCAAGAGCTCGATGCCGCGCCCCGGCAACTGGAAGAGCTCGAAAAGCGCTTTTCCGCCGTGGAGGCGCGCCGGGCGCGCATCCTGGACAAGCTCTCCCACCTGCAGGAGCAGAAAAAGCGTCTCTCCCTCGAGATCGACGACGATTCCGCCCGCATCAAGAAGAGCAAGAACAAGCTCATGCAGGTGGAAAATACGCGCGAATACCATGCCATGATGCGCGAAATGGACAGCATGGAGAAGATCAACCGCACCCGCGAGGAGGAAAAACTCACCCTCCTCGAGGAATTGCAGATCCAGGAGGGCGCCCTCGCGGACTGCGACCAGGAGCACGGCGCGCTGAAGGCCGAGCTCGACGCCGCCCGCGCCGGCCTTGACGCGCGCCTCGCGCAGGCCCGGGAACAACTCGAGAAGCTGAGCAAGAAGCGCGAGACCGTGGGCAAGGCCATCCCGCGCCCGGTCTTCATGCGCTACGAGTTCATCCGCAAGCGCCTGGAGCACCCGGTCATCGTGGCCGTGCGCGAGGGCGTGTGCTCGGGCTGCAATATCGCCGTGCCGCCGCAGGCCTTCATCGATCTCCAGCGCGGCCAGCAGATCCAGAGCTGCCCCAATTGCCAGCGCCTTATCTTCTGGTGCGAGCATTTCGAGGAGGCCAAGCCCAAGGAAGCCGCACCGGCCGAGGCCGCCGTTGAGGTGGCTGAAGCGGAGGCGCCGGAAGAGGCCCCGGCCGAATAGCATTCAAGGCGCAGCGGCCGCGCCTCCAACAAGGCCGCGCACGGGAGGCGGACAGACCGTCGCTGCGGGCTCGGGCGCATGCCCAGGGCCCGGGGAGGAAAGTCCGGGCTCCGCAGGGCAGGACGCTGGGCAACACCCAGGAGGGGCGACCCTCGGACAGCGCCACAGAAAGCAAACCGCCACGCCATGCGTGGTAAGGGTGAAACGGTGGGGCAAGAGCCCACCAGATGCCGCGGCGACGCGGCATGCTCGGCATACCCCGTCCGGAGCAAGACCAAGTAGGGAAGGAGGCCGGCCCGGCCCATGCCTTCCGGGTAGGTTGCTTGAGGGCGCGGGCAACCGCGCTCCTAGAGGAATGACGGTCACCGCGCCAGGCCTTGCGCCCGGGGCGGGACAGAACCCGGCTTATCGTCCGGCTCCCGTGCGTTTTATGGCTTCAATCGCGCCTTCCCCTCCGGCGCCCCGTAACTTCGGGGAGGAACTTCCCTGGGCCGTCCTGCTCGCGGCCGGCAGCGGCAGGCGCCTCGCGGCGGCGCTGGATGGGCGCCCCAAGCAGTTCCTCCTCTTTGAGGGGGTGCCCCTCTACTGGCGCCCGGCGCAGGTGTTCGCCCACAGCGGGGCCGTGGGCGGCATCGTGCTCGTTTTTCCCGAGGCCGCTCTTGAGGTCGAAGCGCGCCGCCTGGACGCCCTCGGCGCCGCCGATGACCTTGGCATCCCGTGGCTCGCCGTGGCCGGGGGCCCCCAAAGGCAGGATTCCGTGCGCCTCGGGCTCGCCGCGGTGCCGCGTCATGTGCGTCAGGTGCTCGTCCACGATGCCGCGCGGCCCTTCGTGAGCGCGGCCCTCGTGCGCCGCATCTGCGCCGCGCTTGCCGGGGGCGCCCCGGCCGTCATCCCCGGCCTCCCCGTCACCGACACCATCAAAGTGGTGGATGCCGACGAGCCGGAACTGGCCGTTGGCACGCCGCCGCGCGCCCTCCTGCGCGCCGTGCAGACGCCGCAGGGCTTTGACGCCGCCCTCCTGCGCGAGGCGCACGAGCGCGCCCGGGCCGACGCGCCGGCCACCGATGACGCGGCCCTCATGGAAGCCCTGGGCGTGCCCGTGCGCATCATCCCCGGAGAGGCGGAAAACGTGAAAATCACCAACCCCGAAGACCTGGCCCTGTTGCGCGGGGATGCGCCCGCGTCCCTCCCCTGCAACGGCCTGGGCTACGATGTGCACCGCTACGGCGGCGGGCGGCCGCTCAGGCTGGGCGGCGTGGAGATACCCGGGGCGCCCGGCGTGTTCGCCCATTCGGACGGCGACGTGCTCCTGCATGCGCTCATGGACGCCATCCTCGGCTGCGCTTCCCTCGGTGACATCGGCCAGCATTTCCCGGACAGCGACCCGGCCCTTGACGGCATTTCCTCGGCCCTCCTGCTCGACCGCGTGCTGGAGCTCGCCGCGGGCGCCGGCATACGCCTCTGCCATGTGGACCTCACCGTGGTGGCGCAAAAGCCGCGCCTGGCGCCGTGGCGCGAGGAGATCCGCAATACTGTGGCCTCCCTGCTGGGGCTCGCACGGCATGAGGTCAATCTCAAGGCCACCACCGAGGAGGGGCTGGGCTTCACCGGCCGCGTGGAAGGCATCAAGGCCTGGGCCCTCGTGAGCGGCCTGCGCCCCGCGAAGGATTGAAGCATGGACACCGATGTTTTGCGGCCGTGGCTCGCCCATTATGAGGATTTCGTGCCCCACGAGGTCAAGCCCTGGGACAGGCCCCTCTACGCCATGCTCGACGACGCGGCCGAGGCCTATCCCAAGAGGCTCGCCGTCATCTTCCAGAACACGCGCATCACCTACCGGGCGCTGCGGGAAAAGGCCGAGCGCTTCGCCGGCGCCCTCAGGCGCATGGGCGTGCGCCCGGGCGAGCGCGTGGCCATCATGCTGCCCAACCTGCCGCAGACCATCATCGCATTCTGGGGCGCGCTCAAGGCCGGGGCCGTGGCCGTGATGACCAATCCGCTCTACATGGAGAAGGAGCTCGTCCAGAACCTCACGGACGCCGGCGCCAGCCACATGATCCTGCTGGACCTGCTCTGGCCGCGCGTGGCCGCCCTGCGCGGGCGCCTGCCCATCCGCAACTTCATCGTCACCGGCATCGCGGACGCGCTCTCCTTCCCGCTGGACCTGCTCTACCGCCTGAAAGAGCGCCGCAACCGGCCCGACGTGCCCCGCAACGACAGCGCGGTGCATTTCTGGAGATCGTTCACGCGGGGGGCCGAGCGCCATTCCGAGCCCGTGGCCTCGCCCAAGGACGATCTTGTGCTGCTCCAGTACACAGGGGGCACCACGGGCATCTCCAAGGGCGTGGAGCTCACGCACGCCAATATCGGCACCAATTGCCGGCAGGTGCTGGACATCATCAATATCAAGGCGAGGGAGCACCAGACCTTCATCTCGCTCCTGCCTTTCTTTCATGTTTACGGGCTCACCATCGCACTCATCATCCCGGTCTATATCGCGGCCACGGTGCTGCCGCTGCCGCGCTATGTGCCGCAGGACGTGCTCAAGCTCATCGCGAAATACCGGCCCTCGGTCTTTCCCGGCGCGCCCTCCATCTACATGTCCCTGCTCCAGCAGAAGGATCTCGCCCGCTACAACCTGCACAGCATCCGCATCTGCGTTTCCGGCTCGGCGCCGCTGCCGCGTGATGTGTTCCTGCGCTTCCAGGAGGTGACGGGCGCGTCCATCCTCGAGGGCTACGGGCTCACCGAGGCCTCGCCCATCACCCACTGCAACCCGCTCGGAAAGGAGGGGCAGCGCGCCAATTCCATCGGCATGCCCATCCCGGGTACGGACGCGCGCATTGTGGACATGGAGGCCGGCGGCCTTTCGCTGCCCCCCGGCAAGCTCGGCGAGATGGTGGTGCGGGGCCCGCAGGTGATGAAGGGCTACTGGAAGCGGCCGGACGAAACGGCCAACGCGCTGCGCAACGGCTGGCTCTATACCGGCGACCTCGCCACCATGGACGAGGACGGCTACTTCTATATCGTGGACCGCAAGAAGGACATGGTCATCGTGGGCGGCTACAATGTCTACCCGCGCGAGGTGGACGAGGTGCTGCTGGCGAACCCGAAGATCGCCGACGCCGTGACCGTGGGCATCAGCGACGGCATGCGCGGCGAGACCCTCAAGGCCTATGTGGTGCCCGAGCCCGGGGAGGCGCTCACCAAGGCCGATGTGGTGTCATGGTGCCGCGCGCGGCTCGCGTCCTACAAGGTGCCGCGCCTCGTGGAATTCCGGGAGGAGCTGCCCAAGACCATCGTGGGCAAGGTGCTCAGGCGCGCATTGCGCGAAGAGGAAGAGGCCAGGCGCGGGAAGGGCCGTGCGGAGGCGGCAGGCAGCGACGGGGCCGATGCGGACGGCGCGCCCGCGCGGGCTGAAGCCCCGGCGCAGCAGGACACCGCGCCGAAAAAACAGGCCTGAGCCGGCTCAGAAGGCCGACGGGTCCACGATGGAAAGCAGGCGCGAACAGCCGCCGAGCAGGAGCAGGGTGAGCAGGGCGGCAAACGCACGCCATGCCGCCGCGGGGCGCCCGGCTCTTCGCGGGGCGCCTCCCCGTCTCTTGAAACTGTCCATGCGGGCCTAGCCGAGGTCCCAGTCCAGGCCGAAGGTGTCGTGGAGGATGCGCACGGCGAGCTCCACATACTTCTCCTGGATGAGGATGGTGATCTTGATTTCCGACGTGCTGATCATGAGGATGTTGATGCCCTCCTGGGTCAGCGCGGCGAAGGCGCGGGCGGCCACGCCCGAATGGTTGCGCATGCCCACGCCGATGGCCGAGACCTTGGCCACGCTCACGTCGTGCAGCACTTCCGAGGCGCCGATCTTGCGCGCCACCTCGTCCATGATCTCCAGCGTCTGGGGCAGGTCCTTGCGGGTGATGGTGAAGGTCATGTCCGTGTGGCCGTCCAGGCTCGTGTTCTGGACGATCATGTCCACGAGCACGCCCCGTTCCGAGAGCGGGCCGAAAACGGCCGCGGCCATGCCGGGCACGTCGGGCACGTCGCGCAGGGTCACGCGGGCCTGGTCCTTGTCATATGCGATGCCGGAAACAAGAACCGCTTCCATGCTGGAATCCTCCTGGGTGACGAGAGTGCCGGGGTCGTCGGTGAATGTGGAGCGCACATGCACGGGCACCTTGTACTTCTTGGCGAACTCCACGGAACGGATGTGGAGCACCTTGGCGCCCATGCTCGCCATTTCCAGCATTTCGTCATAGGCCACGCGCTCCATCTTGCGCGCGGCTGAGCAGATATTGGGGTCGGTGGTGTAGACGCCGTCGACGTCGGTATAAATCTCACAGTCCGCGGAATCCAGCGCCGCGGCGAGCGCCACGGCCGAAGTGTCCGAGCCGCCGCGCCCGAGGGTGGTGATGCGGCCGTCGGCGGTCACGCCCTGGAAGCCGGCCACCACCAGCACGTCGTAGTGCCCGAAAAGGCGCCGCAATTCCTCGCTGTTGATGGCGATGATGCGCGCGCGCCCGAAATCGTCGTCCGTGGTGATGGGCACCTGCCAGCCCAAAAGCGAACGGGCGCTTACGCCCGCATCCTTGAGCAGCATGGTGAAGAGACTGACGGACACCTGCTCGCCGGTGGAGACAAGCACGTCGCATTCCGCCCTGTCCGGCGCGGGCGACCACTCGTCGGCCAGCGCCAGGAGGCGGTTGGTCTCGCCGGCGCGCGCCGAGAGCACGGCGATGACCTTGTTGCCGCGCGCGAGGCCGTCCAGCACCTTGCCGCGCACCATCTTCATGCTCTCCAGCGTCGCCACCGAAGTGCCGCCGAACTTTTGCACCAGAATCTTCATGCCCAACCCCGGTTAGCCATTGCGCGGCAGTGTGCCGCCTGCGGGAGCCTGTGGCCGTGCCCCTCTGTGGCTGGTGCCCGGGCCGCCTTCAGGCCATGGCCCTTGCCAGCGCGGTGGCAAGGGCTTCGCCGCGGGGGCCGGCACCTTTGAGGAGCAGGAGCCTCGCATCATCCTCCATCTTGAAGGAGATGTCCAGAAAATCCTCGGGGAGCAGGCTGGCGTCAAGGCTGTCGGCCCATTCCACCACCGCGAGCGCGTCCCCGGCGTCAAGGGCGTCCGCGAGCTCCTCCGGCGCGTGCCCTGGCGAGCGGTAGAGATCGCAGTGCACAAGGGCGGGCGTGGTGGGGTAGATATTGCAGAGCGTGAAGGAGGGGCTTGAGACCTCGGCCTCGTCCCCGCCCGGGAGCGCGCGCACGAGCGCGGCCGTGAGCGTGGTCTTGCCGCTGCCGAGCCTCCCGCGCAGGAGGAGCGCGCGCACGCCGGAGGCGGGCAGAAGCTCCCCGAGCAGGCGCCCGAAGCGCCCGGTATCCTCAAGATTTTTCAGCCTCACGCGGGCCATGGCAGGCGACGCTCCCAAACGCCGGCGGAGTCTGGAGCAAGCCCCGCGCGCACCTGCGGCAGCGCGTCGGCAAGCTCCGAGGCGCGGCAGCCGCGAGCGGGGAAAGCACACCCGAGTTCGCGCCCGGCGAGCGCATGCAGGGCAACGCCAATGGCCGCCGCGCGCAGGGCCGCGCCCCCCTGTCGGCTGCCTTGGGCGAGCAGGGCGGCGATGCAGCCGGCCAGCACATCGCCGGAGCCGCCCATGGCCAGCGCGGGCACCGCATAGGGCGAAAGGAACACCGGCGACCCGGCCTGCCCCACAAGGGTGCCGGCGCCCTTGAGGACGACAGCGGCCGGGGAGAGCCCGCACAGGGCGGCGAGGGCTGCGGGGCGATCCCCCTGGATATTGGCGGTGTCGGTGGCGAGCAGCGCCGCAGCCTCGCCGGGATGCGGCGTGAGGACATCGGCTGCGGTCAGCCGCGAGAAGAGCGACCGCTCATGGGCAAGCAGGATGAGCGCGTCCGCGTCGATGACCGCCGGCGGCCGCCCAGGGAGCGCCAAGAGCGCCGCGAGAAAGGCGGCGGCATCCTCGCCTCGGCCCATGCCCGGCCCCACGGCGAGCGCCGTGGCCCGGCCCAGCGCGGTGAGCAGGTTTTCCGGCAGTTCCCGGGGCCAGAGTTCGGCGTCCTCCGGGCCGAGGCCCACGGTCATGATCTCGGGCCAGCCGCTCCTGATGGCCGCAAGGGCGCTTCCCGGCGCGGCCGCGCTCACGAGGCCCGCGCCCGCGCGCAGGGCCGAAGCCGCCGCCAGGTGCCCGGCGCCGGACAGGCCCGGTGCGCCGCCAATGACGAGCACATGCCCGAAGCTGTTCTTGTAGCTCTCCGGCGCGGGCGCGGGGAGCGCGCCGAGGGCGTGCCCGTCCAGCAGGTAGTGGCGCACGGGCCGGCGCACCGGCGCCGGCATGCCGATGTCGCCCACATGGAGGCAGCCCACCCAGGGGGCGGCATGCGGCGGCACGAGGCCGGGCTTGGCCGCGGCGAGGCTCACGGTGGCGTGGGCGCGCACGGCCACCGGGGAGGGGCGCCCGCTTACGGCATCGAGCCCGGAGGGGATGTCCACGGCGAGCACGAAACAGCCGGGAAGCCCCGCGGAAAGGGCGTTCATCCGCTCGATGGCGGCCTGCATGTCAGGCCTGAGCGTGCCCGAAAAGCCGGTGCCGAGCAGGCCGTCCACAAGGATGCGCGGCGGCGCGCCCCCGGCGGCGAGGGCGGACGAGATGGCGGCGTCAAGTTCCGCGAGGGGCGCCGTGCGCACCCCGTTGGCGCGCGCGAGCGAGAGATGGAGGCCGCTTGCCCCGCCCGCGGCTTCCAGCGGCCGCGCGTGGAAGAGCAGGGGCTGCGCGCCCCTGTCCGCCAGCAGGCGCGCGATGCAGGCGGCGTCGCCGCCATTGTTGCCGCTGCCCATGAAGAGCCACACGGGCGCGCCCTCCACGTCCGGGCAATGGCCGAGCAGCACATCCAGCGCCGCATGGCCGGCATTTTCCATGAGCATGGCCGGGGAAAGGCCGAGCGCCGCCGCGTCCGCGTCCCATTGCCGCATCTCTTCCGGGAGGGGCAGGGGAGGGAGCAGGGCGCAAAAGTCCGCACGTGTGTCCATTAGGCCTCCAGCACCACCACGGCCACGGCGTGGGAGCGTTCATGGCTGATGGAGAGATGGGCCGCGCGCACGCCCAGTTGCCCGGCCCTTTGCCGGGCGTGCCCGTGAAAGACGAGGCCGGGCGCGCCCGTGGGGGCGGGCACCACTTCTATCTCGCAGGGGCCGATGCCCCCGGAAAAGCCCGTGCCGAGAGCCTTCGCCGCCGCCTCCTTGGCGGCGAAACGGCCCGCGAGCAGGGAGGGGCGGGGCGCCTTGGGGAGCGCGGCCAGCTCCCCGGGCGCGAGGAATTTTTCGAGGAAGCGGCGCCCGAAGCGCGCATGCGCCGCCCGGATGCGCTCAAGCTCCGTCATGTCGATGCCCAGGCCCACGATCACCGGCCTCACCTCCGCTCGCTTGCCCGCCGGGGAAAAATCGTCTATGAATGCCGGCTGCGGCAACGCATTCTGGCGTCATCCCGGGCGCGGCGTCAAGTCGCCGGGGGGCCAGGCGCGGGCCGCATGCCAGCAAGAACGCCAAGCGCGGGGAGAGCGAAAAATATGAAGTTGTGTATCGTCGGTACGGGCTATGTGGGCCTTGTCAGCGCCGCCTGTTTTGCGGAAATGGGCAATACCGTCACCTGCGTGGACGTGAATCCCGCAGTTGTGGAAAAGCTCAATTCCGGCTCCGTCCATATCTATGAGCCCGGGCTCGAGCCCATGGTGCGCCGCAGCCGCGCCGACGGGCGCCTTACCTTCACCACCAGCCTCGCGCAGGGCATCGCCGACGCCGACTGCGTCTTCATCTGCGTGGGCACGCCGCCGCTGCCCGACGGCTCCTGCGACTTGAGCTATGTGCGCCAGGTGGCGCGCGAGATCGGTGAGACCATGCGGAAGGACCTCGTGGTGGTGGACAAGTCCACGGTGCCGGTGGGCACCGCCGACATGGTGCGCGGCATCATTGAGGAAGAGCTGGCGGCGCGCGGCGCCGACCTCAAGGTGGAGGTCGTCTCCAACCCCGAATTTTTGAAGGAAGGCGACGCCATCGCCGACTTCATGAAGCCCGACCGCGTGGTCATCGGTACGGAATCACCCCGGGCGGCCGAACTCATGCGCGAGCTCTATGCGCCCTTCGCGCGCACCCGCGACAAGATCATCGTCATGGCCGTGCGCAGCGCCGAGATGACCAAGTATGCCGCCAACTGCATGCTGGCCACCAAGATTTCCTTCATCAACGAGATCGCCACCATCTGCGAGCATGTGGGCGCGGACGTGCGCGACGTGCGCGTGGGCATCGGCTCGGACTCGCGCATCGGCTACCAGTTCATCTACCCGGGCGTGGGCTATGGCGGCTCCTGCTTCCCCAAGGATGTGAAGGCGCTCATCCAGACCGCCGAAGACGCCGGCGTGGACCCCATGCTCCTCAACGCGGTGGAGGCGGTGAACGCCCGCCAGAAGGCGCACATGGCACGCCGCATCGAGGAATATTTCGCGCCGCAGGGCGGCGTGGCCGGCAAGACGCTGGCCCTCTGGGGGCTCGCCTTCAAGGCCAATACGGACGACATGCGCGAGGCCGCTGCCATCAGCATCGTGAACGCCCTCACCGGCGCCGGCATGAAGGTGCGCGCCTTTGACCCGGTGGCGGCCGACAACGCGCGCCGCATCTTCGCCGGCAACCCGCTGGTGGAAATCGTGGACGACCAGTACGCCGCCTGCGACGGCGCCCAGGCGCTGCTCGTGGTGACGGAGTGGAACCAGTTCCGCAACCCGGATTTCGCGCGCATCAAGTCGCTCTTGACTGCGCCCATCCTCTTTGACGGCCGCAACCTCTATTCGCCGCAGGCCATGGCCGACCGGGGCTTCGCCTATTTCTGCATCGGCCGCGCGCCCGGGGCGTAAAGCCCTGTCAGGGACGGGCGAAGGCCCGCCACCACGCGAGCACAGGCAGCAAGATGGCCAGCGTTGCCCACAGCCACTGGGGCGGCGCTGGCCATTTCCGTTTCTGCGAGAGGCCCTCCCCCATCCCCAGCACGAGCCCGGCGCAGAGGCCGGCCACATGCGCGAGATAGTCGGTGCGCTCGCCCTCCGTGCCCAGCATGGCGAGCAGCGCCGCGCCGGCGGCCACGGGCAGCAGCATCTCGCGCCGCCCGGCCTGGCGCAGGGCCATGAGCCCCGAGAGCGCGCCGATGCAGGCGAAAAGCGCGGTGGAAAAGCCGATGCTTTCCACCGGCTGGCGCCTTAAGATAACGGCCAGGCAATTGCCGGCGATGCCGCCCGCAACAGTGAGCCACAGGGCGCGCCCGAGGCCGGCGCCGCGCGCGAGCAGCGCCAGGAACAGCGCCCCGAAGGCGAGATTGCCGCAGAGGTGGGCGGCATCCGCATGCAGGGTGAGGGCCGTGACCGTGCGGTACCATTCGCCGTGCAGCCGCACCTGCAGGGTGTCCAGCGCGCCGGCCGTGAGCCACAGCCGCGGCGGCGGGAACGCTTCCGGCGCCGGCCACCAGCCCACGCGCATGCCGTGCCAGACGAGCAGCGGCAACAGAAAGCAGCCGGCGAGCTTCCAGCCCCGGTGGACGGGGGGCGGCGGTGCCGGGGGCCGGCGGCGCTCGGCGTCAAAATCCGTAAGTTCCCGCAGGGCCGCGCTTTCCAGAAGCGGCGGCACATAGAGATATTCCCTGCCGCCGAACTGGGAAAGCCGGTACGGGATCGCGCAGGCGCTGAGCACGAGGCGCCAGTCGCGCCGCTGGCGATAGCTCGTGAAGCCGTGGGCGCCCGTGATATTGCGCCAAAAGGCGGGGATGAAGGCCGGCCTGACGCGCCAGTGGCAGCCGTGGACGCGGGGCAGACTTGGCGCGTCCGCGCGGGGGTGGGCATGCGGCATGGAGAAAAGAGGAAAAGAGCCCCGGCATCCACTGCCGGGGCTCCCGGGATCATTCGGAGGGCCCGGGCCTAGTCCGCCTTGCGGACAGCGGGCTTGGACACAAGGCCGGAGCGCAGGCAGCGGGTGCAGACCGTGAGCGTCCGCACGCTGCCGTCGGGGAACTGGTGGCGCACGCGCTGCAGGTTGGGGTTGAAGCGGCGCTTGGTCTTGATGTTGGAGTGGCTCACCAGGTTGCCCACCTGGGGCTTTTTGCCGCAGAAATCACATTCCTTGCTCATGTGTTCCTCCATATATGCGCTGAAAACTGTCCCACATGGGAGGCACTCCCGGCGGGGAACGCATTACCGTCAGGCGCTTACCGCGTGAACGGCGAACATAGTCCCTTCCTGAAGAAAATTCAAGTATTTTCCCGAGGGCCGCGGATGCGGAACACTGGCGCCCCGGGCGGAGCCGCCGGCAGGGAGGCGCAGCGAGCTTGACAAGCGTGCGCGCCGGCCTTAAGTACCCCGTCTTCTCCGGCGCGGGTCGCGCCGGGAAGTCGCCGGGAATTCCCCTGTGCGAGAAGCGGCGGCCCTGTGCCGCCACAGAGGAGTCATGCTGAAATGTTGAGTTTTGCAAGAAACGAGCGCGGCATCCGTCTTGCTTCCGCTGCCATCGTTCTCCTGCCCGTCGTTGCCCTGATCGTCTCCACCAGCCGGTCGGCGCTGCTTGACCTCACGGTGGCCCTCGTCTACTGCGCCTTCGCGGCCGTGGCCTTCATGGGCCTCTTGCTGGAGCGCGCCGAGGAAGAGGAAGGCAAGGAATAGCCCTAAAGCGGGGGCCGCCCCGCGCCGCCTTTCGGCGGATGTGTTCACCTGAGATGAGCCCGGTCTTCACAAAAGGCCGGGCTTTTCTCCGCGCGGCACCCTGCGCGGCCGGGGAGGGCCGACAAGGGCGGCTTGCAAGGCCGGGCGTTTCCGGCTAGCTTGCTCCTTTATTCTCAGTTATTTCGCAGCGCGGAGACAGTATGAGCGACTTTTCGGGAGAGCGGGGCCGGCCCCGCCAATCAGGCGCGCCGGCTGAACGGCGCCGGCACGCGGGCCCGGGCGCGGGCGGCAAGGCCCCCCGGGATACGGGCCAGGGCCGGGAGCGCCGCACTGAAAAAAGGGCCCCGGGCGCGCCTTCGCTGAAAGACGCCGTGGTTGACATCGACCGCGACATCCTGCGCCTGCTGCTCAAGCGCCACAACCTGCTGGAGCGCATGCGCGGCGGCAAGCCCCGGCTGGACCCGGCCGAGGAGAAATTTCTGCGCGAGGCGTGGCAGAAGGCCGTCGCCCGCGTGAGCCGCGATGCCGACCTTTCCGGCCGCTTTTTCGCCCTGATGCAGGATGCGGCCTTTCTGCCGCGCCCCGTGGCCCCTGAAAGCGAGGGCGGAGGGTCGGAAACGCCGGCCCACGGGGGCGAGCGACGGGAAGCGTTCAACCTGGCGCCCCCGCACAAGCCGGTGGAGATCGCCCTCACCGCGCCGCTTTCCTGCCGCGAGACGCGGGCGTGGCTCTTTCTCGCCGCGGCCTCGGGGCGGCCCTTGCAGCTCACGCCCTGCCTGATGAACGACCCTCTCGTGGACCTCATCAAGGCCCTGAACCAGCTCGGGGCATCGGTCACGCGCGAGCAGGACGCGGTCGTGGCCCGGCCGGCGGAGCCCATGGGCCGCCCCGACAAGGTCGTTTATGTGGGCGACAGCCTCTGGAACCTCTTTCTCCTGCTCGCCTTCTATGTGGGGCGCCCCTCCCGGGTGAAATTCCTCGGCGAGACGGAGCTCAAGCTCGTTGATCTCTCCTCCACGCGGCGCTTTTTGCCGCAGCTCGGCGCCCGCTTCACCCATGTCATCCCCCGCAGTTCCGGGTTGCCCGCGCGGCTGGAGTGCTCCGGCATCGTGCCCGGCCGGGCCGACCTGCCGCCGGATGTGCCGGCCGCCCTCGGCGCGGCGCTGCTCCTGGCCGCGCCCTTCTTTGAGCGCGAGTTCACGCTCGGGCTTTCCGGCCATCCCGGGCGCGACGAAGTGCTCGCCTTCGCCCTGCCGCTGCTCAGGAGCGCCGGCATCGCCGTGACCGAACAGGACAGCGCCGTCACCGTGCAGCCCGGCATGCCCAGGCTGCCGCAGGCGCCCGCGCTCCCCATGGATGCCGGGCTCGCGGCCTGCCTCCTGGCCCTCGCCATGCCCCTGGGCGGGGAGGTGCGCCTTGCGGGGGCGTGGCCCAAGGGGCCCGAAGCGGCTGCCGCCAAGGAGGTTCTGGAGGCCCTGGGGCTGCCGCTGGCGGCCCGGGAGGGCGCCCTTGGCGTAAAACTGGAGGCGCCCCGCGCCCCCGCGCGGCTTTCAACGCTGCCGCTGGCGGCGCTGACGGCCCTTCCTGAAGGACTCACGCCCCTGCCGCTGGCCCTCGCTGCCTGCGCGGCCCTCTCCGGCGCCGAGGCGGATACGCCCGAGGCCGCGCTCGCGGCCCTGCGCTGCCCGCCGGCCCTTGCCGCGGACTTTTTTGCCGCCGCGGGGCTGGAGCTCGTTGACGGCGCCCTGCGGCGGAGCCCGGAGCTTCAGCGTGACGCCGGCAAAGAGTTTTCCGCGCCCGTCTGGAACGCCCCGGCCCCGGCCTGGGCCCTGGCCCTCGCGCTCGCCGCCTGTGCGCGGCCCGAGCGCTGCCACGGATTCCGGCTCGGGAATCCCGGGGTGCTGACGGCGCTGTATCCCGGCTTCTGGGCCTTGTATAACGGCCTGCCCAAGCCGTCGCCAGGGAAGCGGGAAGAGCCCGAAGCCGTGGCCCCGGCCCGTGGGCGGCGCATCCGCACAACCCTGGCAGCGGTGCTGCCGCCCGAGCCGGAGGCCGACGAATGGTGAGCAACGACGAAGCCCAGGCGCGGCACCCTGCGCGCGAGCGCATGCTCCGGCGCCTCTATGCCGTTGACCGCGCCAATGGCCGGCTCTTCCGCATGCTTGCGCGCCGGGCATCCGCCAAGGGCCCGCATGTGCTGCTGGACAGGCTCGCCTTTCATTGTGACCAGCGCCTCACCGTCATCCAGCAGCACATGGAGGGGCCGCTCCCCCCGAAGCGCCTTTCGGTGCGGCTGGCGCTGTGCCTCTTGCGCGTCCTCTTCTGGGGGCTCGCCCTGCGCATCATGGAGCGGCGCCTCCAGCGCCAGTCGCGCCGCTACAGCCGCCTCGAGCGGCACTATCCCCTCATGCCCGGCGCCGTGGAGGCCGTGGACGCCGACGCCGAAAAACTCGGGGCCTTTCTCGGCGACAGCGATGCCGACACCTTCATGAGCGCCGTGGTATTGGGCCTCAACGACGCGCTGGTGGAAATGACCGGCGCGCTCGCCGGCTTCACCATGGTGCTCCAGAACAACCGGCTCATCATGCTGGCCGGCTTCACCACGGGCATCGCGGCCACGCTCTCCATGGCGGCCTCGGAGTTTTTCTCGCAAAAGGCGGCGGCCGACGGCGGCCAGCCGCGCCTCGCGGCCATGTATACCGGCCTCGCCTATCTCGTCACCGTCCTTTTGCTTCTCCTCCCCTTCATGCTCGTGCCCAACGCGCTCACGGCCCTGGCCATCTGCATGGTCATCGCCTGCCTCATCATCCTGGTCTTCACCTGGGTGGATGCGCTCCTGCGCGGCACGAGCTTCTGGAGGGGCTTTCTCCAGATGGCCGGCATCAGCTTCGGCGTGGCGTTGGCCATCTTCCTCCTGAGCTGGCTCGTGCGGGCGTGGCTCGGTATCGAGATCTAGCGGCGTTTTTCCGGCATTTCAGCTGAAAAAAGGAGCCCGCAGAACTTGCGGGCTCCTTCGCTATGTTCACCGTTTGCGCGCCGTCACTACTTGGCGGCGGCCTCCTGCTGCGTCACCGGGCGGTAGTCCTGCCCGAACCAGACCTGCGGCGCCTCGGGGAAGGTGGGCAGGATCTTGGTCCACGGGTTCTGCTGCAGGAATTCGTGGTCCTGCTGGAGCTTGCGGCTCATCTTGAGCATGGGCGGCACCAGCTTCTTGATGTCCTGCGCCATGATGGGCGCGATGCCCCAGTTGGTGGCCTGCTCGGCGAGCTCCACGGCCTTCTGGCTGCACTCCATGGAGGTCATGAGCGTGTCCAGCGACTTGGAGGGATTGTGGAAGCCCACGCCGTTCTCGGCGGAGACATAATCCCAGAACATCTGGCCCTTGCGGTTGATCTCGCGCGCCTCGGCCATGAGCTTGTCATAGTCGGGCGACTTGGGGCCGTCCCAGAGCATGGCCTGGCGGATGGCCTCGTGCGCGCGCACCGAAGCCTCCTCGGCCTTGAGCAGCTGGTTATACGTCTTGGACTGGACATAGAGCACCCGGCCCTTGAGGTATTCGGGCGTCTTGTCGTAGTGGCACTGGCGGCAGGCGCGCAGTTCCGGGTCCTTCAGGGGCGAGGTCATCCAGTGGCTCGAGAACTTCGCCCCGCCCTGGCGCATGTAGGGCATGTGGCAGTCGGCGCAGGTGACGCCTGCCGAGCCGTGGGGGCCGTTGCTCCACATCTCGTAGTCCGGGTGCTGCATCTTGATGCACGGCGTCTTGGAGGCGGCGTGCACGAAGTCCACGAACTGGGTTTCCTTGCCCTCGGCGTTCTTGGGGCCGTGCGACTTGTAATACTGGTACATGTCCTCGGGGTCGAGGCCGTTGTCCCACGGGAAGACCGGCTTGGCCGTGGGGCCGTTGCCCTTGGCCGTGAAGTAGTATTCCACATGGCACTGGGCGCACACGAGGCTGCGCTTCTCGTTGCGCGAGATCTTGCTCCACTCGCGGCCCGAGCGCTTGAGCCAGTCCTGCAGGGGCACGGAATAGAGCCTGAGCTCCATGGTGGCCGGGTCATGACAGGTGGCGCAGGAGATGGAGTTCTGGATCTCGTTGATCTTGTCGGGCGCGCGGAAGCTGTTCACGTCCTTGGCCCAGAATTCGTCGCCGTATTCCTTGATCCAGTTCATCATCTTGGGCGTCTTGCAGTTCCAGCAGGTCGCCGGCAGGCCGCCCTTTTCCGCATAGCGGTTGATGCGGTCGATGTTGACGAAATCCTCGATGGCGCGGGTGTGGCCCCTGGTCTCGTTGTATTCATACATGAAGGGGTAGCCGAGCCACAGGTTCTTCAAGTAGGGCTGGGCGTACTTGTAGCCCACGGGCAGGGGGTTGACGTTGTCGTTCTTGTGATAGGGGATGGAGCCCTTGTAGACCGTCATCTCCTTGTCACGGTTATTCCACATGTAGGTTTCGTACTGGTTGGGGAACTGCTGCTTGAAGGCGTCCATGGAGATGTTGTCCGGGTTGATGCCCGTCTTGTAGGTGGGCGCCTTCAATTCGGTATTGACATCGTTGCAGCCGCACACGAGCAGCGCCGCGAGGGCGATGCAGCTGAGAGAAAAGCCTTTCCTAATCATAGCCCACCGTCCTTTCGCTTATGGGAGTGAGACGCCTGTGCGCGACGCTTCTGTGGCAATCCGTGCAATAGGGCTTGACGGCCATGCTGGCCACCGTGGCATTGACCGGCGCGTGGCAGTTGATGCAGTTCTGGTTGACCACGTCGCGGTGCCTTTTGGAGGCCGGGATGGGAATGCTCTTGCCCTGGAAATTGCCGATGATGTCTTCAGCACCGGCCTGGGCCTTGAAGGGTATCTTGGCGAGCAGGGCATGCGGCGCGTGGCACTCGTTACAGGAAAGTTTCGCGTGCATGCCCATTTTCTGCGTCACCGCCGCCTCGTGCATGATATGGCAGGTGGCGCAGAACTGCCGCTGGTCGGTTGCGTTCAGCGCCCAGGCGAACACCGCGGAGAGCACAACGCCGATGACAAGGCCGCTGAACAAAAATCTCCACACATGGGACGCAGGCTTTTTGCCCGGCCCGTTCCTGGCACCATCCATGAGTCCCCCCTTGATCAGGCAGTTCAGGTTGCGTGGGCCTTTTCCTGAAGTATAGCTGCTTTGGAAAATTTTTGCAAGAGGCGGTTTCAACATTGACAGAAAGGCGGCCTCGGGCCAAGCTGCCGATTATTGCGTTGATAAAACAGGAAGTTATATGCAGCAGGGCTTTCTCGGCTATGGCAGCGCGTTGCTCGCCACCATCATCTGGTCGGGCAACTTCGTGGCCGCGCGCGCCGTGGCCGCCCTCATCCCGCCGTGGCAGTGCAATTTCTGGCGCTGGCTCGTGGCGCTTTTGGTCATCCTGCCCTTCGCATGGAAGGGCCTTGGCAGGGACTGGCCCGCCATCCGCCGGGAGTGGCGCTACCTCTCGTTCATGGCGATTCTCGGCGTGACGCTCATGAACACGCTCATCTACAAGGCCGGGCAGACCACGGCGAGCCTCAACATGGCGCTGCTCGTGCCAACGGCGCCCATCGTCATCCTCGTGTTTTCGCGTGTGCTCTATGGCGAGCCCATCACGGCGCGGCGCCTTGCCGGCGTGCTGCTCGTGCTTGCCGGGGTGTGCCTTCTGGTGAGCCGGGGCGACCTCGCCACGCTCACAGGGCTCACCTTCGCGAGCGGCGATGCCTGGGCGCTTGGCGGCGCCTTCTGCTTCGGCCTGTATTCGCTCTTCATGCGCCGGCGCCCGCGGGAGCTCTCGGCCCTGGGCTTCAATGTGGCGACCTTCGCCCTCGGCCTCCTGTTCTCGCTGCCCTTCACCGTGGCCGAGGCCTGCCTTTTGCCGTTGCCAAAACCTGAGCCGGCGGTCATCATCAGCATCATCTATACCGGCGTGGGCTGCTCCTTCGTGTCGTTCTGGCTCTGGACGCTGGCCGTGGACAGGATAGGCCCGGTGAAGGCCGGCATCGTGTATTACAGCCTTCCGGTCTTCGCGGCCGTGGGCTCCTTCCTCATATTGGGCGAGCGCGTGACCGGGGCGCAGCTCGCGGGCGGCTCGCTCGTCATCGGCGGCATCCTCGCGGCCACCTGGCCGCACAGGGACGCAACAGCACAACAAGGAGAAAAGGAAGATGGACGCACAAAATAAGGCCGAAGCCGCGGGCGCCCGCCCGCGCGTGGTGCTCGCCACGCGCAATGCCGGCAAGATCGCCGAGCTCTCAGGCCCGCTCGCGGCCTTCGGCGTGGAGCTCGTGGGTCTCGATGCCTTCCCCGAGATCGGCGAGATCGAGGAAAACGGCGCGACATTTGAGGAAAACGCGCTCATCAAGGCCCGCGCCGTGGCCAAGGCCACGGGCCTGACAGCCATCGCCGACGATTCGGGCCTCATGGTGGAGGCGCTTGGCGGCGCGCCCGGCGTGTATTCGGCCCGCTATTCGGATGATTGGGAAATGCTGCCCGGCGAAAACCGCGACCGGCGCAATATCCGCAAGCTGCTCGCCGCCATGGCCGACGTGCCCGAGGGCGAACGCGGCTGCCGCTTCGTGACGGCCATGGCCGCGGTGCGGCCGGACGGCCGCGAGCTCACCGTGCGCGGGGAGTGGCCCGGCACCCTCCTTGCAAGCCCGCGCGGGAGCAACGGCTTCGGCTATGACCCCGTGTTCCATGACGCGGAAGCGGGCCGCACGGCGGCGGAGCTCAGCCGGGAGGAAAAAACTGCCCGGAGCCACCGGGGTAGGGCGGCCGCGGCCCTGTTGGCGCGCTGGGCGGCCTTCATGGGTGCCTGAGGACCCAGGGCCCCGGCCTCTCCCGGTGCCGGCATTCCGTCGCCGGCGCCAAATGTTTGAAAGGCTCTAAACTTTTTCTCGCAAACGCCGATTGCCCTGAAAGAGGCGCCCATGCTTGTCCCGCGGTTGCGGGGGGGGCCGGCGCGCCCCCCGGCCCGGCCCGGATGCGGCGAACATGTTTGCACACATCTTGCAAAGCATTGGGCGCAAGAACAGGCAAGCAAAGTTTTCCGTGTACCGGCCCCGGGGCGGGGCAGAATATTTCACGGCAAGAGGCGACCATGGGCATCAGTATTTCCGGTTCCAACTCCATTTCCGGTCTCGGCGGCAACGATACCGATTTTGACAAGGTATTGACGCAGCTCAAGCAGATCGAGAAGACCCAGCTGAACCGCCTGGAAGCCTGGAAGAGCGACTGGAAACTGCGCTATGACGGCTTCACCCAGATCATCGAGCAGATCCAGGCCGCCAGCAGCATGCTCTCGCAGTTGAGCGACAGGAACAACTTTGTCTCCAAGCTCGTCAATTCGAGCAATGACAATATCCTCACCGCCGTGGCCAATGCCTCGGCCCAGGACGTGCAGCACACCGTCAAGGTGAACCAGGTGGCGAGCAACGCCATCTGGGCCAATACCGGCCATATCTTCGAGTCCAAGACGGACATCATCAACACCACCGGCGAGAACCAGTATTTCAGCTACACCTACGCCGGCAAGCGCCACGACTTCAAGGTGCCCCCCAACACCACGCTGGATTCCTTTGTCAGCATGGTGAACAATTCCTCGGAAAATCCGGGCATCAAGGTGAGCCTCATCCAGACGGGCTCGGGCTATGTCTTCCAGGTGGCCGGCAAGGACACCGGCGCCGCCAACGACCTCATCATCCATGACAGCAAGCTCGTGGGCATGGACGCCTCGGGCTCCACCTCCACCTGGCAGACCAACGCGGCCCTCGACCTTGACCAGTCCATGACCGCGCCCACCAAGTATGTCTTCGACCTCGTGCTCGCCAACGGCACGAAGAAGACCGTCACCGTGAGCGGCGACAAGTCGCCCGAAGACCTGTGCGTGGCCCTGGAGAATGCCGCCGGCAAGGGCGTCATCAAGGCGTCAGTCGATGAAAACGGCACCCTCACCGTGTCGGGCGTGCAGTCCATCAGCCGGCGCACCAACAAGGACGACGCCTATGTGCCCGCCTCCACCCAGGTGACGCTTTCTGGCGAGCTCAAGAACAACAAGGGCGAGTACGTCAAGCTCAATGCCACGGGCGGCCTCGCCGAGGGCCTCGGCGACGACGACCTTATCTCCTTCACCATGGAGATGGAGGACGGCACCACCCGCACCTTCGAGATCAAGGCCGGCGCCACCAAGCGCGACCTGCTCGTGCAGATGGCGCAGGCGACGCAGGAGGGCTCGAGCCTCGATATCGGCCTCTATGGCAGCAGCTGGGGCACCAATCTTTCCGGCGTCACGGGCGTGACCTTCGCGGCGCAGAACGGCGACCCGCTCAACGAATCCGCCCTCAAGACCAAGACCACCGAAGCCAAGGGCGTCAAGGACACCCTCGGCGGCAGCGTTTCCGCCACCACCACCCTGACCTTCAAGAGCGGCAAGCTCTCTGACCGTCTCGACGGCAAGGAGGCGGGAAAGGATACCGAAGACCTCGTCTACACCCTGACCACCAGCTCCGGCGAAGTGCTCTACCTGAAGGGCCTCAAGAGCGACATGACCAACGAGGAGTTCCGCGACGCCATCAAGAACGGCGACGGCCTCGTGGATGCCGACGGCAATGCCGTCACCTGGGCGGAGAAGGGCATCAGCATGGCCTTCGACGAGGACGCGGGCACGCTCGCCATGGACGGCATCCGCGGCTTCACCCTCACCACGGGCGCGCTCACGCCCTCGGGCTATACGGCCAGCCTTTCGGCCACCACCACCATCACGGCCACCAACGGCGCCCCCGGGGCCACCTCCTCGGGCGACCTCTTTTTCCAGCCGGCGGAGGGCGGCTTCCAGCTCGAGAAGACGCCGGATCTCGTCTATTCCATCACCACCAACAGCGGCGCCAAGGGCACCCTGACCCTCGCCTCCGGCACGTCCATGAAGGATGTGCTTTCGGCCCTCAAGGACCCCACCCATGCCGGCTGGGCCTGGACGGACGAAGCGGGCGACCCGGCTTCCGCCCCGGCGGACTTCGGCGTGAAGTTCACGGATGCCAGCGGCAACGAATATCTGGACGCCAGCGGCAACCCGCTCTCCCTCGACGCCATCGACGGCCCGGTCTACCTGAGCTTCGACAATGTGCAGGCCGCCTCGGGCCCGGGCGTCACCGGCCAGGTGGCGACGAGCTCCAACTGGAATATCCAGCGCGCGGCCAATGCCCGCTACCAGGTGGACAACTGGCCCATCGAGATGGAATCGGCGAGCAACAAGATCACCGATGTCATCGAGGGCGTGGTCTTCACCATCCAGGATACCGGCGAGGCGCGCCTTGCCGTGAGCACGGACATCACCTCGGTGGAGCAGTCCATCCAGAACTTCCTGGATGCCGTCAACTCCGTCCTGCTCACGGTCAATGACCTCATGAAGTATGACGAGACCAAGGAGGTCACGTCCAACGACCCCAACGACATCGGGACGGACAACTATAGCCCCTCCGGCCTCACCAACCAGAAGGGCGGCATCCTGATGGGCAACTACGGCGTGCAGCTTTTCAAGTCGCGCTTCTCGAGCGTGCTCTCCTCCTCGCCGCCAGGCTTCAAGAGCCGCCAGTCAGCCACGGACATGCTTTCGGGCGACGTGCTCGCGAGCCTCGCCAACCTCGGCATCAAGACCGATACGGACGAGAACAGCGACACCTACGGCCTCCTTGTCATCGCTCCCAATTCCACTCTTGCGGAGCTGCAGTCCATCGACAAGGAAAACTACAGCAACATGATCACCAACAACCTGGAAGCCGTGGTGGATTTCTTCTGCGCGAGCGGCACAGGTTCCTCCACGAGCACGGATTTCCGCTACGGCAGCCATGTCGAGGGCATCACCAAGGGCGGCAACTACGAAGTCTCGTACACGGTGGACGAGGACGGCAACATCACCAAGGTGATGGTGGGCGGCGTGGAGGCCAAGCGCGACGAGAGCCAGCCCGGCTATTATTACAGCGTGGCCTCGGGCGATGCGCGCGGCCTTTCGCTGCTCATCGACGACCTCACCCCGGGCGAGCATCCCCCGGCCGGCGCCGAGCCCATGTATGTGCGCATCAAGCAGGGCCTCGTGCAGACCACCCAGAGCTTTCTCAAGAGCGAGCTGGTCTTCAACGATGTGAACATCTCGGCCAATTCCACGCAGAAGCAGATCGAGGACGCCATGGCGCTCAAGGCCCAGAACGGCGCCCTCATGTCCCTGCGCGACAATTACATGAACGTCATGAAGAACATCGACGTCAAGATCGAGCGCGAACAGCGCCGCCTGGAGACCTGGGAGGCGCGCCAGAAGGCCATTTTCGCCAACCTGGAGACACTGCTCAAGCAGTATGACGAAAAGCAGACATCCCTGGAAGCGCAGCTCAAGCAACTGAGCGGCAACAGCTAGGGCAGTCGGATAGATGAGGGCCGCTCCGGCTGGCGGGCCGGCGCGGACACCACAACGGGAAACGAGAAGAGGAACGGCACATGAACAAAGCGGCAAATGCCTATTTTCAAACCAAGGTCAGCACCACAGATCAGGGGCAGCTGCTCCTCATGCTCTATGACGGCGCGCTGCGCTATCTCCAGCAGGCGCGGGACAAGATGCTCGCCAAGGATTTCGCGGGCAAGGGCATCCTCATCTCCAAGGTCATCGACATCGTCAACGAGCTATCCTCCTCGTTGAACATGGAGAAGGGCGGCAGCCTCGCCACCAACCTCAACAACCTGTACATCCTCTGCACGGCAAGGCTGCTCCAGGCCAACCTCAAGATGAACATCGAGTCGCTGGACAGCGTGGTGCAGATATTGTCGGGCCTGCGCGGCGCCTATGCCCAGATCATCGAGACGCCCGAGGCCCGCAAGGCCGCGGCCGAGATCGCCGGGCGCATGCAGCCCGTGGGCTCGGTGAGCAAGAAGGCCCAGCCCCTCATGCAGGGCACCACGGCCGCCGTGCCGCGCACGCACGCCCAGGCCGTCTATGGCCGCAACGCCATGCGCCCCCAGGCTCCCGCAGCGCCCGCAGCTCCGGCTGCGCCCGCCGGCGCACCGGCGGCTCCGGCCGCCCCCGCGGCTGCGGCAAATCCTGCCGCCGCGGCAGCCCCGGCGCAGCCCGCTGCCGCGCCGGTGCCCCCGCAAGCGGCTCCTCAGGCCGCTGCCCAGGCTGTGCAGGCCCCCCGCGCCCATGTGCAGCAGTTCGCGGCCCCGCAGCAGCCCGCCCCGGCTGCCGGCATGCACGGCCCGGCCGGCGCGCCCGGCATGCCCCGCGGCATGCGGCTCCCCGGCGCCTATGCGCGGGGCTGAGGCAGCTTCGGCGATACCTTTCCCCTCGAGCGCCGGAACCGGGACTTCCCGGCGCCGGCGCTTTACTCATGGGGCGAAACAAGGTAGAAAAAGGCACGAGAAGCGCCAGCAGGCGCTTCAGCCCTTAACCTGCATCCACAGGAGGTCATCCATGAAATACCTGCGTACCCTCGCCATCCTCGCCGCGCTGGCGGCGCCCCTTGCCTTTGCCCTGCCCGCCCAGTCCGCCACCATGGACAAGGCCGCGGGCGGCTTCTCCGGCCCGGTGAGCGGCGCCCAGGCCGACACCGTGGCCAAGGCCCTGACCCTCGGCGATGACGCCCCGGTGGTGCTCACCGGCAACATCGTCTCGCAGGTGGCGGGCAAGAAAGACAAGTTCATCTTCAAGGACGCCACGGGCGAAGTGCGCATGGAGATCGACCGCAAGGTCTTCGCCGGCCAGAGCGTGACCCCCGAGAACACCGTGCGCATCGTGGGCAAGGTGGACAAGGACCTCGGCAAGGACGTGAAGATCGAGGCCAAGTCGCTTGAAATCGTGAAGTAATCGCCCATCACGGCAAGGGCGGGGTTGCTTCGGCGCCCCGCCTTTTTCGTCTTTGCCCCGCTTTTTGGCCGCACGCCGACCTTGGCGGGCAGCTATTTTTGCATGCCCCCCTTTTTCCAGGAGCCGCCCGTGAGCCACCCTGCCGAGCGCCTGAAACCGCGCGGAAAGCGCCCGAGGCGCTTTTGGTGGGCCATGGGCGCGGCACTCGTGCTGGCGGCGGCGTTCCTGCTCTGGCGCTGCGGCGGTAGCGGGCCGGAGCGGCCAGGCATGGGCGCTGATGCGCCGCCGGTGCGCGTGGCCATCGCCGTGGCGCAGGATGTGCCGCACTTCTTGAACGGCCTCGGCACCGTGCTCCCCTCGAGCGATGTGCTCGTCAAGAGCCGGGTGGACGGCCAGCTCCTGAGGCTGCATTTTCAGGAGGGGCAGCGCGTTGCCGCGGGCGACCTTTTGGCCGAGATCGACCCGCGCCCCTTTCAGGCGGCGCTCACCGAGGCCGAAGGCCACCTCGCCCGTGACCGCGCGCAGCTTGAGAACGCCCGGCGCGACCTTGCGCGCTATGCGAAGCTGACCAAGGGCGACTATATCGCGGGCCAGCAGTACGAGACGCAGCGCGCCCTCGTGCGCCAGTACGAAGGCACCGTGGAGGCCGACCAGGCCGCGGTGGACTCGGCGCGGCTGCAACTGGAATACAGCCGCATCACGGCGCCTGTGGGCGGGCGCCTCGGGCTGCGCGCCGTGGACGAGGGCAACCAGGTCAAGAGCTCGGACGCCTCGGGCATCGTGCGCATCACCGAGGTGAGCCCCTGCGATGTGCTCTTCACCCTGCCGGAAAGCCAGGTGGGCCTCATCACCCAGGCCCTCAGGCGGCGCGAGGCCGACCCCGCGCTTCCGCCGCTTCTTGTGCAGGCTTGGGACAGGGAGCAGAAAAAGCTCCTCGGCGTGGGCGAGCTCATCTCGCTCGACAACCAGATCGACGCGGCCACCGGCACCGTGCGCCTCAAGGCGCGCTTCGCCAATGCGGATGCAAGCCTCTATCCCAACCAGTTCGTCAACGCGCGCCTGCTCGTGCAGACCTTGCACGATGCCGTCACCATCCCGGCGGCTGCCGTGCAGCTTGGTTCGCGCGGCTCCTATGTGTATCTCGTGAAAAAGGAGGAGCGCGACGGCGTCGGGACCGATGTGGCCATCCTGCGCGAGGTCAGGCCCGGCATCGAGGCCGGGAGGATAGCCGTCATCGACAGCGGCGTGGCGCCCGGCGACATGGTGGTGGTGGACGGCGTGGACCGCCTGCGCGACGGCATCCGCGTCCGCGTGGCCGCCACCGTGGAGACCCCGCGGGCCGAGGATCCCGCCGGGCCCGGAGCTGCCCCGGAGCCGGCCGAAGCGGGCGAGGCGACCGCCGGCGCGGACGCGCCATGAACATCTCGCGCCTCTTCATCCTCCGGCCCATCGCCACCTCACTCCTCATGGTGGCGCTTTTGCTTTCCGGGCTGCTCGCCTACCGTTCCCTGCCCGTGGCGGCGCTGCCGCAGATCGACTACCCGACCATCCAGGTGCAGACCCTCTATCCCGGCGCCTCGCCGGATGTCATGGCCTCGGTGGTCACGGCCCCGCTGGAGCGGCAGTTCGGCGTCATGCCCGGCCTCACGCAGATGAGCTCGCTCTCCTCGGCCGGAGCCTCGGTCATCACGCTCCAGTTCGACCTCTCCGTGCCGCTGGACGTGGCCGAGCAGGAGGTGCAGGCGGCCATCAACGCGGCGGACAACCTGCTGCCGCGTGACCTGCCCAATCCGCCCATATACAACAAGGTCAACCCGGCGGACCCGCCCATCATCACCCTTGCCGCCACCAGCGACGCCGTACCGCTCACGCGGCTGGAAGACCTCGTGGACACGCGCCTCGCCCAGAAGATCTCGCAATTGCCCGGCGTGGGCCTCGTGACGCTGTCCGGCGGCCAGCGGCCGGCCGTGCGCATCCAGGCCAATCCCAAGGCGCTCGCTTCCGCCGGGCTCACCCTCGCCGATGTGCGCTCGGCCATCTCCTCCGCCAATGTCAACGGCGCCAAGGGCAGCTTTGACGGGCCCGAGCGCGCGAGCACCATCGACGCCAACGACCAGCTCGCCTCGGCGGCCGAATACGCGCAGGCCATCATCGGCTACAAGGACGGGGCGCCGCTCAGGCTCCAGGACGTGGCCGAGGTGGTGGACGGCGCGGAGAACGCGCGCCTCGCCGCCTATGTGGCCGTGCGCGGTGCCGGGGGCGCGGACGAGTTCCGGCCGGCCATCGTGCTTTCCGTGCAGCGCCAGCCCGGCGCCAATGTCATCAGCGTGGCCGACAGCGTGACGCGGCTTCTGCCGCGCCTGCAGGAGACACTCCCGGGAAATGTGCAGGTGCGCGTGGTCACGGACCGCACCGTCACCATCCGCGCCACCGTGCATGACGTGCAGCTCGAGCTTTTGCTCTCCATTGCGCTCGTCATCGGCGTCATCTGGCTGTTTTTGCGCAATGCCGAGGCCACCTTCATCCCGGCGCTGGCCGTGCCGCTCTCCCTGGTGGGCGCGCTCGGCGTCATGTATCTCGCCGGTTACTCGCTGAACAACCTCACGCTCATGGCGCTCGTCATCGCCACCGGCTTTGTGGTGGACGATGCCATCGTGGTCATCGAGAACATCACCCGCTACCTCGAAAGCGGCGAACGGCCCCTCGAGGCCGCGCTCACCGGCGCGGGCCAGATCGGCTTCACCATCATCTCCCTGACCATCTCCCTCGTGGCGGTGCTCATCCCGCTGCTCTTCATGGGCGACGTGGCGGGCAGGCTCTTTCGGGAATTCGCGGTCACGCTGGCCGTGACCATCCTCATCTCGGCGGTCATCTCGCTCACGCTCACGCCCATGCTCTGCGCGGTGATGCTCCGGCCCGAGCGGCACGGGGCGCCCAGGCGCGAGGAGCCGGGGCGTTTTTTCGCCCGCCTGCTCGCGTGGTATGAGGAGAAGCTCGATGTGGTGCTCCGCCACCAACGCGTAACGCTCGCCGTGGCGCTTGCCACCATGGCGCTCACCGTGGCTCTCTATGTGCTCGTGCCCAAGGGCTTCTTCCCGGTGCAGGATACGGGCGTCATCCAGGGCATCGCCGAGGCGCCGCAGGACACTTCCTTCGAGGCCATGGCCGGGCGCCAGCGGGAGCTTGCGGACCTGCTTCTGCGCGACCCGGCTGTCGCCAGCGTGGTCTTTTTCGTGGGCGTGGACGGCATCAACCAGAGCCTCGCCACCTCGCGGCTCACCATCGCGCTCACGCCCCTGGCCGACCGCGACGCCCGCGCGCCGGCCATCGCGCGCCGGCTCATGGCCGAGGCGGAGCACGTGCCCGGGCTCTCGCTCTATCTCCAGCCCGTGCAGGACCTGACCATTGAGGACCGCATCTCGCGCACCCAATACCAGTTCAGCGTGGAAGCGCTTGACCGCGCCCAGCTTGACGAATGGATACCGCGCATGACCGCCGCGCTGGCGGAGCTCCCCGAGCTCTCGCACGTGACGAGCGACTTGCGGGCCCCGGGGCGCATGGCCTGGCTCGACATCAACCGCGACGCGGCCGCGCGCCTCGGCATCAGCATGACCGACATCGACAACGCGCTCTATGACGCGCTGGGCCAGCGGCTCGTCTCCACCATCTTCACCCAGACCAACCAGTACAAGGTGGTGCTGGAGGTGGCGCCGCGCTTCCGCATAGGGCCCGGCTCCCTCGGGGACATCCATGTGCGCGGCACTGGCGGCGAGGCCGTGCCGCTCACGAGCGTGGCCACGCTCTCCGAAAAGCCGGTGCCGCTCTCCATCGCGCGGCAGGGGCAGTTCCCGGTGGCGACCATCTCCTTCAATGTGGCGCCCGGCTCCTCCCTGGGCGCTGCCGTGGACGCGGTGCTGGGCGAGGAAAAGCGCCTCGGCCTGCCCGCGGCCCTGCGCACGGAATTCCAGGGCGCGGCCAGGGCCTTCCTCTCCTCGGCGGACAACCAGGTCTGGCTCATCCTCGCGGCCATCGTGACCATGTATATCGTGCTCGGCGTGCTTTACGAGAGCTATGTGCACCCGCTGACCATCCTCTCCACGCTCCCCTCGGCCGGCGTGGGTGCGCTGCTCGCGCTCATGTTCGCGGACATGGAGCTCGGCGTCGTGGGCATCATCGGCATCATCCTGCTCATCGGCATCGTGAAGAAGAACGCCATCATGATGATCGACTTCGCGCTGGAGGCCGAGCGCGGCGAGGGCCTGGCGCCGGAGGCCGCCATCCGCCAGGCCTGCCTCCTCCGGCTTCGGCCCATCCTCATGACCACCATGGCCGCGCTTTTGGGGGCGCTGCCGCTCATGATCGGCTGGGGCATGGGCGCGGAGCTCAGGCGCCCGCTGGGCGTGACCATGGTGGGCGGCCTCATCGTGAGCCAGGCGCTCACCCTGTTCACCACGCCGGTCATCTACCTCTGGTTCGACCGCCTGAGCCGGGGCTTTGCCGCGCGCCGCGGCCGGCCAGCGGGCCTGCGTGCGCGTGGGAAGGCGGAAGCATGAGCGGGGAGGGGAAGCGGCGCCGGCGCCTGGGGCCGGAATTCTTGCCGTGGAACATTTCCGCGCCCTTTATCCGGCGCCCGGTGGCGACCACACTCCTCACCATCGCCGTGGCGCTGGCGGGCATGGTGTCCTTCGGACTTTTGCCCGTTGCGCCGCTCCCCGAGGTGGACTTTCCCGTGGTGGTCGCCCGCGCGCGCATGCCCGGCGCGGGCCCCGAGACCATGGCCGCCACTGTGGCCACGCCGCTGGAGCGCGCCCTCGGCCGCATCGCCGGCGTGACGGAAATGACCTCCACGAGCAGCCTCGGGTCGAGCAACGTGGTCCTCCAATTCGACCTCGACAGGAACATCGACGGCGCCGCGCGCGACGTGCAGGCGGCCATCAACGCCGCGCGCTCCACCTTGCCCACCATGCCGTCCAATCCCTCCTACCGCAAGGTGAACCCGGCGGGCGCGCCCATCATGATCCTCTCCATCACCTCGGACGTGCTCACCCGCGCGCAGCTCTATGACGCGGCCTCCACGGTGCTCGCGCAGAAGATCTCGCAGATCCCGGGCGTGGGCGAGGTCACGGTGGGCGGCGGGGCGCTCCCGGCCGTGCGCGTGGAGGCCATCCCCGACGCGGTCTCGCGCCTCGGCCTCTCCATGGAGGACGTTCGCAAGACGCTCGCGGGCGCGAATGCCTTTTTGCCCAAGGGCATGCTCGAAAACGGCGAGCACTCCTGGCTCGTGGGCGCCAGCGACCAGCTCGGCACGGCCGAGGATTACCGCCCGCTCATCGTGGCGCAGAAGGACGGCGGCACCATCCGCCTCGGCGATGTGGCGAAAGTGGAGGATTCCTCGCAGGATGTGCGCAACATGGCCGTGGCCAACGGGCGGCCGGCCATCCTGCTCATCGTTTTCCGCTCGCCCGGCGCCAACATCATCGAGACCGTGGACCGGGTGAAGGCCATGCTGCCGCAGTTGCGCGCGTGGCTGCCCGAAAGCGCGGACCTCACCCTGCGCATGGACCGCTCCATCACCATCCGCGCCTCGCTGCGCGAGGTGGAAAAGAGCCTCATGCTCGCCATGGGGCTCGTGGTGCTCGTGACTTTTCTTTTCCTGCGCAACGTGCGCGCCACGGCCATCCCGGCGGTGGCCGCGCCGGTCTCGCTCATCGCCACTTTCGGGGTCATGTATCTCTGCGGCTACAGCCTCGACAATCTTTCGCTCATGGCGCTCACCGTCTCCACGGGCTTTGTGGTGGACGACGCCATCGTGGTGCTCGAGAACATCGTGCGCCGCCTTGAGCTGGGCGAGAGCCCCCTGCGGGCGGCCCTGCGCGGGGCGCGCGAGGTGGGCTTCACCGTCATTTCCATTTCGCTCTCGCTCGTGGCCGTGTTCGCGCCCATCGTCTTCATGGGCGGCGTGGTGGGGCGGCTCTTCCGCGAATTCGCCGTGGTGCTGACGGCCGCCGTGCTCGTGTCCATGCTTGTCTCGCTCACGACCACGCCCATGATGTGCGCGCAGATGCTCAGGCCCTTCGACGAGCAGGTGAGGCGCCGCAAGGCGCAGCTCAAGGCCCTGCGCGCCGGGGGCCTGGGGCCGCTGGCCCGCTGGATGACGCGGGCGGGCATGTGGTGGGGCGCCGGGCTCGCGCGGCTCCAGGGCGCCTATGCCGTGAGCCTTGATACGGTGCTGCGCCATCCGCGCCTCACGCTGCTCGGGCTTTTGCTCGTCATCGCCGGCAATGTGTGGCTCTATGTCATCATCCCCAAGGGCTTCTTCCCGCAGCAGGATACGGGCGTCATCATGGGCGGCATCAGGGCGGACCAGAGCGCGTCCTTCCAGTCCATCCAGGGCAAGCTCGAAAAGCTCGTCAATGTCATCCGGGCCGACCCGGCGGTGGAGCAGGTCTCGGCGCACATTTCCGGCGCGCGCGCGGGCGGCGGCGTCTTCATCGCCCTGAAGCCCCTCGAGGAGCGCAAGGTGGGCGCCGAGGCCGTCATCGGGCGCCTCAGGGCGCAGCTTTCCGCCGAGCCTGGCCTGCGCATCTTCCTTCGTCCCGCGCAGGACATCATGATGGGCGGCAGAAGCTCGCGCTCGCAATACCAGTACACCCTTCAGGCGGACGACCTCGAAGCCCTGCGCCTCTGGGGGCGCCGCCTTCAGGAAGCGCTCTCCCGCGACCCTCTTTTCAAGGACGTGGACAGCGACATTGAGGAGCGCGGCCTCCAGACCATGCTCGATGTCAACCGCGACGCCCTCGCGCGCGCGGGCCTGACCATGAACGACGTGGACACGGCCCTCAACAATGCCTTCGGCCAACGGCAGGTTTCCACCATTTACCGCGACAAGAACCAGTACCGCGTGGTGCTCGAATACGGGCCCGACTGGCTCGAGGGCGCGGAGGCGCTGGACAAGGTGCGCCTGCCCGGCAAGGACGGCCTCGTGCCCCTGCTCTCCGTGGCGAGCGTGGGGCCGGCCTTCGCGCCGCTTTCCGTGGCGCATCAGGGGCAGTTCGCTGCGGTGACGGTGTCGTTCAACCTTGCGGAGGGGGCCTCGCTCTCGCAGGCGCAGGCCGCCATCGCCGAAACGCGCGTGCGCATCGGCATGCCGGCGGACATCGTGGGCAGCTTTCAGGGCACGGCCAAGATGTACAGCGACACCATGCGCAATCAGGTGGTCATGATCCTGGCGGCGCTGGCCGCGCTCTATATCGTGCTCGGCGTGCTCTACGAGAGCCTGGTGCATCCGCTGACCATCCTTTCCACGCTGCCGTCGGCCGGGGGCGGGGCGCTCCTGGCGCTCATGGCCTGCGGCATGGAGTTCAGCGTCATCGCGCTCATCGGGGTGCTGTTGCTCGCGGGCATCGTCAAGAAAAACGCCATCATGATGATCGATTTCGCGCTGGAGGCGCAGCGCGCGCGCCGCCTCACGCCCGAAACCGCCATTCGCGAGGCCTGCGCCCTGCGCTTCAGGCCCATCATGATGACCACGGCCGCGGCCATCCTCGGCGCCGTGCCGCTGGCCCTCGGACACGGGGACGGCGCGGAGATCCGGCGCCCGCTCGGTGTCGCCATCGTGGGCGGCCTTCTGCTGAGCCAGTTGCTCACGCTCTACACCACGCCGGTGGTCTATCTCTGCCTCGACCATGCACGCATCCGCGCCCGCAGGCTCTGGCTCAGGCTGCGCTATGGGCGCGAGCGCGCCCACAGGCTCGAACTCCTGGGGCGGAAGGCATGACAGCGCGGAAGGGGGAACAGATGCCCAGGCCGGTGGAGGTCGTTTTCAACAGCCGGCGGGAGGAAAAGGCCGACCTCGGGGTGCTTGTGGCCGGGGCGCGCCTTGCACGCAACTTCCATGCGGGCTTGCCCGGATATGTGCCCACGCCGCTGGTGGAGCTCCGGGCGCTCGCGCGGCGGCTCGGGCTCGGGGCCGTGTTCGTCAAGGACGAATCGCGCCGCTTCGGGCTCGAGGCGTTCAAGGGGCTCGGCTCCGCCTGGGCGGTGGCGCGCCTGCTTGGGGAGCGGCTGGGCGTGGCGCCCCACGCGCTGGATTTTGCGCGCTTGCGCGCGGCGCGGGCGCAGGTGGGGGAGCTCACCTTCGTCACGGCCACGGACGGCAATCACGGCCGGGGTCTTGCATGGGCCGCCGGCCTCTTGGGCCACCGGGCGCGTGTCTTCATGCCCACCGGGGCCTCGGCGGCGCGCGTCGCGGCCATCCGCGCCTTGGGCGCGGAATGCACGGTCACGGAACTGGCCTATGACGACGCGGTGCGCCACGCGGCGGCGCAGGCCCGGGAGACAGGCGGCATCCTCGTGCAGGATACGGCCTGGGAAGGCTATGAGAAGGTCCCCTCGTGGATCATGGAGGGCTACGGCACGCTCGCGCTGGAAGCGTCGGAGCAGCTTGCGGGCATGGGGGGCCAAGGACCGACCCATGTTTTTGTGCAGGCGGGTGTCGGCTCCTTCGCTGCCGCCATGGTGTCGTGCCTCGGGGCGGTGCCGGGAACCCGGGGGCTGGCGCAGCCGCGCTTCGTGAGCGTGGAGCCGCATGCCGCGGACTGCGTGTTCCGCTCGCTGGCTGCCGGGGACGGACGCCCCCGCACCTGCCCGGGCAGTCTTGAAACGCTCATGGCCGGGCTTTCCTGTGGGGAGGTGAGCGCGCTGGCGTGGCCCCTGCTGTCAGCCACGCTGCATGCCGCCTGCGCTTGCCCGGATGACGTGGCGCGGCTCGGGATGCGCCTTTTGGCGCATCCGCTCGGGGAAGACCCGGCTCTCGTTTCAGGGGAGTCCGGCGCCGTGGGCGCGGGCCTGCTCCACTGGCTCATGCGGCCGGAAGAGAGCCCGGAAACCCACGGGGACGCGGCCAAGGCGCGGGAAGCATTGGGCCTCGGCCCAAGGGCGCGGGTGCTCATCATCAGCACCGAGGGCGCCACGGACCCGGCCGTTTGGGAAGCCGTCACCGGGCTTTTCGCGGCCGCGGCTCCCCTTCATCAATCCTGAGCGGGGCTTGCTTTCCGGCCTAGGCCTTGTCGGTGAGTTCCACGGTGATGTGGTCGGCCTCGCGGTTGCGCAGGGAGATGGTCACGCCGGAAAGGCGCAGGGCCACCGGGTCCTTGAGGGGCGCGCGGCCCACCACGGAAACCTTGGCGCCGGGGATGAGCCCCATGTCGCGGATGCGGCGATTGACCTCGCCGGCCGCCTCCACCCGGGCGATCTTGCCCTGCTGGCCCACCTTCATCTTGCGCAGACTGATGATCTCGCCCATGGCCGCTCCTCTGCTTGCGCGCCGGTTGCCCTCACGCGCGTCCGGCATGGCGCTCACTCACGCCATGTACCGCAAATTTGTCATGGGGCAAGAGTTGCGCAAAGCGGCGCGGGTGTCAAGAAAAAAGAAAATCATTTTCATTTTACCCGCTTATGAGAAGGCGCCGGACGGGCGACGAAAGCGGCAAAAAAACGCGGAGAGGAGGGACGTTACGCCGCAGGTCGGATGAGCCCGCGTCCAAGCAGCAGCGCCGCCAGTGGCGTGAGCGGCAGCCCGACAACGGTGCTCCACGCGCCGTCAAGCCGCTCGGCGAGGAAGGCGCCGCGGCCTTGCACGGCATAGGCGCCGGCCTTGTCGTCAGGCTCCCCCGTGCGCGCATAGGCCTCAAGCACAGCGCGCGGCCAGTCCGCAAAGGTCACGCGGGCCGTATCCGTGAGACCTTCTTCGTGGGGGCCTGGCCAGCTTTTGGGCAGGCGCAGGGCGACGGCGCTCGTCACCGAATGCGTGCGCCCGGCGAGCTGTTCCAGCATGGCAAGTGCCTCGGCGCTGTCGCGGGGCTTGCCCAGGATGCGCCCGTCCAGACAGACCACGGTATCCGCCGCAATGACAAGGCTTGCGGAAGCCTCCCCGGACGGCAGGAGGGAACGCACGCGGCCGGCCTTGCTCCTCGCGGCGCGCAGGGCATAGGCGGCGGCATCTTCGCCGGCTGCGGGGCGCGGCTCCTCCTCATCGGGCGCGGTGAGGACGGTAAAAGGCAGGCCCCACGAAGCGAGAAGCTCGCGCCGGCGTGGCGAGGCCGAGGCGAGCACCACCCGCACGCCCGGGGCGGCCACGAAGAGCGCGGGCGCGGCCGGTGCAGCGGGCGTCTGGCCGTCCATCCCGTTCAGCAGCCCGGGGCGGGGCACGAAGCTGCCGGTGCATGGCGCAGGATCTCGCCGCCGTCCATGGCGAGCACGCGGAAGACGCCGTCTTCATACAGGCCGTAGCTGCGCGGGAAGCCCTGCTTGGGCAGCGAGAGGGAGCCCGGGTTCCAGAAATGGAGGCCGTCCAGGGTCTCGCCGCGCGGCACATGGGTATGCCCGCGCAGGATGACCGTGCCCGCAGGAAGGCTAGGAACGGGCGGCGCCTCGGGCAGCCGGTGGCCGTGGCAGGCGAAGATGCGCAAGCCATCCACATCCAGCCACGCGCTTTCCGGCATGGGGAAGGGCATGAGGCACACGTCCACCTCGGCGTCGCAATTGCCGCGCACGGCGGTGACGGGCGGCCGCATGGCGGTGAGCCCGGGCATGTCGTGCAAGAGGCCCGGGGTGTCATAGCCCGGCGGCAGGGGATTGCGCGGGCCGTGATAGACGAGGTCGCCCAAGAGCACCACCATGTCCGGCGCGAGCTCCCGGATGCGGTCTTCCAGAAAGTGCAGGCTCTGGAGCGAGCCGTGCAGGTCGGAGGCGATGAGCAGGCGCATCAGGCTTTGCCCCCGGCGTGGTCGCGTTCCCACTTGTCGCGGGGAATGGCCTCTTCCACGAGCATGACGGGAATCTCGTCCCGCACCGGGTAGACCACGCCGCAGGCCTCGCAGGCGAAGCCGGTGGTGCCCCCCCCACACTCAAGTGCCGCGAGGTCGCCGAGGCATTCGGGGCAGGCCAGCAGGCGCAAGAGTTCTTCAGTATTCATGACGGCTCCTTGTGCGGCGTTCAGCGCCCCCACAGCGCCAGCAGCGGGCCAGCCGGGAGGAGCGCTTCCAGCGGCATTTCCACCTTTTGCACGCCCGCGGCCCACGGGGCCACCTGGTAGGGCTGAAAATTGATGCAGATGCCCTCGGGCGTGAGCGTCAGGCTGGAAAAGTTCTCCACCAGCGGCGCGGTGCCCGCTTCCAGCACGGTGAGGCGCGTCGTGGCGCCGAGGCGCGGGGCAAGCTCCTTGCGCGACCAGTCGGACATGAGCGTGAGCGCGGTCTCGGGCTTCTCGAACAGGTCCATGAAGGCGAGGCGTTGCCCGGTGAGCAGGCTGTAATTGAGCGTGAGGATGTCCAGGTTGCCCTGAAGCGCGCCCGTGTAGTTCCAGATCTCAAAGGTGATGCTGATGGCCGCGTCCGACGGGCGGCTGATGCTGTAGGAGCCCCAGAGCTCGAAGGCCGGGCGCTGCTCCGTGGCGCTGTCCGCTTCCATCACGTCGTGGACGGGAAGCATGTCGGCATCGGTGAGGCCGGGACGGCTCAGGTCCAGGTGGGCCTCAAAGGCGTTGGCGATGCCCGTGACCCAGGCGCGGATGTCCGCGTCAACCGAGGGCGAACCCACGGATGGATAGTCGATATGGATGACGGCCCCCTGCGGGTCCGCCGGGCCCCCGGGGAGCGGCCTTTGCAGCAGGTGATTGATGACGCCGGGCCACTGCGAGCCGGAGAGCTGCGCCGCGGCATCCTCGGGAGTGGCGGGGAGGCTGTCGGGGGGAGATGCCGCTGCGGAAGTTGGCGCGTTTGCCGTGGTGTCAGGCGTGGCCGGGCGCGCGGTATCAGTCCCCTGCGGCGATGCGGCGGCAGCGGCCAGCAAACGGGGCGTCGCCGCGAAGGCGCCGCCGGGCAGGCCCGCGACAAGCGCCGCCATAAGCAGGGGCACGGCAGCGCCCAAAGCCCACAGGCAAGCCCTGACCGCACCGGGGAACGGCATGGGAAACATGGAAGCCAGCTTGGAGGGATGCCGGGCGCCCGCTACTTGCGCCCGCCGGCTGCGCCGTCCTTGGCGGGGGGCGTGTCGGCGTCATCCGCCTTGGCCGCCTTGGCAGCTTCGGTCCAGATAGCGGGCTCGGGCCCGGCGGCGGCCAGCGCCGCGAGCGGCATTTCCACCTGCTGCGGCCCGGCGGACCAGGGCCCCACCTGGTAGGGCTGGAACTGGATGGTGACGCCCGCGGGCGTGAGCGCGAGCTCGCCGAAATTGTTGAGCTCCGGCGCTGTGCCCTCGCGGATCATCTCTTCGTCCGACTCCTCGCCGAGGCTCTTGGTGAGGTGTTCCCGCGCATAGGCCGACATGAGCTCGAGCGCCTTTTCCGGGTTCTTGAAGAGGTCGGCGAAGTCCAGGCGCTTGCCTGTGGCGAGGTCATAGTTGCGGCAGGTGATGACGAGGTTGCCGTGCGCGCCGCCCGTGTAGCTGTAGACATTGAAGATGACGCTCACCACCTTGGGCGAGGGGCGCTCGAGGCTGTACATCCCCGTGAGGTCCCACACGCCGTAGCTGCCCGGCTTTTCGCCGTCCGGGGCGATGCTGGCGCGCACCTCCTCTTCGTAGGAGCGCATCACGCCCTCGGCCCAGGAGCGGATGTCCGCATCCACGGCCTCGGCCCGGAAGGCCGGATAGTTGAGGCTCACCTTGGGGGTGCCGTCGCCGCCGCCCTGGAGATGGACATTCATCACGCCGGGATAGACGGCCTGTTCCGGGGCGGCGTTTTCCGGCTCGGGAGCCGCCGCCGGGCTTTCCTGGGCGATGCTTTCGATGTGGGACACGCCCGCCTCCTGGGAAGCGGCCTGGCCTTCCGGCGCGGCAGCCTTTGCGGCGCCGGGGGCCTTGGCCGCGGCTGCTGCGTCTTCAGCGGGAGCGTTCGGGCGCGCCTCGGCGCCTGCCGCCTTCGCGTACGGAGCAGTGAGAAGGAGGGCCGCCACGAGAATCACGAAAAGCGCGAAGGGAGAAAAAGCTGTACGCTGCATGCCGTTTCCTCATGCTTGGGGCGCGCAGCGGGCCGGCCTCAAGGCCTGAAGCCACGCCTAAGCGCCCATACGCCGCGCCGGTGCCAGACTAGGATCAGCACGGCGAGCACCAGATAGAGCCCCGCATACACATTGTGCAGGCGCAAGGGGTCGTGCGCCAGCCCCAAAAAGGCTTCCAGCTGCGCGTCATAGAGCGGCGAGAGCAGCTGGGCCGCGAAAAGCGTCAGCAGGGCGATGGCCTCGCGGACGCGCAGGTGCAGGTCCGCCAGGAGGGCCACTGCGAACAGGGATTGCCCCGCCGTCAGTAGTATTTCCTGAAACTGGTGGCTGTCAAGGTTTATGGGCGGATAAAATCCGCCGGAGGAGGCGGCGTAAACCCCTGGGATCATGCCCACGAGCAGCGTCCACTGGTTGAGCTTGGAGGAGAGCAGGCTGCCGAGCGCCAGCGCAGCATTGCCGCGAAAGGCGAACATGAGCGCCACGATGAATTCCGGCGCTTCCGAGGCGATGGGCGCGAGCCACTGCACGAGCAGGAACTCATTGACGCCCAGGATCTTGCCGCTGGCGACAAGGCTTTCGCTGAAAGGTTCCGCATTGCAGAGGATGACGCACGCCGCGAACACAAAGAGGCAGATGATGGTCGCAAGGCGCGCCGGTCGCGAGAGCCTCGCCAGCGCCGCGGCGGGGCCTTCGGGTTCTTCGTCGGCGCAGGGGCGGTGCGCCACGATCCAGATATACCATATATAGATGCAGAGCAGGACGACGCCGTCCACCCAGGTGAGCGAGCCCTTGACCGGGATGAAGAGCGCGTAGACCGTCGCCATGCCGAGGAAGAGCACGTCCGTGCGCTTGTCGGCGGGCAGCACCACGCCCTTGTGGTAGCGGGCCGCGAAAATGAGCACGATGGCCGACCAGCCCACGCCGATGAGCAGCCGGTTGGCGCCGGTCATGTTGGCGATGGCATAGTGGGAGTAGGGGCCGGCGGGGTCCTGCCCGGCCATCCACGTGAAATACATGTCCACGGCGTATTCGGGGAGCACGGCGATGAAGGCCACCACGGCCACGGCGATGGCTTGGGGGATGTCGAGCTGCGCCACCTCGCAGGCCCAGGTCAGCAAAAAGGATGCGCCGAGAATGGCCACGCCCGCGAGGAGCGCCGTGATGAGCGGCGAGATCTCCGGGTGCAGCACGCGGAGCGCGAGCCCGGGAATGGTCAGCAAAATGGCGAGAAGGAAAGGCCTGAGTGCGCGGAGGGACATGCGTTCTCCTGGCGGTATCGGGGCGGGGGCCCCAAAAACAAAAAAGACCCCGGCATGCCTGCCAAGGTCTCACTCATCGGCGAAGCCGACGACGGCGCCAGACCGTGAGGTCATGCTGTTGACGCCGTCCGGGCCTCAAGAGCCCAGTTACTCCCCTTGTGCGGCGACTATGCGCGCGAGCGGGCGCCCTGTCAAGGGGCCGGGCTCGGCGGCGCTGCTGGAGCCCCTGTGGGGCGCGTTTTTTGGGCTCAGGCCGCGCCCCCGGGAAAAAGCGCAAAAAATGCTTGCCAAGTTCCTCAAACAAGGCTAAGAAAATTCCTCACGCCGAGGTGGTGGAACTGGTAGACACGCTATCTTGAGGGGGTAGTGGCAATTGCTGTGCGGGTTCGAGTCCCGCCCTCGGCACCAGGAGAGAATCCAACAAAGTCCCGCAAGGTCCGAAAAACCTTGCGGGACTTAGCTTTTGGGCGACGGCACGTCCAACGGGGTGCGGGGAAGAGCAGGGGCAAAACGCAAAAAAGACGGTATGAGGAACGGTACGAGCCGAAATGGAGGAGAGGCTTCCAGAAAAATACCGTCGCCCCGAAACCCCTTGCCAGCAAAGGATTTGCGCCATGCCACTGAACGCCACCATGCTTCGGAATTTGAAGTCCGCCGGTACTCCGACAAAGCTCGCCGACTCCGAGGGGCTTTACCTCTACCTGTCCGCATCCGGGGGAAAACTCTGGCGCATAGACACCCGTTTTGGCGGCGAGCGAAAGACGCTCAGCGGCGGCGCGTATCCCGCCGTGCCCCTGAAAGAAGCCCGGCGGAAGCGCGACAGGGCCAGGGAACTGCCTGCCAAGGACATCGACTCCGGCGCGCAGAAGAAAGCCGCCAAGGAAGAGGCGAAGGCGGCCGCCCTCAGACCAGCAGAATCCAAGGGATTATGGCCAACTGGCTTACTCCCTTTTTTATAGGAAGCACAGCTCCAGCCACGCGGGAGGGGTCATAGAAAAAATCCCCGCACGGGCGGGGATTAGGACAAGAACGGGTTCAACGAAAGGCGCTATTGCTGTCCTATGACATCCAGAAACACAAGGGGTTCTGCGCCTGTATTCTTGAGCGCATGGGAATCGCCTTTCCGCGCAATGGTGATGTCTCCCGCCTTCACCGGGGTTTCCTTGCCCGCGGTGTCCGTAAACACGCCTTCTCCTGAAACGATGATATAGGCGTCCTCATTCGCTTCATGCTTGTGCATGCCGATTGAGGCGCCCGGCTCAAGGCGCATCCAGCCGATTTCCTTTATCGCCCAGTCTTTCAGGGCGTCGTTGCGGGTATGGGAGAACTTGCCGTAAAGAACGCCCTCCCCGCCCGCGACCTTGTCGCGATCCCATGTTTTTAATTGCTCCTTCGGATAGAGCTGCGGGGCCTTCTCTTCCCCGGCGGCAAACGCAACGCCGCCGCAGAATGCGCAAAAGACCGTCAGGATCATCAAACGCTTAAGCATGCCTTCCCTCCAAAAGCCGTTGGCAGGTTGAAAAAACATCAGGGCAATACTCATATTTTTAATAGGAAAAGTCCAGCCCCCAAGCCGGGATAATGATTTTAGATTTCAGGCCGTTGGCGAATCTGGCCTGAGCGGGGAATGCTGCCCATGGGGGCGCCGTGATGGGGCGCCCATACCGGCTTTTGGGAAGGGGACGGCTGCTTTTGCCATGAATGGTTCCTGCCGCTGGTTTTTAAACCGCCAAGCGCCTATTTTCCCGTTCATGGCCGCCCCTGTATCCTCACTGGCCACGTGAGCGTCTCGGCACAAAGGCGCAGTGCGCGTTGCCTGTGGGCACGCTTTCTGTGGCAAGGCGAGGGAGTGCGGTTTGCCGCATGGGGCGAACAAACCTGCAGGAAACTGTTATGGCGGGATGGGTGGGAGGGGAGGCCGCACCGCAGCCCTGCCGCGGCTTGTAAAAAAGTGGCATCAGAAAACCCGTGCTGGCGGCAGAGGCCACCCCGGGCTCCCGGCTCCTCTGGGGCTGCCCCTGCGCCTTCAGGGACGTGACAGCGGGGCCCCTGCGCCACCGAAAAATCCGGGGGTGGGGCAAATTATTGGCTGGACAAGATTGAAAGATTAAGAGAAACAGTATAATTTTTTTCGTGAATACATGCTACAGCTTCGGAGGCGGACCATGTTCCCGGAATTCAGCGGAGATTTCATCCAGTGGCTGCGCGGCTTTTACTACACCGCCACATGCGGCAACATGACAAGCGCCATGAAAGTGATGAACAGGAACCAGTCTGCCCTGACCTACCAGATCAAGAGCCTTGAGAAGGAATTTGGCGTAAAATTGTTCAGCGGCACGAAAAACAACCGCGTGCTCACCGAGGAGGGAAAGCTGTTGCTCAACCGGGCGACCCAGCTTTTCGGCTTCATTCAGGAGTTGCGCGAGCAGCTCGTGAACCTGCCCTCGGAGGTGCGCGGGGAACTCAGGGTCAGCGCCATGTTCTCCTTTTACAACCATGTCTTGCCGCAACTGGTGGAGCGCTTCTCCACGCGGCATCCTGATGTCTGCTTCCGCCTCAATTCCGGCTTCCTGGAAAGCACGCTTTTTGAGGAGGTGGGCACGGGCAAGGTGGATATGGCCATCCTCTCTTCAAGCCGCATCCCGGATGAACTTCTGACCGTGCCGCTTTTCACGAGCGACCTTGTCCTCATCACCCCTCCCTCCGTCCATCCGCCGGAGCAGGAGGGGGTATCCCTCTCCTTCATCCAGTCCCTCAAGCTGGGCGCGCCCACCCTCAATTCCAGCCTCTGGCTGAATGTGGCCAGCCAGTGCCAGCAATATGGCTATGCCCTGAAGCCCAAGCACATAATCGATCACCAGGACTGCCTGCTTCGCTGCGTGGGCGCGGGCATGTGCAGCGCCATCCTGGATGGCTTTGTGGTGGACGACATGGCCGACGGGCTGAAGGTGAATGTCTATCCCCTGAAGCACTTGTTCAAAAGCCGCGCCTATTACCTGATCATGCAGAAGGACGCCCCCTACCAGTACCCGCAGGTAAAGGCCTTTCACAGCTTCATAATGAACGAGTTTGAGGTGGGCATGTGGGAGTGAGGCCGCTCACCGGCTTTTGCGGAAATACTCGGCGATTTCGTCGAGGGTCAGGATGAAGAGGCGTTCGCCCCCCTCAAAAATGTAGAGCGCGCAGCCTTTTTTGCAGGCGTAAAGGCACTTGGCGCACTGCTGGCGCCCGCAGTACACATAGGCATCTTCGTCCGCGAGGGGAAAAACAAGGGGTGTCTTTTTGCCCTCACTGGCGACCTTGGCGTAGAAGCCGGTGAAGGTCTGCAATCCCGCCCACCGGGGTGCCTCCCCCTCCCAGAAGAGGAGGACGGCATTGGTGTCAAAGCCCCCGCGGATCTCATAGGAATAGCGGCCCGGCGCGGGGAGGGGGCAGAGTTTTTTAAGCCCCCTCCCGCAGCAGGAGGGATTCTTCCCCGCCGGGCCCAGCTCCCAGAGCAGTCGTCCGCAGGAGGGGCAGAGGAAGAAATGAGGTTCGGCCAGCAATTTCGCTGGCCTGCGGCTGACTTTGCAGCGGAGTGGGTTCACAGGGCCTCCGCCCCGAGGGCGACCGGGTCCGCGCCAGCGCATGGCGCGCGTGGGAAGGAACGCCCGCCATGCGCTGGCAATCCGTCGCTCCAGGATCTACAGGCCCAGCAATTCCTTGACCTTGGCCGTGGCGGAGGCCTGCGGCATCTCCACGCCGCCGGTCCACAGGGCGAAGGCGGCCCTGGCCTGCTCCACAAACATGGTGAGGCCGGTCACCGTCTCCCAGCCGGCGGCTTTGCTCTCGCGCAGGAGCAATGTCTCCAGCGGATTGTAGACGATGTCATAGACCAGGCCCTTGCGGCCTTCAAGCCACTTTTTCTCATAGGGGCTTTTGTCCACCTGCTCGCCCTTCATGCCCTGGGAGGTGGCGTTAATGATGAGGTCGGCATCGGGCTCCATGCGCTCGTCCCAGGGGATCGCCTTGATATGGAAGTGGTCGGCCAGGGCCTGGGCCTTCTCAAGGGTGCGGTTCGCGATGACGATCTCGGGCACGCCGAGATCCTGGAGACCGGCGATGACCGCCCGCGAGACGCCACCGGCCCCCAAAAGCAGGGCCTTCCTGAAGCTGCGCCCCTTCAGTGGCGCGAGGAAGCCGATCACGTCCGTGTTCTCTCCCCAAAGTTCCTCGCCCTTCCAATAAAAGGTGTTGATGGCGCCGATGGCCGCGGCCCGCTGGCTCACCTTGTCCACCAGCTTCATGGCCTCGACCTTGTGGGGGATGGTGATGTTGCCGCCCAGGATGGGCAAAAGGCGCACCGCCCGGAAAAAGTCCTTGAGCTTCTCCGGGGGCTCGGACCAGGCCAGATAGACGCCGGGAAAATCCACTTCCTTGAAGCCCCAGTTGTGAAGTCCGGGGCTCATGCTGTGGCCAAGGGGGTAGCCGACGATGCCGAATAACTTGGTGGGATAGCTTGCCATCTTTTGTCTCTCCTGCTGTTTATGCGGCCACGGTGTCCTTGTACACGTCCTTCAGCACAAGGCCTGCGATGGTGCCGATGAGCGAGCAGATGAAGAGGATGATGAAGGCCGTGTGGTAGGAGCCGGCCAGAGGCGTGCCCGCGGCTTTGCCGGAATTGACGAAGTAACCCATGATGAGCTGCATGCAGCCGCCGCCGCCGAAGAGCACAAAGGACCACACGCCGGCAAGGGGGCCGGCCATGCGCGCGCCAAACACGGAGCGTGTGGCGGTGTAGGCTATGGAGCTGGCCGCCACCGCGAGGCCGATAAAGAGGGTCACCAGGTAGAGGGACCAGTAGGGGAGGGATTCGGTGCAGAAGGCGATCATCCCCGCGCCGATGAGGGCCAGGATGTTCACCATGGCCATGCCGACCCTGAAGGATTTGAAAATGTGGGTGGAGATCCACATGACAATGGGGTTGCCGATGGAGAAGCCCACGGCGCCCATGGTGAGGATGGCGCCCATTTCAAGCTTGGACAAATGGTAGATGTCGGTGAAATAGAGGCCGGCCCACATGCCGTTGAAGGCGTAATGCACCGCGGCGATGGTCATGTACCAGATGGCGATGCACCAGAAATTGATGTTCTTCATGGCCTGCCCCAGCAACTGGAGCAGGGATTCCTTGGGCTCGTCGTTCTTGGGCTGGCTCGGGAGGTTGTCGGCCACGGAGTAGTCGGCCGGAGGCTGGCGGACGATGACGAAGGCGAGGACGGCCAGGACGATCATGAGGCACGCGATGGAGCCGTATGCCGTGCGCCAGCCCATCTCCTGCACCATCCAGGAGAGGGGGGCGGCGCCGATGATGTTGCCGATGCCGCCAAAGAGGAAGAACCAGGAGACGACGTTGCCGTATTCCTTCATGTTGAACCAGTTGGCGAAGCTGGTGGTGCCGGCGGTGACGACGACGGAGGTGCCGAGGCCGATCAGGATGGCGCCGAAGACGAGGAGCATGAAGGAATTGACGGAGACGAAGAGCAGGGTGCCCAGGCCGCCGAGGCCGAAGAAAATGCCCATGCAGAGCTTGGGGCCGAACTTGCTGGCCAGAAAGCCCGAAAAGAGGATGAAGACCGCGTAGCTGTAAAAGGTGAGGGAGCCAAGGGTGCCCATCTGCATGGGCGAGAGGGAGAGGTTCGAGGAGAGCTCGGGGCTAATGACGGCCATGCCCATGCGCTGGGCGAAGACGCCCAGGTACGCCAGCGCGAAGAGCGCGAAGATTATCCAGCGATAGGTTTTAGGTGGCATTGTTCAGCTCCTTTCATCGTTTGGGCCCTGCGGCGGAGGCCCCGCGCCCGGCCGGGCGCGGGGCCCGGAGATCAGTAGTCTGCCGCCGCCAGAATCTTCTGGGTGTCGTCAAAATACTCCTTCGCGCGGGCGAGGGGCGACATGTTGTAGGCATACTTCTCGTTGATGCACTCGACGGACACGGGCAGGTTCTTGGGCAGCGCCTTCATGACGGAAACGATGTCGATGGCGCCCTTGCCGGGGGACTCCCTGAGGCCGCGGGCGTGATGGATGAGCTCGGCGTTGTCAGTGGGCGGATTCAGCGCGCCGTCGCACATCTGGACGTAGGAGATGTAGCCGGCCGGCGTGTTCTTGATGTCCTCCAGGGTCGAGCCGGAGTAGTGGTAGTGCATGAGGTCAAAGACGATGCCGGCGTTGGGCTTGTTGACCTTTTTCACCAGCTCGGCCGCCTGCTTGAGGGATTTGACATAGGTGAAGGGCATGAACTCGATGGCGCAGGTGATGTTGAAGGGCGCCGCCACATCGCAGAGGGCCGCGAACTGCGCGGCCGTGCGGTTCAGGTCCTTGTCATTGCCGGCCACAAGGGCGCGGGTGGCGCCAAGGTCGGCCGCAGACTCCATGACGGGCTTGAGCGCCTCGGCCTTGAAGTCGGGGGTGAAGCGGATGATCTCGATGTCCAGCACCTTCAGGCCGGTCTCCTTCAGGCGCGCCACGGTGGCCTTGCGCACGGCGGAGTCGGGCGAGACGAGGTCATACTTCGCCTCTGTGGGGGTGGCGGGCACAAGGCGCATGCCGATGCTTGAGTAGCCGGCCTCAGCCGCGCAGGAGACGCGGTTGGGCGGGGTAAGCTCAATGAGGCTCAGGGGCGCGATGCCGATGGGATAGGTCTTTCCGGCGGCGCGGACGAGGGCGGGGCTTGCCAGGACAGCGGACATTGCCAAAGCTCCTTTGATAAAATCGCGGCGATTGCTCATTGGTCACTCCCTTGGTTAGTCGTGCTGGTATTCAGTCACGCCGTTGTGTTTGATGTTCTGCCGGGAAATGGTGATGCGCTGCACGGTGGGGGTGCCCTCCTCCAGCCACATGGCGCGGGTGTCCCGATAGAGCCGCTCCACGGGGCCGTATTCGCAGTCTTCGAAGTAGCCGATGCCCCCGAATATCTCCAGCATCTCGTCAGAGACGACCTTGGTGGTCCAGATGCTGAAGAGCTTGCACATGGCCGCCTTTTCCTCAATGAACTCGCCCTTGGGGTCTTTCTCGTAGTCCCGCGCGAAGTCATAGATCATGGTGCGCAGGGCGTGCACATGGGTGGCCATGTCCGCCAGCTTCATGCGGATCGCCTGGCGCTCGATGATGGGCTTGCCGAAGGTGACGCGATCCTTGGCGCGCTTGATGCTCAGCTCCAGCATCCGCTGGGCCATGCCCAGGTTGCTCGCCGCGATGTGCGCGCGGGACACGGAGAGGGAGTGGATGGCGATCTCAAGGCCCTGGCCCTCCTTGCCCAGCAGGTACTTTTTCGGCACGCGCATGTTGGTGAACTTCAGGCCCGTATGGCCGGCGCCGCGGCAGCCCATCATGTGCGGCATGGGGGTGAGCTCATAGCCGGGCGTGTCGCACGGCACCATGAAGGTGGAGAGGCGGTGCTCCTTGTCCGCGTTGGGGTCGGTCACGGCCGTGATGTAGGCGTAATTGCAGCAGTCGGTGTGGGAGATGAGGAACTTCTCCCCATTAAGGATGTAGTCGTCACCGTCCTTCACGGCCGTAGCCTGGATGTCGGCGCCCGTGCCGCCCTTCTCCTCGGTGACGGCCCAGCAGGTGAAGACGGAGCGGTCCTGGAAGCCGGGCATGAGCTCCTTCTTCAGCTCCTCGCTGCCGTAGTCGTACAGGGGGCGCCAGTTGAGGTCCATGGCGTAGTGCAGGTGCATGCGCATGCCGCCCGGGCCGCGGCTGAACTCTTCCTGGACGCGCAGGATCTCGGGCTCGCTCAGCCCCCAACCGCCATATTCCTCCGGCACGGAGCACCGGTAAAGATTGTTCTTGACCGCCAGGTCATAAAACTCCTGGGGAAAGACATTGGTGGTCTCGATGTCTTTCTGCATCTCCTCCAGCGGCCCTTCAGCCAGGTCGCGCACCTGTTTCAGATAGGCCTCAAATTCCGGCTTGGACAGCTTGCCCATGGATCCCTCCTTTCCTTTTATTAAGCGATGAGCCCATGTGAACTTTGTCATTAATTTCCTTTCCGTAATCAAATTCATAATAGCGCCGCAAACGTTATGAAAAATTTTTATAAACATCGCCGTCGGGGGCATATTTTCTCTCCGATAACGTTGTGAAAGAATTTATAAATCAACGTGGACTGCTTTTCCGCGGCATGAGGCGCACATCAAATCTTTTTCGCGTTCAATGGGAAAAATTGACGGATGTCCGTCCATGGCCCGCCGGAGGGGGAAAAAGCGGCTGCACAGGCCCCGGGCAGTGTTAAAGATGATGGCGACGGCCCTTCGGCCCCGTTCATGGCGCGCCAAGGGGCTTTAAAGGGCCCCTTTATGAATTCTCTCAAGAGGACGTGGAAAAATTTTCAATATTCTCCGGTCGCGGCCTCCAGGGTTCTCAAGGCAAGCAATCGCAATAATGTGATAAAATTCCCGAGGCAAAGGCCGGGCGCCGTTGCTTATCAAATTTTTCGATTTGCATGGCCTTTTCATTATCAATTTGACCTTCCCCGCGGTGCCCAGCATCATGCAAGCATGGGAACGACGCCATGCCATGGGCCGGAACCGTCCGTCTTGTGAAATAACGCGATTGACATCAAGGAGGCCATATGTCCGCTCAAAAACCGCTGGACGGCGTGAAAGTTGTGGAGCTTGCGACCTACGCCGCCGCCCCCGCGGCGGGGCGCGTCCTGGCGGACTGGGGCGCGGAGGTGTGGAAGGTGGAGGCCTTCGCGGGCGACCCCTATCGTCGCCAGGCGCCGGTCTTCAACATTCCCCTGCTCGAGGACGAGAACCTGTCCTTTGACATGACCTCCCTGAACAAGAAGTTCCTGGCGATGAACCTCAAGTCCCCGGCGGGGATGGAAGCCTTCATGCGGCTGCTTGCCGGAGCGGACGTCTTTCTCACCAGCTTCCGCCAGAAGGCGCTGGACAAGCTCGGGCTGGATTACGAGACCCTGCACCAGCGCTTCCCGCGCCTCGTCATGGGGCAGATGTTCGGTTATGGCGACCGCGGCGCGGAGAAAGACCGCCCGGGCTAGGACGTGACCTGCTATGTGGCCAGGGGCGGCATCCTCGGTTCCTTCCATGAGCGCGGCACCTCGCCCATCAACGAGCCTAACGCTTTCGGCGACTACCAGACGGCGCTCACCCTCACGGCGGGGATTTGCGCCGCCCTTTACGCCCGTGACAGGACAGGCCAGGGGGACCGGGTGGTCACCTCCCTTTTCCACCAGTCTCTCTGGGCGATGTCCGTGCCCATCATGAGCGCCCAGTATGGCAACAGGTATCCCAAGTCCAGGATGGAGGTGGCCAATCCCTTCAACAACACCTACAGGACCAGCGACGACCGGTGGATCATCATCTGCGTCCCGGACTACGACGTGTATTTTGAGAAGATGATGCGGATTTTCGGGCGCGAGGACCTGCTGGCCGACGAGGACGTGAACAGGATCGGCCATATCCTGGAGCGGAGCACGCAGCACAAGGCCATCGCCGCCATCGGCGAGGCCATGGCCAAAAGGCCGCTTGAAGAGTGGCTCCGGATTTTCGAGGAGAACGACATCCCCTGCGAAAAGGGCGCGCTCCCCTCGGAGGTGCTGGAGGACGAGCAGGCCTGGGCCATCGACGGCCTGCGCAAGGTCCGTTACCCGAGCGGCAATGAGCGCGTCATCACCACCACGCCGGTGCGCTTTGACAGCATGGGCGATCCTGAAGCCAACATCGCGCGGGAGCTGGGCGCGGACACCAGGGAGATCCTGGCCGGCCTGGGCTATGGGGAGGATGAGCTGGCGAAAATGAAGGCGGAAGGCGCCGTCACGTATCCTGACTGATCGCATTCTTAGGAGGGCATGAATCATGGATTTCAGCTTGACGGAAGAGCAGGAACTGCTGCTCGCGAGCGTCCGGGAGATGATGGAAAGGGATTTTCCCGAGTCCTACTTTCGCAAATGCGAGGAGGAGCACCGCTTCCCCATCGAGTTCATGGAGGCCATGGCCGAGAACGGCATCTCGCTCCTGGGCGTTCCCGAGGAATACGAGGGCGTGCCGGCGGACATGCTCACCCAGATGCTTGTGATTGAGGAGATAGCGGCCATGGGTGGCACCGGCTATCTGCTCACCAACGCCCTTTGCGTGCACAACATGCTCACCTGGGGCAGCAAGGAGCAGCTGGAAAAGACGGCGGCCAGCGCCCAGAAGGGCATTCCCGCCTATTCGTTGCTCTTCACCGAGCCCCAGGCGGGGTCGGACAACAATCTTCTGGCCACCACCGCCACGCGGCGGGACGGCAAGGTCTATCTCAATGGCCAGAAGACCTTTATCACCGGCGCCAGGGACTTCCCCTACATGCTGGTGCTCGCCAGGGACGAGGCCCCCAAGGACCCCAGGCGCTGCTTCACCATGTGGTGGGTTGATCCCAAGGCCAGGGGAGTGAAGATCCAGGACCTCCACAAGATCGGCTGGCACCAAATCAGCAACTGCGAAGTCTTTTTTGACAATGTGGAGCTCGAGGAAAGCGACATGGTGGGCCAGGAGGGCTATGGCTTCATCCATCTCATGAAAAATTTTGAGATCGAACGCCTCGTCATCGCCTCCTATTGCTGCGGCATGGCCCGTTGCGCCTTTGGGGACGCGGTTCGCTACGCCAACCAGCGCCAGCAGTTCGGCAAGCCCATCGGCCAGTTCCAGATGATCCAGGAAAAGATCGTGGACATGGATATAAAGATCGAGAACATGCGCGCCTTCGTCTGCAAGACGGCCTGGCAATACGATGCCGGGCAGTCCCTGCGCCTCTCCTCGGCCCTCTGCAAGCGCTACTGCGCCCGGGCCGCCGGAGAGGTCATCGATGCGGCCATGCAGGTCATGGGCGGCGCGGGCTACACGGAGGATGTGCGCATCTCGCGCCTGTGGAAGGACATCAGGATCACCCGCATGGCCGGGGGCACCGACGAGATCATGGTCTACATCGCGGCGCGGCAGATCCTGAAGGAATACGAGAACTGAGCCGGAAGCACCCGGCCAAGGATATTCAAAAGACGGATTTTCCCCTGGAGGCATGATGAACATAATTGTCTGCTGCAAAGTCGTTCCCGAGGAGCAGGACATTGTCGTGAAGGACGATGGCTCCATTGATCTTTCGCGGGCCGCCGCCAAGATCAGCCAGTATGACTTGAACGCCATAGAGGCTGCCATGAACCTGGCCGGGGAGGGCGGCCAGGTGACGGCCCTGACCGCCGGCTCGCCCAAGTGGCTGGAGAGCACGAAGATCCGCAAGGACATCCTGTCCCGCGGGCCGCACAAGCTCGAGATCATCATGGAGCCGGCCCTTGAGGGCGCGCTCCCCGACGCCACCGCCGCCCTGCTCGCTCCGGCCTGCCGGGAGATCGGCTTTGACCTGATCATCTGCGGTGAGGGCTCGGGCGACCTCTACGCCCAGCAGACGGGCCTCTTGCTGGGCGAGATGCTGGATATCCCCGCCATAAACGCCGTGAGTTCCATCGCCGTTGAAAATGGCGCCCTGGTGGTTGAGAGGGAGCTGGAGCGCGAGCAGGAGATCCTGGAAATGCCGTTGCCGGCCCTTGTCTGCGTGAGCAGCGACATCAATACCCCCAAGATCCCCACCATGAAGGCCATTCTCTCGGCGGCCAAGAAGCCGGCCAATGTCCGCGAGGGCGGCGAGGTGAAGTCCCTTTCGGAAGTTGTCTCGATCTGCGCCCCCAAGGCCGCGGAGCGCAAGAACGAAATCGTCGAGGGGGACGCCGAGGAAAAGGTGGACGCCTTCATCGCCATGCTGCGCAAAGTGCTGCAGGGCTAGGGAGTGCGGGGAACTACGGGAAGCTGTCAAGAAAACACGCGCGTGGGCGCGCCCGCACTGGCGCCCTGGCGCAAGGCCAGGCGCCCGCGCGCTTCCAGTAAATGAAAGGTGAGGCCAATGAGCGAATTTCCCACAGTGTTTGTGATTGCGGACAGCCCGGAGGCGTTCAATGAGCTGGTGCCCGCGGCAGCGGCCCTGGGCGCCAAGACGGAGGCCATATACGTGGGCGCCGACGAGGCGGCCGCGCGCAGGGCCCTGGCCCTCGGCGCGGGGCGGCTGCACGTTTCCCCGGCCCGGACGGGGCAAATTTTTGAGGATCACGCGGACACGCTGGCGGCTCTCGTGAAGGGGAGCGGCGCGGCGCTCGTCCTCATGCGCGCCGACAAGCGCGGCAGGGCCATGGCCGCCAAACTCGGCGTCAAGTTGGGCGCGGCCGTGGTCAACGACGTGAGCTCCATAGAGGAGGGCGTCTTCGGCCACATGGCTTACGGAGGTCTGGCCCAGGCCCGCGAAAAGCCCGGCTCCCCCCTTGTCATTGCCACGGTAGCGCCCGGAACCTTCAAGGCGGTGGAGATGGAGAGCGGCGACGGTGCGGTGGAGAAGCTTGAGTTCATCGAGCCCAAGCATCCCATCCGCCTGCGGCAGTCCAAGGCGCGGCAGGCTTCCTCGGCGGACATCGGCAAGGCGAAGCGCCTGGTGGGTGTGGGCCGCGGTTTCTCCAAGAAGGAGGATATCTCCCTCGCGCAGAAGCTGGCCGACGCCATCGGAGCGGAGATCGCCTGCTCGCGGCCTATCGCCGAAGGGGAGCAGTGGCTGGAGCGGGAGCGCTACATTGGCGTCTCCGGCGCCATGGTCAAGCCGGATCTCTACCTCGCGGCCGGCATCTCCGGCCAGGTGCAGCACATGGTGGGCGTCAAGGACGCCAAAACCATCGTGGTGATCAACAAGGACAAGAACGCGCCCATCTTCCGGTTCGCGGATTATGGCATCGTGGGTGATCTCTACAAAATTCTTCCGGCCTTGGCCAAGGCCCTGGGATAATTCCGGTGCGTTGCGTCCCGGGGCCGCGTGAGCGGCCCCGGAGGCGGTGTCGGCCATAGGCCCATGAGGCGCCGCGCATGCGGCATTCAGGCGGGAGGCTCCATTGTGTCTGACGACATTTTTGATCTGATCGTGGTGGGTGCCGGGGTGGCCGGCTGCGCGGCCGCCTACACGGCGGCCCGGGCCGGCCTGGAGACCTTGCTCGTGGAGCGGGGCAACTTCTCCGGCGCGAAGAACATGACTGGCGGCCGGCTGTACGCCCACAGCCTTGAGCAGCTGATGCCCGGCTTCGCGGAAGAGGCGCCCCTGGAGCGGGTGGTCACCCATGAGAAGCTGTCCTTTCTCACGAAAAAAGACGCGGTGACCCTGGAGTACGCCAGCGGCGTCCCCGAGGCCATGGCCGAGCGCTCCTACACCGTCCTGCGGGCCAAGTTCGACCAGTGGCTCTGCGGCAAGGCAGAGGAGGCCGGCGCCCAGCTCATCCCCGGCATCCGTGTCGAGGAGCTCATCATGGAAGATGGCCGGGTCTGCGGCATCAAGGCCGGGGAGGACGAGCTCAGGGCGCGGGTGGTCATCCTCGCGGACGGCGCCAATTCCCTCCTTGCCGAGCGCGCCGGCCTCGCCCGGCGCCCCGATCCCCGCCACATGGCCGTGGGCGTGAAGGAGGTGCTGGAATTCTCCCCCGAGATGATGCGCAACCGTTTTGGCTGCGTGGGCAAGGAGGGCCTGGCGTGGCTCTTCGCCGGCGACCCCTCCGACGGCCAGCTGGGGGGCGGCTTTCTCTACACCAACGAGGAGAGCGTGTCGCTGGGCCTCGTTTTCGGCCTGCATGGCGCCGCCCGCGTGCAGACGCCCGTGCGGGAGATGCTGGAGAACTTCAAAAATCATCCCGCTGTGGCCCCGCTGCTGGATGGTGGCAAGCTGGTCGAGTACTCCGCCCATATCGTGCCCGAGGGGGGCCTCGCCATGATGCCGAAGCTTGTGGGCGATGGCGTCCTCATCGCGGGCGACGCGGCGGGCCTGTGCATAAACCTCGGCTACACGGTGCGCGGCATGGATCTGGCCATAGCCTCGGGGCGGCTCGCAGCGGAGGCCGTCATCGCCTGCCATGAGAAGGGCGAATACTCCGCGGCGGCCTTGCAGGCGTATGAGCGCCTCCTGGATGCGTCCTTCGTCATGCAGGATCTGCGGCTTTACCGCAAGCTGCCCGAGGCGCTCAACAATGAGCGCCTGTTCACCGCCTACCCCGAAATGGCCAGCGGGCTGATGCGCGAGATGTTCACCGTCAACGGCCCCGGGCGCCCCCTGCGGTCGAAGCTCTGGGGCCACGCGCGGAAGGCCGGCGCGATGAATCTGCTTAAAGACGGGATCCGCTTCATGGGGGCCATATGAGCAAGGTCAATGTCGATGAGAAGCTCGGGGCGAACAAGTTCTTTGTGGACGAGGGGGAGGCCCATATCCGCCTGAAGGCCGATCCTGACCCCGCGGTCTTCGCCCTGCTGGAGATCGCCTGCCCCGCCGGCCTGTACAAGAGGGACGAGGCCGGGGCTTTCCACTACGATTACGCCGGCTGCCTGGAATGCGGTGCCTGCAGGATTCTGGGCATGGGATCGGCCCTCGAGAAATGGGACTATCCCCAGGGCACCATGGGCGTGGAATACCGCCAGGGCTAGGAAATGATCCGCGAGGAGGCCCCGTGCCTTTTCCGCATCCAGGCGCCCTTGCCGGGCAGCCCGCTCAAGGCCGTCAACGCGTGGCTCGTCCGCGGGCCGCGCCGGAGCCTGCTTGTGGACAATGGCTTCAACCTGCCTGAGACGGAGGCCGCCCTCCTTGACGCCTTGTCGGCACTGGGCGTGGACAGGCGAAGGCTGGATTTTTTCCTCACGCATTTGCACAGCGATCACTGCGGGCTCACTCCGCGCCTGGCCACCGCGGAGTCGCGGCTTTTCTGCGGCAGGCGCGATGGCGAGCGGATAAACGCCTTCATCGCCGATGCGGACCTGTGGCCCAGGAGCCTGGCCGCACTGGCGGGCCTTGGCTTTCCGGCCCGGGATTTGGAGCTTTTGGCCGCGTCCCATCCAGGGCGCGCCCATGCCCCCAGGGAAGTGATGGATTTCATCTGGACGCGGGAAGGGGATGAGCTGGCCTATGGGCTTTACCGCTTCCGTGTCGTGAATGTCCCGGGGCATACCCCCGGGCACCAGGCCCTGCACGAGCCCGGGCGGGGCATCCTGATATGCGGGGACCATATCCTGGCGGCCATCACCCCCAACATCACCCGGTGGGAGGGAGTAGAAGATTCCCTTGGTGATTACCTCGCCAGCCTGCGGAAAGTGGAGCGCCTGGACGTGACGCTCTGCCTCCCCGGGCATCGGGACATCATCACCGACCCCCGGGCCAGGATAAGGGAGCTGGAGCGCCATCATGAGGCGCGCCTCGACGAGCTGCGGGCCATCCTGGCGAAGATGCCGGGGGCGAGCGCGTGGGAGGCGGCCAGCAGGATGCAGTGGAAGTTGCGGGGCTCATGGGAGGATTTTCCCGTGGCCCAGAAATGCTTCGCCGTGTCCGAGGCCGCCGCGCACATGGATCATTTGCGGCTTTTTGGGGTGGAATGAAGGCGCCCCAGCGGGGAGGCGCGAGGGAGGGGTATGGAATCCAAGCGCAAGCCGGCCACTTTGTTGGAGGCATGGCAAAGGCAGGTGGAGCAGAGGCCCGACAAGGCCGCCATCCGGGATTCCCATGGCGCGGCGCTGACGTATGCCGAGGCGGACAGGCAGGCGCGCATCCTTGCCAGCCATTTCAGGCGCCTGGACGTGGGCCCCGGCGGCATCATCGCCTGCCAGCTGCCCGGATGGGTGGAATTTTTGCCCATCTACATCGCCGCGCTCAAGCTGGGCGCCATTTTCAATCCCATTCCGCCCAACCTGCGGACCTATGACTTGAGCAGGATGCTGTGCAGCTCGCAGATCCTGATAGTGCCCCGCTCCTACCGCAATTTCACCTATTGCGAGATGGCGGGCGATCTCACCGAGAGGCACCCCCATCTGCGCGCGCAGATCGCTGTGGACAAGTTCTACGAGGGCTCGCGCCTGCCCACCTACACCCAAATAGTGGCCGAAGGGCTGGAGGAGCCCTTGCCGCCAAGCCGGCGCGGCGCTGACGAGCCTGCGGCCATCCTCTTCACCTCGGGTTCCGAGGGGCGCCCCAAGGGCGTCGTCTTCAGCCATCGCAACATCCTGGCGGCGGAGCGCTCCTTTATGGAGTTTTTCGGGCTGGGAGAAAACGACCGCATGTTCATGCCCGCGCCGCTGGCCCACGCCATTGGCTTCCATCATGGCGTCTCCATGTCCTTCATCAGCGGGGGCACCTGCATCCTGCAAGACAAATTTGTCCCCGAGGAGGCCCTCGGCCTCATGGAGGCCCACAAGGCCACGGTGAGCATGGCCACCACTGCCTTTCTGCATGATCTCTTGAAGGTGCTGAGGCAGCGGGAATTTGATCTCTCCGCCCTCCGTTTTTTCCTGAGCGGCGGCTCGGCCCCCAACTATGCCCTGGTGGCCGAGGCCAGGGAGCGCGGCATCAACGTGCTCAATGTTTATGGCTCTTCCGAGAGCGTCCCGCACATGGGCACGCCCCCCGGCGCCACGGAGGAGCAGAAGGCGCGGCAAGCCCTTTTCCCCATGCCGGGGGTGGAGGTCAAGCTGGTGGACGAGGCCGGGCGCGAGGCGGCGCCGGGCCAGGAAGGGGAGGAGCTTTCCCGGGGGGAGGCGGTCTTCCTGGGATACCTGAAGCGCGGCGGCGGCGTGGAGAGTACGCTGGAGGACGGCTGGCATCGCAGCGGCGACCTCTGCCGGCGCCTGCCCGACGGCTCCTACGCCGTCACCGGCCGCAAGAAGGATATCATCATACGCGGCGGGGAGAATATCAGCTCCCCTGAGGTGGAGGGCATCCTCCTCAAGCATGGCAAGATCGCGGAGGCCTGCGTCGTGGCCATGCCGGATCCGCGGCTGCAGGAGCGGGTCTGCGCCTATGTGGTGCTCAAGGACCCGGCGCAGTCCCTTGACCTGCCGGAGCTGCGGAACCATTTCGCGGAGCTCAAAATCGCCGCCTTGAAGTGCCCGGAGCATATCGAGCTCGTGCCGGAGCTGCCACGCACCGAGTCAGGCAAGGTGGACAAGGCCCTCCTGGCGAAAAAAATCGCGGCCAAGGGGCCCATCAAGGGCTAGCGCAGGACGCGCTTGGGTTGTTTTCGCATGGTGAAGGCTGGAATGGCCCGCCACGATCCCGCTTTGGAAGGGCAGGGATCAGGGCCGCAAACATAAAGGGAGTTTTTCATGAAAGAGTCGCTGCTTTTCAAGCCCATCAAGATCAACTCCATGACATTGCCCAACCGCACGATCATGGCGCCGATGGTGACGAACTACGCCGCCCCCGATGGTACCGTGACCGACAAGCTCATCCACTACCATGTGGCCAGGGCCAGGGGGGGCGTGGGGCTCCAGATTGTGGAGGCCACCTACATGGACCCCAGCGGAAGCAGCTATGTGCGCGGCCTGGGCTGTTCCGACGACGCCATGATCCCCGGCCTCAAGCGCCTTACGGACGCTGTGCACGCGGCAGGCGGCCATATCGCCCTCCAGCTGCAGCACGGCGGCCAGGTGGCCAAGCCCGAGTTCTCGCGCCAGGCCACGATGGTGCCCTCGTACATCCCCGGCGTCACCCCCTATGACGACACCCATGAAATGACCAAGGAGGACATCGACTACATCGTCAGGAAATACGCCGAGGCCGCGGCCAGGGCCAAGAAGGCGGGTTTTGACGCCGTGGAGATCCACGGCGCTCACGGCTACCTCATCCTGCGCTTCCTCTCCCCCTTCAGCAACCGCCGCACTGATGAATACGGGGGCAGCCTGGAGAACAGGATGCGCTTCTGCAAAGAGATCGTGCAGGCAGTGCGTGAAGCCACTGGCCCGGACTACCCCATCATTCTGCGCCTGAGCATAGACGAGCTTTTTGACGAGGGTCTCCAGGTGGAGGAAGGCGCCGAAATCGCCAGGGAGATGGTGAAGGCCGGCGTGGACCTGATCAATGGCAGCGCCTGCACTCTGGAGACCATCTACATGAGCACGCCGCCGCCCAACATGGATTACGGCTGGAACGCGCACAGGGCCAAGGTGGTGAGGGACGCCCTTGCCGGGGCGGCGCCGCTCTCCATCGTGGGGCGCATCCACTCCCGCGCCATCGCGGAGAAGATCCTGGAGAATGGCCAGGCGGACATGGTGACCATTGGCAGGGCGCTCATCGCCGACCCGGACCTCGTCACCAAGTGGCAGAAAAACATGGAGCAGGATGTCATCCGCTGCCTGAGCTGCAACGAGGGCTGCATCTGGCCCATGGCGCAGCGCCAGCCCGTGAAGTGTGCCATCAATCCCAGAGTGGGCTCCGAGGCAGTCTATGTGGAGGAGAAGGCCCGGGAACCCAAAAAGGTGGTCGTCATCGGGGGTGGCATCGCGGGCATGTCCGCCGCCCTTTGCGCGGCGCAGCGCGGGCATGACGTGACCCTTTTTGAGAAGTCGGGCAAACTGGGCGGCCTGCTCAATATCGCGGCCGTGCCCCCGCATCGCCATGTCTTCAAGCCCCTGATGAAGTATTATGAGCACAAGCTGCCCGAGGCCGGCGTGAACATCCGCCTGGGCGAGGCGGCCACAGCCGGGAAAGTGGCGGCCCTGAAGCCGGACGTGACACTGCTGGCCACCGGGAGCAAGCCCATCGTGCCCGGCTTCTGCAAGGACTCCAAGGTCTTGACCGCCCAGGATGTTCTGGAAGGCGCGCCTACGGGCAAGAAGGTCCTGGTGGTGGGTGGCGGCCTGGTGGGCAGCGAGACGGCCGAGTACCTGGCTGCGCAGGGCAAGGATGTGACCATCCTGGAATTGCGCGATGAGCTGGCCATCGACATGGAGCCCCGGCATCGCCGTTTCATCCTGCTCAATCTCAAGGAGATGGGCGTAAAGCCGCTCCTCAACCGCGAGGTGCTTGAACTGAAGGACGGCGTGATCAAGGTCCGTGACAAGTTCAAGAGGGAGCAGACTCTGGACGGCTTTGACGACATCATTCTGGCGCTGGGCTACAGGTCCGACGATTCCCTGCTGCCGGAGCTGCAGGACGCGGGCCTTGAGGTGAGCGTCATCGGTGACAGCGCGAAGGTGGGCAAGGTGATGGGCGCTGTCCACGACGGCTTCAAGGCGGCCTGGAACATCTAGTTGTAGACTGTCAAACAGTACCGATACGTCCCACAGAAGCAAATCCTGGGTCCGTTTCCAAGAGTGGGCATATGCGAGGCATATGCCCACTCTTTTAAGGCTGTTCGGAGACACCGGCCTGCCTTTCCATTTGCGTGTGGATGATACGGCTTTGTCTTTTTATGCCGGATACCGGGTTCACGACAGGACTGGCGAAACTTCCATGACATATGGCAGGCCCCGTCAACGGGAATGACGCGCTTCAGCTGGTGCCGCTATCGCCATCGGGAATGGTGCTGGCGCGGGGCCGGGGAAAGACTGGAGGGAACAATACAAAAAAGCGGCACCGAAAATGGCCGGCGGGCTCCTGCCAACGCCCAGCGAAGCATCCGGCCCGTGATGGCAGACGCACCGGCAGCCATGCCCTGTTCAGGACGTGGCCGCCCATGCGCCTGTCAGGCCGCCCCTGTCCCGGGTGGCTTGCGGACACGGAAGCCCCGGGCTTTCCGGGGCTTCTTCAGCACCGCATGAAGCGGCTGTTCACTATCTCGTCGTTGAGCAGGTGCCGGGGGGCGCCCCTCCGCTGCATCCCGGCGCCGAGGGCGCGCAGGCGCTCCACGCCGAGTTCCACAGCCTGCGGGATGGCGTCCCGAACGCCGGCGGAAAGGCTCTCGCCAAATTCCACCCTGAGCGGCTGGCAGCCGATGAGGACGCGCGTGGCCGGGAGCGCCCCGCGCAGGCTGGCCAGGGCCAGCACCTCCATGAAGCCGCTCTGGTGCGGGCTCAATTTGCGCGCGCCGAGCCACAGGGGCACGCCGTCGGCCTCGCGCACGGCGAGGCTGCCCGGCTCGAGGCCCATGTCCGCCGCGTCGAACACCACAAGGCAATCGGCCTCGGTCACGGGGCCGTAGAGGGTCTGCCCCTGCGTGCCGCCGTCCATGACGCGCACATTTTCGGGGAAGTCATATTCCGCATACAGGCGCTCGATGGCGTGGATGCCGAAGCCGTCGTCCCCGCAGAGGATATTGCCGAGCCCCAGCGCCAGAATGCGCGGCGCTTCAGGCATCGCCCGCCTCCGCCTCGGCGCGCAGGTCGGCCCTGTCCTCGGCGGGCGTGGCCTTGACGAGGCGCACGCCGTTGACCATGGTGGAGATCATGGTGGTCCTGCCCATGATCTCCTCGCGGATGACCATGTACACATGGATCATGACAAAGGCCACGAGGATGACCATGCCCACCCGGTGCCAGACCACGAGGTCGAGCAGGTTGCCGCCGGACCAGTAGACAAGGTCCTCCATGAAGCGGAACAGGTGGAAGAACTGCGAATAGCCCTTGGCCTGGTAGATGCCGAGCCCTGTCAAGCACATGAAGATGATGGCCACCACGCAGACGAACATGCCCGCCTGGGCCAGCGGATTGTGCCCCATGTGGATGTCGCCCGACTTGGTGAGGAAGCAGTACCAGCGGATGTCGTCGCCGAGGCCGCGCCACCACTGCTTGCGCCAGAACGGGAGGATGAAGATTTGCCGAGAGACCTGATTGCCCACAAAGGCCCAGAGGATGCGGCAGACCATGGCGACGACGAGAATGAGCGCCGCGGTGTAGTGGGCCATGATGAGCTTGCCGAAATAAAAGAGCCTCGTGGGGTCGCCGGTGAGCGATTGCGGCGGCTTGCCGATATAGTGCCCGGTCACGAAGAGCGTGAAGATGCAGGCCACGATGGTCCAGTGCCAGAGCCGCACGGGGAACTCGTACACATAGACGCCCTGGCCCGGTTTGGGATGGATATTGAGGATGTTCATGCTGGCCCCCGGTGCTGACAGGGAAAAACGGGTTCAGCCCAGCCTGACCACGGCCAGCTCGTTGCCGTCGTCGCTCATGACATGGGTGGCGCAGGCAAGGCAGGGGTCGAAGCTGTGGATGGTGCGCAAGATCTCGAGCGGCTGCTCGGGGACGGCCATCTTCGTGCCCATGAGCGCGGCCTCGTAGGCGCCGAGCTGCCCCTGGTCGCTGCGCGGGGCCGCGTTCCATGTGGTGGGCACCACGCACTGGTAGCCGGAGATGACGCCGTTTTCGATCTCCACCCAGTGCCCGAGCGCGCCGCGCGGGGCCTCGGTGAAGCCAACGCCCGCCGCCTTCGCGGGCCAGGTCGCGGGCTCCCACTTGTCAGTGAAGGCGGTTGTGGAGTCGCCGTTCCTGATATTCTCCATGAGGCGGCCGAGCTGCCCCTTGGAGGTGCGCATGGCCCAGAGCGCCTCGTGGCAGCGGGCGACGATGCGCCCGAGCGTGGACTTGAGTCCGTCCACCGGGATGCCGATGCGCCCGCAAATGTCGTCCACCGTGGCCACGGTGTCGCCATGCTTGAGGCTGTAGGCCACGAGCAGCCGGGCGAGCGGCCCCACCTCCATCATGTGCCCGCGCCAGCGGGGGGTCTTGATCCAGGAATAGCGCGCCTGCTCGTCGAGCTGGCGGATGTCGGTGGGCGTGCCCACCGTGGCCGGCCCGAGCTTGTAATACGGGTCGGTGATGCCCCTTTCCGGGGGCAGGCTCTCCACGCCCTCGGGATAGCGGTACCACGCGTGGCCCACCACCTCCTGCACCTGCTCCGGGTCATGCAGGTCCACGGGGTGCACCTCGTCAAAGTTGCCGTTGATGATGGCGCCGCCGGGCACCATCAGGCTGGCCTGGGAATAGTCGTTGGCGATGGAGGGGAAGGCCCCGTACGCGAGCACCGACTGCCCGGATAGCCCTGTGCCGATGCGGCTCCAGTTGGGATAATAGCGGCCGAGCGCGATGACATCAGGCATGAGCACCTGCTCGGCGAAGGTGAGGCATTTGTCGATGATGGAGCTGACGAGTTCCAGCCGCTCCATGTTGACGACCTGCTCGCCGCCCGGCGCATTGGTGTTGATGGCGCAGGGCACGCCGCCGATGATCCAGTTGGGGTGCGGGTTCTTGCCGCCGAACACGGTGTGCGTCTTCACGGCCTCGCGCTGGATGTCCAGCGCCTCGAGATAATGGCCGAAGAGCATGAGGTTGGCCTCGGGCGGCAACTGGTAGGCCGGGTTGCCCCAGTAGCCGTTGGCGAAAATGCCGAGCTGGCCCGAGTCCAGGATGGTGACGATCTTGTCCCTGAGCTCGGAGAAATAACCCGCGGAGGCCTTGGGCCACGGCGAAAGGCTCTGCGCGAGGCGCGCGGTCTCCGCCGGGTCGGCCTTGGCGGCGCTCACCACGTCGATCCAGTCGAGGCCGGTGAGCTGGTAAAAGTGGACCAGATGGTCGTGGAACCACAGGCAGAGCTGCATGAGGTTGCGGATGATATTGGCATTGTCCGGGATGCGCGCGCCGAGCGCATCCTCCACGGCATGCACGGCGGCCAGCGCGTGCGTGCCCGTGCACACGCCGCAGATGCGCTGGGCGTAGGCCCAGGCCGCGCGCGGGTCGCGCCCGTTCAGGATGAGCTCGATGCCGCGGAACATGGTTCCGCAGGAAACGGCATTGGTGATGACGTTGTCATCGTTGATGTTCACCTCGCAGCGCAGGTGCCCCTCGATGCGGGTGATGGGGTCGACAACGATGCGCCGGCCGGCGGAATCGACCGTAAAGCCTTGGGTGGTGTAGGTGTAGCTCATTGTTTTTCCGTATCCCCGTCAGTATTTTGGGCGGAAGCGGCGCTTTCACCCGCGCAGGCCTTGGCGCATTCCTTTTCACGATGCTTGCGGCAGAGGTGGAAGGCCGTGCTGCACACGGCATGCACACCCACGGCGGCGGCCACGGTGCCGCCCACGCCCGCGGCGATCTTCTGGGCCGTGGTCATGGTGCTGAGCAGCGGGATATCCATGATGCGGTCATAGAAAGAGCCCTGGTCCCAGAAGCCCTGTTCGGCGCAGCCGAGGCACGGGTGGCCCGACTCGATGGGGTAGGAGGTGCCGTCGTTCCAGCGGGTGGTGGGGCAGGCGTTGAAGGTGGTCGGCCCCTTGCAGCCCATCTTGTAGAGGCAGTAGCCCTTGCGCGCGCCCTCGTCGTCCCAGGCCTCCACAAATTCGCCGGCGTCAAAGTGCGCCCGGCGCACGCACTGGTCGTGCACATGCTGGCCGTAAAATGCCGCGAAGCGCCCCTGCGCGTCGAGCTCGGGCAGGCGCTCGAAGGTGACGATATAGGCCACCAGCGCGCTCATGACCTCGGGGATGGGCGGACAGCCCGGGATGCGGATGACGGGCTTGTTGTGGATGAGGTCCGGCACGGTCTTCACGTCCGTGGGATTGGGCCGCGCGGCCTGGATGCAGCCCCAGGAGGCGCAGTTGCCCCAGGCCACCACGGCCTTGGCATTGGCGGCGCCGGCCTCGAGCTTGCGGGTGAAGGGGCGGCCGCCGTCGATGCAGTACATGCCCCCATAACCCGCGGGCGCGTTGCCCTGCACGGCGAGGATGTAGTTGCCCTTGTGCTTCGCGATGGCCTCCTCGAACACCTCCAGCGCCTGCTCGCCCGAGGCGGCCATGAGCAGGTCGTTGTAATCCATGGAGATCATGTTGAGGATGATGTCCTTGGCGAGCGGGTGCGCCGTGCGGATGAAGGACTCGGTACAGCAGGTGCAGGAAAGCCCGTCGATCCACACCACGGGGAGCCGCGGCTTGGTCTCCAGCGCGTGCGCGATGGTGGGCGCGAGCGCCGGCCCGAGGCCGAGGGCCGCCGCCGTCATGGTGCAGAATTTCAGGAAGTCGCGGCGGCTGATACCGTTGCGGCGCAAGGTGTCGTAATGCGTTTCATAGCTGCGTTGGGCCATCGCGTCCTCTCTGCGTTGGTGTGGCAGACAACGGTTTCGGGCCTTGGGCGACCCTCAAAAGCTACACGGGAATCCGCGGCGAGCCGATGCCCGGGAGCGCCTGTTCCAGCACGTGCCCGACGCGCAGGAGCGTCCCCTCGTCAAAGGCCTTGCCGATGAATTGCAGGCCCACGGGCATCCTGCTTTCACTGCCAAGGCCCACGGGCAGGGAAAGGCCGGGGAGGCCCGCGAGGTTCACCGGGATGGTGTAGGCGTCCATGAGGTAGGCCTGGAGCGGGTTGGTGGCGTGGCTCCCCAGCGGCCACGCCGTCACCGGGGCCACGGGCGTGCAAATGGCGTCGCAGCCCTCGAGCGCGGCGCACCATGCGTCGCGGATGAGGCGGCGCGTTTGCGCGGCCTTGCGGAAATAGGCGTCATAATAGCCCGAGGACAGCACATAGGAGCCGAGCATGATGCGCCGCTTGACCTCCTCGCCGAAGCCCTGGCTGCGCGACTCCACATACAGCTCGTCCAGCGTATGCACATCGGGCGCGCGCCGCCCGTAGCGGACGCCGTCATAGCGCGCGAGGTTGGAGCTCGCCTCGGCCATGGCGATGATATAGTAGGTGGCGCTGGCGATGTCCGTGGGCGGGAGTTGCACGTCCACGAGCTCGGCCCCGAGCTCGCGCGCCCGCTCAAGGGCGGCTTCGCAGGCATCGCGCACCTCGCCGGCCAGCCCCTCGCCGAAAAAGTCCCGCGGGACGCCGAGGCGCACGCCCGCGAGGCGTGTGCCCGCAACGCGCACGGCAGTGGTGAAGTCCTCGTCCGGCCTCGGCTCGGAAGTCGTGTCGCGCGGGTCATGCCCGGCGATGACCGTGAGCACGCGGGCGCAGTCTTCCACCGTGCGCGTGAGCGGGCCCACCTGATCGAGCGAGGAGGCGAAGGCGAAGAGGCCGTAGCGCGACACGCGCCCATAGGTGGGCTTGAGGCCCACGCAGCCGCAGAAGGCGGCGGGCTGGCGGATGGAGCCCCCCGTATCCGAACCGAGCGAGGCGAAGCACTGGCCAGCGGCCACGGAGGCGGCCGAGCCGCCGGACGATCCGCCGGGCACGCGGCCCGTGTTCCACGGGTTGCGGGTGGGCTTGAAGGCGGAATTTTCCGTGGAGGAGCCCATGGCGAACTCGTCCATGTTGGCCTTGCCGAGGAGGATGGCGCCCGCCTTGCGCAGGCGGTCCACCACGAAGGCGTCATAAAAAGGCACGAAGTTTTCGAGGATGCGCGAGGCCGCCGTGGTGGGGATGCCCTTCGTCGAGAGGGCGTCCTTGACGGTCACGGGCACGCCCCACAGGGGCTGGTCGGCCCGGGGGCCCTGCGCGTCCAGCTCCTCGGCGCGGGCGAGGGCGCCGTCCGCGTCCACGTGGAGCAGGGCGCCGATGGCGGGTTCCGTGGCCGCGATGCGGTCAAGGCAGGCGCGCACCGCCGCTCGGGCGGTGAGTTCCCTCTTTTGCAGCGCGGTGGCCGCCTCGGTGAGCGTCATTGAGCAGATGTCAACTGTCATGGAGATGTCCTGCGGCATGGGGGCCGCGATGCTGCGTGGCTGGGGGATGCTACACGATGCGGGGCACCACGAAATATTCGGTATTGGGCTCCGGCGAATTGGCGAGCACCTCCGCGCGCGTGCGCACGCGCAGGGCTTCGTCGGCGCGCGTGGCGGCCGCATGGGCGAGCGGACTGTAGAGCGGCTCCACGCCTTGCGTATCCACCCTGGAGAGCAGGTCCATGTGGGCCAGGATGTCGCCGAACTGGCGCGAGAACAGGCGTTCTTCCTCTTCGGTCACGGCCAGGCGGGAAAGCTCGGCCATGTGGCGTACTTCTTCGCGGCTCACGCGCCGCGGCTGTTCCTGTGTCATGCTATCCTCTCTGGATCAGCGGCTGCCGGGCAGGCGCAGCTTGTAGGAGGGGCGGGGGGTGGTGTCGAGCACGGGCGCACCGGGCGTTGCCGCGGGCGCGGCGACAGGCGTTGTGGTGGGGAGCCCCGTCTCGCCGGTGGTGACGGCCGGCGCTGACGGAGCCCCGGGCGCACCGGGGACCAGCGGATTGCCCTGCGCGTCCACGCTGGGGAGGCCCTGCATGCGCAGGGCGGCGCGCTCGAGCACGGCCGCGCGCGTATCGCGGAACTGCGCCGCATCGAGGGGCTTCATGCCCGAGGGCGAGACCTGGAAGAGATAGAGCTTCTGGTGGGCCACGCCCGCGTCATCATAGGTGAGGGGGGCCATGCCGCGCACCGCGGTGGCCGCGCGCTGCGCCCGGGCCGTGACCTGCGGCGTGGTCAGGCGCGCATCGAGGGCGAGGGCTGTGGCGAAATTGACGAAATCATAGCCGAGGGCCGTCCAGAAATCATTGCCTTGGCCCTTGAGGGCGCCGGGCGCGTGCTGCGCGTTCCACGCGCCGGGAAAGACCGCCAGGGCGAAATTTTCCGCGCGAGGCACCTGCCTGCCCGAAAGGCCCTGTTCCCAGAGGGTGGTGCCGAGGAGCACCAGGCGGTCCTCGCCGTTGTAGAGCAGGCTCTGGGTGATCATGTCGACGTTTTTCCAGGAATCGGGCAGGAAGAGCGCTTCAAATTCCGTCTGCGGCACCGGGGTCGAGCTGCCCTCGGCCACCACAGGATTGATGAGCGGCTGCGCGGCGTCGCTCCACGAGGTCGGGTCCGCCGCGTTGTAGGAGGCCTGGCGCAGCGGGATATGCCGTTTGGCGAGGTTTTGCGCGAGGATGCCGGTCATGCGCGTGGCATAGGCGTCGCCCGGGTGGAAGGTGCCGTAGGAGCGGATGCCAAGGTCATCCGTGGCAAAGGCCACGAGGGCCTCAACCTGGTCCTGCGGGCTCGGGAAAAAGCGCCAGGCCCGGGCGCCTTCCTCGCCGAACTTGAGGTTGGGCACGAAGGCGAAAAAGGCCCGCTGCTCAAGGGCGCCGGCTTTCTGCGCCTGCTCGTAGGCCGCGTCGCGCAAGGGGCCCCCCACCACCGCGCAGGAGGCGGGGAGCGCCGCCAGCGTGGTGAGCCAGTCCGGGGCTTCGGTGTTGACGGTCTCGAGCCGCAAGGGGGCTCCCGCGCCGGTGAGCTCCTGCTGTGCGGCCTCGGCACCGCGCTTGATTTTCGTTGCGATGGCCGCATAGGGGCCGGAAGCCGGGAGCGCCAGCACCACGCAGGCCGGCTGCGGCGGGGCTGCGGGCTCGGGCGCGACTGCGCGCTTGCCGACGAACGGGAACTGGCAGCCGCAAAGGCCAAGCGCCAGCACACAGGCCAGCGCCCGGAAGGCCACGGGCTTGAGCAAAGGGGCAGGGAACAGGGAAGTCATGGCGCGGGCGGGCATGGCGATTCCTTGTGGACGAAATGTCGGAAGTGGACGGCGCACTTTAATACACGGCGCGCGGCGTGGCAAGCTGTCGTGGGTGCGTGGGGCGGGCACTCCGCGCCATAAAAGCCGCCCGGTGCCGTGCAGCCCGGAGGGGTGTTCTCATCATGAACGCCGGCCGCTTTTGCAAATGCGCCGCGGCTCCCGAAGCGGCACAGGCACTCCCTGCTGCTTTGGGAACAGCGGGCCCTCGGGGCGTTAAACCAAAACGGGCAGCCCCTCGGGGCTGCCCGCTGATATTCCGCTTGGGTGTGTTGGCTACTTCTTCACTTCGGTGAAGTCCGCATCCACCACATCGTCGTTGCCACCGGCCTGGCCGCCCGCGGCGCCGCCGGTCGCCCCGGCGTCCGCGCCAGGCTGGGCGCCGGCCTGCTGGGCCTGCTGCTGGTAGAGCTGCTCGGCGAGCTTGTGCGAAGCCTTGGCGAGCTCGTCGGCCGCGTGCTTGATGGCCGCGGCGTCTTCGCCTTCCATGAGCTTGCGCAGGTCGGCGATGCGGGTCTCGATGTCGCCCTTGACCGAGGCGTCGGCCTTGTCGCCGAGGTCGGCGAGGGACTTCTCGGTGCCATAGATCAGGCTGTCGGCATGGTTGCGGGCCTCGATGAGCTCCTGCTTCTTCTTGTCGTCGCTTGCGTGGGCCTCGGCCTCGCGCACCAGGCGCTGGATGTCGTCTTCCGAGAGGCCGGAAGAAGCGGTGATCTTGATGGACTGCTCCTTGCCGGTGCCCATGTCCTTGGCGGAGACGTTCACGATGCCGTTGGCGTCGATGTCAAAGGAGACCTCGATCTGCGGCACGCCGCGCGGCGCCGGCGGAATGCCGGTGAGGTCGAAGCGGGCCAGCGTCATGTTGTCCGCGGCCATGGGGCGCTCGCCCTGAAGCACGTGGATGGACACCGAGGGCTGGTTGTCGGCGGCCGTGGTGAACACCTGGCTCTTGCGGGTCGGGATGGTGGTGTTGCGGTCGATGAGCTTGGTGAACACGCCGCCCATGGTCTCGATGCCGAGGGAGAGCGGGGTCACGTCGAGAAGGAGCACGTCCTTCACATCGCCGGTGAGGATGCCGCCCTGGATGGCGGCGCCCATGGCGACCACCTCGTCAGGGTTGACCGAGCGGTTGGGCTCCTTGCCGAAGAACTTGCCCACGGTCTGCTGGACGAGGGGCATGCGGGTCATGCCGCCCACGAGCAGCACTTCGTTGACCTGGTTGGGGTCGAGGCCGGCGTCGGTAAGGGCCTGGTTGCAGGGCTCGATGGTGCGGTCGACGAGGTCGCTGACGAGCGAGTCGAGCTTGGCGCGCGTGAGCTTGATGAGCATGTGGCGCGGGCCGCTCGCATCGGCGGTGATGAAGGGCAGGTTGATCTCCGTCTCCATGGCCGTGGACAGTTCCTTCTTGGCCTTTTCCGCGGCTTCCTTCAGGCGCTGCAGGGCCATGCTGTCCTTGGAGAGGTCGATGCCGTTCTCCTTCTTGAACTCCTCGACGAGGTAGTTGATGATGCGCTGGTCGAAGTCTTCGCCGCCCAAGAAGGTGTCGCCGTTGGTGGAACGCACTTCCACGACGCCGTCGCCCACTTCGAGGATGGAAATATCGAAGGTGCCGCCGCCAAGGTCGAAAACGCCGATCTTTTCGTTGGTCTTCTTGTCGGCGCCATAGGCGAGCGACGCGGCCGTGGGCTCGTTGATGATACGCTTGACCTCAAGGCCGGCGATGCGCCCGGCGTCCTTGGTGGCCTGGCGCTGGGCGTCGTTGAAGTAGGCGGGCACGGTGATGACGGCTTCGCTCACCGTTTCGCCGAGGTAGGCTTCGGCATCGGCCTTCAGCTTTGCAAGGATCATGGCCGAGATTTCCGGCGCGCTGTAGACGCGGCCGTCAACCTCGACACCGGCATCGCCATTGGGCGTTTCCACGATGGCGTACGGGGAATTTTCCTTCCAGCGCTCCACCTCGGGGCTGTTGTACTTGCGGCCCATGAGGCGCTTGATGGCGAAAATGGTGCGCTTGGGGTTGGTCACGGCCTGGCGCTTGGCGATCTCGCCCACCAGGCGTTCCTTGTCGGTGAAGGCAACGACGGACGGCGTGGTGCGGCCGCCCTCGGGATTGGTGATGCACTTGGGTTCCTTGCCTTCCATGACATAGACGCAGGAGTTGGTGGTGCCCAGGTCGATGCCGATAATCTTTGACATATGTCATTCCTCCTCGGGGAATTCTGCATGGGTGACCGAAACTTGCGCGGCGGTTGCCAAAAATGGGGAAGCGGCGCCGCGCGTTCCACACCGGGAGACAATAAGCATGATTGGGCCGGCGTCCAGTGGCAAACGCAAAATTTTTTTCGGAAAGTGCGGGATAGTTCAAGAGGCGCGCCGCGTACCGTAACGGCGCCGGTCTGTCGCTGGCCGCTGCCGTTCACGGGCCGTGGATACGGGGGAAAAGCCGGCGCCATCTTGACGTAAGTTTCAGAAAGTGCTAGTGATTTTTTGCACATTTCGTGCTGGGGGTGCGGGCTCGCGTCCGCAAGTATCTAATCGGGAGGACAGTCATGGAATGTAACAGAAGGCATCTGCTTTGCGGCCTCGGGGGCCTTGCCGTGGGCGGTCTCGCCGCCGGGCTGGCGGCCCCGGGCCTCGCCGCCGAGGCGCCCGCGGCGCCCGAAAACAAGCGCTTCGCGCAGGTGAACGGCGAATTCGGCTGGACGCCGCACAAGCTCGACCCCGCGGAATGCGAGGTGGCGGCCTACGAAGGCTACTGGTACAAGGGCTATGCCTGCGGCTACGGCACCTTCTACAGCATCATCGGCGTCATGGGCGAGAAATACGGCGCGCCGTACAACCAGTTCCCCTTCACCATGCTCGAGGCCAACAAGGGCGGCATCTCCAACTGGGGCACCATCTGCGGCGCGCTCTACGGCGCGGCCGCGGCCTTCGCGCTCTTCTGGGGCCGCAAGGAGCGCAACCCCATGGTCAACGAGCTCTTCCGCTGGTACGAGACCACGGCGCTGCCCATCTACAACCCGGGCGACAAGGCCCAGGGCGTGGCCGGGCCCATCCCGAGCAATGTTTCGGATTCCGTGCTCTGCCACCTCTCGGTCTCCAAGTGGTGTTTTGAGAACAAGATCGAGGCCACGAGCAAGAAGCGCAGCGAGCGCTGCGGCCGCCTCACGGCCGATGTGTCGCGCAAGGCCGTGGAGATCCTCAACGCCAAGATCGAGCAGGGCAAGGACTTCAAGAGCACCATCCCCATGCAGAAGTCCGTCGCTTACTGCGGCGAATGCCACATGACCAAGGGCAACGAGGCCAACTGGGGCAAGGGCATCATGGACTGCACCCCCTGCCACAGCGGCGGCCCGGCTGTCTCCAACAAGTTCAAGGACCATCCGTAGGGACTTCGCCCGCAGCGCGGGCCGTTTCAGCATCAGGAAACGCCGGGCCGGCCCCGGCGTTTTCCGTCTCTCCCGGGGCGCCCACGCGCCTTGAAAAACCGGGCCTTTCCGTGTAGCGTTCCCCGCGCCGCCTGGCCTTCACGCCGCGGCAAAGCCTGAGGAGCCTATGAGCAACGAACCGGACAAGATCATCTATTCCATGATCCGCGTGTCCAAGAAGCACGGCCAGAAGGAAGTGCTGAAGGACATCAACCTCTCCTATTTCTACGGCGCCAAGATCGGCGTGCTCGGCTTGAACGGCGCGGGCAAGTCCAGCCTGCTCAAGATTCTGGCCGGCGTGGACGAGGCCTTTGACGGCAAGACCGTGCTCGCGCCCGGCTACACTATCGGCTACCTTGAGCAGGAGCCCCTAGCCGGCGAGACGCGCACCGTGCGCGAGGTGGTGGAGGAGGGCGTGGCCCCGCTCGTCGCCATCGCCAAGGAATTTGAGGAGATCAACGCCAAGTTCGCCGAGCCCATGGAGCCGGAAGAGATGGACGCGCTCCTCGCCCGCCAGGCCGAGGTGCAGGAAAAGATGGACGCGAACGGCGTGTGGGATCTGGAATCGCGCCTTGAGATGGCCATGGACGCCCTGCGCTGCCCGCCCGGCGACATGCCGGTGAACAAGATCTCCGGCGGCGAGCGGCGCCGCGTGGCGCTCTGCCGCCTTTTGCTCCAGAACCCGGACATCCTTTTGCTCGACGAGCCCACCAACCACCTTGACGCCGAATCCGTGGCCTGGCTCGAGCGCTATCTTTCCACCTTCCCGGGCACGGTCATTGCCGTCACCCATGACCGCTACTTCCTCGACAATGTGGCCGGCTGGATACTCGAGCTCGACCGCGGCCGGGGCATCCCGTGGAAGGGCAACTATTCCTCCTGGCTCGAGCAGAAGCAGAAGCGCCTCGCCGGGGAGGAAAAGGCCGAGGCCGAGCGCCAGAAGACCCTCGCGCGCGAGCTGGAGTGGATCCGCATGTCGCCCAAGGGGCGCCACGCCAAGGGCAAGGCGCGCCTCAACGCCTATGAGGCCATGCTCTCGCACGAGAGCGAGAAGCGCGCGCCAGACCTGCAGATCTATATCCCGCCAGGCCCGCGCCTCGGCAAGAGCGTCATCGAGCTCGACAAGGTGACCAAGGCCATGGGCGACCGCCTGCTCATGGAGGATGTGACCGCCGTCATCCCGCCCGGGGCCATCGTGGGCATCATCGGCCCCAACGGCGCTGGCAAGACCACGCTCTTCAAGATGCTCACCGGGCAGGAAAAGCCGGACAGCGGCCGCCTCACCGTAGGCGGCAGCGTGGTCTTCGCCCATGTGGACCAGGGCCGCGAATCGCTGGACCCGGACAAGACGGTGTATGAGCTCATCAGCGACGGGCACGAAACCATCCGCCTGGGCGGCCGCGAGGTGAACGCCCGCGCCTACTGCACGCGCTTCAACTTCCATGGCGCGGACCAGCAGAAAAAGGCCGGCGTGCTCTCCGGCGGCGAGCGCAACCGCCTGCACCTCGCGCGGATGCTCAAGTCCGGCGCCAATGTGCTCCTTCTGGACGAGCCCACCAACGACATCGATGTCAACACCATGCGCGCCTTGGAAGACGCGCTCGACAACTTCGCGGGCTGCGTGCTCGTCATCAGCCACGACCGCTGGTTCCTCGACCGCGTGGCCACGCACATCATGGCCTTTGAGGACGACGCCCATGTGGCCTTTTTCGAGGGCAATTTCCGGGAATATGAGGAGGACAGGAAGAAGCGCCTCGGCAAGGAGGCCGAGACGCCGCACCGCCTCAAGTTCCGCAGGCTCACCCGCTGAACCGGGGCCGCTTCGGGCGCCCCTGCTGGAGTTTGCCATGGCAAAGATACATTGGATCCCCCGCGCTGGTGCCCTTGCGCTGTTCGGGGCGCTGCTCTGCCTCTCCCTCGCGTGGCCGGTGGCCGCCGCGGCGCCTGCGCGCCCGCATGCGGCCGGTTTTACGCTGGCGAGCCCGGCCACGGCCCTGCTCTCGCCCGTGGGCGGGCGCCTTGCCGTGGAGGAGCGGCTTGCGCCCGAGGCTTCCGGGCCTGAGGCGGGCAAGACCCTTGTTTTCGCGCTCCCGCCGGATGCTGACAACCTTCAGCTCTCCGTGCCCGGGCAGACCATCGTGCGCTGGAGCACCGAGCCTGTTGAGCTCACGGAATCCGCCGCGCTCGCCCGCGCGCGGGAAGAGCTCGTCACCGAGCGCATGCGCCTCGACGCGCGCCTTGCGGCCGTCAATGCCGCCATCGCCCTCTGGCAGTCGCCGGAAAACGCCGGCGCGCAGGACGTGGCCCAGCGCGGGCGGTTCATCGCCGAGAGTGTGCCGGAACTTGCGCTGGAAAAGGAAATGCTGGAAGCGCGCGTCAAGCTCCTCAGGCAGCGCATCGAGCGCCTGCCCGCCGGCGCGAGGCTTGGCGAGCTCGTGCGCGTGACCCTGCAAAAGCCCGTGCCGGCCGGGGAAAAGGTCCTTGTGCGCTATTCCTACATCTGGCGCCACTGCGGGTGGAGCGCTGTCTATGATTTCAACGCCCGGCCGGAGGAAGGCAAGGGCGGCGTCATCGACGTGCGCCTCATGGCCGATGTCTGGCAGTATTCGGGCATTGACTGGCAGGGGACGAAGGTCACGCTGGCCACGCGCGGCACAGGCCCGCGCGAGCCCGCGCCCCTGCCGGAATGGGTGGTGGATTCGCAGCCGAGGCCCCAGCCGAGGCCCGTGCCCCTGGCCCTCAATGCGGCGCGCAGCGCCAAGGTGGCGGCCGAGGGCGCCGCGGACGCGGCCCCGGCCAATGCCGGTGTCGCCGCCGACACCACATCGGTCTATGCGAGCTGGACGCTCGCGGAGGCGGGCCTCCCCGAGGGGCGTTCGCGCCTCCTGATCACGGCGGACGCCTGGGAGGCGCCGCTCCAATGGCTCGCCAGGCCCAGCCGGGGCGACAGCCGCGTGTGGCTGCTCGCGAAGTATGACCTTGCGGGCGACACGGCGTGGCCCGAGGGCATGGCCGAATACAGCGTGGACGGCCAGGGCGTGGGCTCCGGCATGTTCCGCCCGCGCGGGGGCGAGGCGACGCTCTATTTCGGGGCGGACCCGCGCGTCAGCGTGCGCACCTTCGACGACGCCCGCAAGAAGGGCGAGAGCGGCATCATCAGCACCAGCAAGACCTGGACCTGGGCGTGGACCTATACCGTGAGCAACGGACACGCGCGGCCCGTCATGGTGAAGCTGGAGCGCCCGGCCCCGGTCGTCGTGGACCAGGGCGTCACCGTGACCCTGAAGGACGAGCCGCCGGCGCAAAAGAACGAGCAGGAGCACATGCTGTTCTGGAACGTGGAGGTGCCGGGCCACGGCAAGGCCAGCGTGAAGCACAGCGTCACCATTTCCTCGCCGGAGAAGTTGCAGCTCTTCCCGGATGTGCCATAACGGGCGCCCCTGCGGCAAGTCGCCTGAAGCCCGTGTTTGCCCCTGTTGCCCCGGTTCCGCCACGCGCGGGGCCGGGGCAGGCGTTTTGCGGGCCATGACCCGTTGACTCCGGCCCCGTGCCGGGTAACAATGGCGCCCACTCTCAAAGCAGCCCGCATGGGGCAAAGGAGCCTTGGCATGGGCCCTGTCACTGCGTTTTCGCTCGCCGTCATCCGCTGCCTCGCAAGGGCCCGGGCGCGTTGCCGCGTCCTTGCGGCGCTCACTCTCCTCGCGCCGGCGCTTGCCATGGGCGCGGCGCCGGCTTTGGCCGCGGGCAACCTGAACATCATCAGCGCCACGACCATTGACGCCAATGCGGACTATAACGACATCACCGGCTCCGGGGCCAATCTCACCGTCTCGGGCGCCCGCGTCACCGCCAATGACATCCGTTGCCCGACGGTACACATGCTGGCCCGCAACGCGGTCATCACCTCCGCGCAGAATTTTCGCATGGGCCCCATGTATGTGGAAAACAGCACGCTCAGCGCGGGCAACATCTTCCAAACGTCTGCCACGGGCAGGATGGTGACGGACAACAGCCACATTGACGCGAACATCATCTCCCTCGGCTGGGATTATCTCCTCAACCAGGCCGCCCCGCCCACGGACGGCCCGCACCAGCATAACAACAGCGTGCTCACCGCCAGGAGCAACATCATGCTCTATGGCGGCCTCGAGGTGGTGAGCGGGGATACGGTGGTCACCAGCGATTCCGGCAATATCTCCGCACGCATGGTGGACGGCCTCACGCAACGCGAGGGCGCCACGCTGACCCTGCAGGCCCCCCGCGGCAAGATAACGGCCCAGAACATCGTGGCCACCAACCTGGCGGCCCAGAGCCTCTATGCCAACAATGTCACCATGCAGGGCGGCAGCTTCACCCTGACCGGGCCGCTTGATCCAGCGGCCAACAACAACATCGTCACCGACGCCTTCACGCTCCGAAACAGCAAATCTTCCATTGCCGGCCTGAGCGTGGGCGGCCCGGCCGTCGTTTCCGGCGGCGAACTCACGGCCGGGGAGCTTGTGGCGCAGCGGGGCCTTGCGGTCAACGACCACGCGCGCGCCGGCATCGAATCCCTGACGCTCCAAAACGGGACGCTGCTCGCCGTCAACAGCCGCGTGGCCGTGGAGCGGTTCAAGGAGTCCACGGGGGCGAGCGCGGTTGTGGGCCATAATGCGGCCCTGGGCCTCGGCACCGCCGATGCCGACTGGATTGTGCGCCAGTTCGACGCGGCCGACGGCAGCTCCCTCGGGCCGGTCACCGCGGCCCTCGCCGTGGCGAAGCCGCAGGCGCTTTCCGCGCTTCCCGGCATCGTGGTGGACGGCGCCGTCATGGGGCGCCCCTCAGGCGTGACGCCGGGCCGCGCCATTTTTGCGCCCCGTTCCCTCCTCGTGGTCAACGCGGCCTCGGCGGCCGCCAATGGCGCCGGCGCCCTTTCGGGCGGCAGTTTCGATGTCCGCTCCGGGGCGAAGCTCTATATCCCCGACGCCGTCAACGGGGCGACCTACAAGGTCCTCAACGGCGCGGGCGCCTATGCGGACGCGAGCGCCTGGAACGGCGCCAACCTCGCCTCGGGGACACCCCTGCTGGAGCTGGTGCGCCTGCCCCAATTCGGCATGATCGGTACGCGGCAGGTGCCGGCCGCAAGCGTGTTCCCCGGGCTGGATCCCTCCCTTTCCGGGGCGGCCGACGGGGCCTTCGGCTCGGGCAGCATGGGTCCCACCTATGTGGATTCGGATATTGCGGGCATCCGTTTCCTCTCCCGCGCCACCAGCCGCGACTATATCGGCAATGACGCACGGCTGGCGGCCATCACCATCGAGAGCGCCGCGCGCATGGCCGTGCTCGGCGCCGTGCCGCAGATGACCATGGCCGCCAACCAGGCGGCCAGCAACGCCATGGGGCAGCGCACGGGCACCGAGCCCGAGGGCGGCATGGAATTCATGGGCGAGGACGGCGCGCCCGTGGAGGATCCGCTTCACCGGCACGGCTGGGCCTTGTGGATCATGCCGCTTTTCCAGAGTACCAACGGCTTCGGCATGACCGCCGGCAACTGGGACATGGATTTCAGCGGTACACTTGGCGGCATCGCGCTCGGCTGCGACTATACTTTCGAGAGCGCGCTGCGCCTGGGCCTGAGCCTCAATCTTGGAGGGGGCTATGCCCGCGGCTCGGGCGAGCTCGCGCCCACGGACAACAACATGGGCTTCTGGGGTCTGGGCGCCTATGCCGGCTGGCAAAAGGGCAATTTCGGCCTTGCGGCGGACGTGGCCTATACTTCGGCCTACAACAGCCTCACGCAGGACCTGCCCGCGGGCATGCAGATGCGCCCACTCAAGAGCGACGTGTCCTCTTGGGCACTCGGCGCGGGCCTGCGCGCCGAATACCGCATCCCTACGCCCTGGTTGGACGTGACGCCGCACGCCGGTGTCCGCTACCTCTACCTGAATACGGAGAGTTATGACGTGAAGAGCAATGGCACGGTTCTGGAAGGCGAGGCCATGCACCAGAACATCTGGACCTTCCCCGTGGGCGTGGCCTTCTCGCGCGAGCTTCCGCTGCCAAGCGGCTGGCGCTGCCGCCCCATGCTGGATCTCTCGGTCATTCCCGCGGCCGGAGACATGGACGCGAAGACGAACATCCGCTTTACGGGCACGCGCACCGATGTGGAGCTGGAAACGCAGATCATGGACCACATCACCTGGCGCGGCGCCCTAGGCGTGGAATTTTCGGGCGGCGACATGGCCTTCGGCTTGGGCTACAGTTTTCAGGGCGGCCTGAAAACCTCGGCCCAGGGGGTGACGGCGAGCTTCAGCTACCAGTTTTAGCGAAAGGCCTGGGTCGCCGGCGTGCCAGGGATGCGCCCCGTGAAAGCACGGGGCGCATCTTGCGTTCAGGCGGCGGCGATACGGCCGTTTTCCACCTTGAAGAGCGGGGCGTCCGGCGCGGCCGCGCGCAGCACGTCCACCATGTGCGGCTGGCAGGTGAAGTAGAGGATCTGGTGGCCGTCGCGGCCGGCCGCGAGGTCGGCGAAAGCGCGGGCCGTGCGCTGGGCGCGTTCGGGATCGAAGTTGACGAGCACTTCGTCCATGATGACGGGCAGCGGCGCGGCGTGCAGGGCGTGGCTTTTGATATAGGCGAGCCTGAGCGCGAGATAGGCCTGCTCCTGCGCGCCCCGGCTCAGGAACTGCGGCTCCACGGGTTCGCCCGCGGGGGGCAGGATGAGCAGGCTCGCGTCCTCCAGCGAGGCGCTGATGCCGCGCCAGCGGCCGTCCGTGATGGTCGAGAAGATGGCCGACGCCTCGCGGATGACCTCGGGCTGGCGCTCCTTTTCAAAGCTCAGCTTGGCCTGCCGCAACAGGGCCGCGGCAAGCGCGCGGCGGCTCCAGGCGAGGGCCATGCGCTCCATGCGCTCGAGGAGCGAGGCCTCCTCCTGGCGCATGCGGGCCAGCTCCTCGTCGCGCGAGAGCGCGCCCACGCGCGCGCTGAGCCCCGCCACTCGGCCGGCCAGGTCCTGCTCGGCGTCGCCCATGGCGTCAAGTTCCGCCTGGACGGCGGCGAGGCGCTTCTCCTGCGTTTCCTGGTCGCCTTCATGGAAGGATGCAAGGAATTCCTCGAGCGGCCGTGTATCGGCGGCGAGCCTGAGGGCGTCCTCCAGGTCCTGCCGGCGCCGGGTGAGCTCGCGGTATTCCACAAGCAGCGCGGCCAATCGCAGAAAGTCCTCCGCATCGCCCGCGCCGGCCCGGGCCAGCAGGTTACGCTCCCGCTCCCGCGCCATGTCGAGGGCCGCCATTTCGGCCCGGAGTTCGTCCTCCTCTTCGGAGAGCAGCCCTGCGAGCCGCTGGCGTTCGGCCTCGGCGCCGGCCGCGCTTTCCGCATCGGCGAAGAGGGCGTCGAGGGTGGCGAGCCAGTCGCAGGCGGCGTCCGCATCGCGCTCCGGGAGGCGAGCGAGGTTTTCGGCGAGGGCGGTGAGGGGCTCCTCGAGCGCGGCGAGCTCCGCGCGGGTCTGGGCGAGTTCCCCGCGCGCCCGCTCAAGCTGCGCTTCGGCGTCGAGGCAGTCTTCCATGAGCTTGAAGGCTTCGCGCACGGTCTCGGGGTCCAAGTCCTGCTCCAGCCCGAGCCCGGCCAGGCACTGTCCCCAGGCGCTCCGCGCCTCGGAAAGCCTGGCCTCGTCGGCGCGCAGCCTGTCCGAGGCCTCGCGCTGGCGCGCTTGGGCGCGCTCCAGCTCGTTCTCGTGGTTCTGGAGCGTCGATGCGGCGCGGATGCGCTGCTCGCGCGCGGCATCGGCCTCGCGGCAGGCGTCCATGACCTCGCGCACGGCCTCCTCGAGGGAAAGTCCGCCCTCCGCCATGCGGGCGGCCACGGGCGGCACGGCGGACGCACGGGCCTCAAGGGCGTTCACCTCGTCCAGCAGGGCGTTGAGCTCCCCCTGCGCGGCGGCAACGCCCCCGAAGGCGAGGCGCGCGGATTCCGCCCGGGCGAAAAAGGTGGCGGCGCTTTCCGGCGAGGGCACGCTCGTCACATGGAGCGACTGCATGAGGCCGTGCCATTGGCGCCGCGCCTGCTGCACCTCGCTTTCCTTCTCATGGGCGCGGCTTTCCAGCGTGGCGAGCAGGGAGCGGGCCTCGGCGTATTCGCGCTTGAGCGCCTCCATGTCGCGCCGGGCGCGCTCCTCATGGAAGCACTGTTCGCGCTCCCGCTCGAGGAGCATTTCCGTGGCTTCCAGTGTGACAAGGTCCATGCTGTCCACGCCTGCGGCCGCGCAGAGCTGGCGGGTCTGGTCGCCCAGTTCCGCCACATGCAGCGCGCAGGTTTCGCGCCGGCTTTGCAGTTGCGCCATCTCCCGCTGGAAGCGCCGGGCCTCGGGCCCGCTGCGCGGGAGCCCCCCCGCGAGGAAGCCCACGCCGCTCGCGAGTACGAGATAACCGGACCACAGGGTGACGGGCAGGCTGATCTCGGGCGTGAGCGCGTATTCCGTGATGCCGAGCAGCCAGTGCGCGAGGAGGATGCCCCCGCCGCTGAGGATGAGCAGGGCGCCCACCACGATGAGCGGCACGCTCATCACCGGCGCCGGCGCCTGCTCCGACGAGATGCGGTTGTCGAGCTCCTGCAGGCGGTCGCGCTCGGTGGACATGTTGGCCGAAAGGGCGCGCAGGGCGCGCAGGGCGCTCGCGCGGGCGTCCAGCGCCTCGCGGGTCTGGCCGCCGGCATTGCGCTGCGCCTCGCGCAGGCTGTCCATGCGTTTTTTCACGGTTTCGGCCCGCTCCTCGGCCTGGCGCACCGCGGTGGTGATGTCCGCCGCCTCCTGGAGGCGCGCCTGCATGCTGCGGGCCACGCCAAGGGCGTCCTCCTGCCGGGCCAGCAGGCCGTCCAGAAGGGCGCTGGCGTCCTCAACGGCGGCTGCCGGGCCTGCGGCCGGAAGCGGCATGCCCGTCACGCGCAACTGGTCGAAGGCGCGGCCAAAGGCCGTGCGGGCCTGTTCGACGGCGCGCTCGCGGGCCGGGATGAGGCGGCGCTTTTCCTCAAGGCGCGCCATGGCCTGGCGCAGTTCGTCCCGGGCCTCGTCCGAAAGCTCGGCCACGGGCGCGGGCAGCACCGCAAGCGCGTCCCGCGCGGCGTTCACAGCGCGCTCGGCGGCCTCCACGTCGCGGTTGGCGCGCGTGAGGCCGTCGATGGCGGCCTGGTGCGCGGTGACCGCGGCGGTCATTTCGCGCGCCTGCCTTTCCAGCCCCTCGCGGGCAAAGAGGGAGCGGTCGGTTTCGCGGATGCGCTGGGGGCTCCAGCCCGGGCCCAGCTGGGCGAGGCCGTGCGCGAGGGCGGCTTCTGCGCGCCGCACGCTTTCCTCAAGGACGCCGATCTGGCCGAGGGCTTGCCGGTAGCCGCTCTTGCGCTCGGAAAGCCGGCGAAGCTCGGGGAGCGCCGCCAAGAGAGCCGCATCCACACTGACGGCTTCAAGACGCTGCCGAAGCCGCGCGAGCTTTTCCTCCCGGGCGGCAACCTGGCGTTCGCAGGCCTCGCGGGCCTCCTCAAGGCGCGCCAGCCTGGCGGCGCCATCCTCCGGGAAGTCTTCGCGCACGGGTGTGAGCCGTTCGAGGCGCGCGCCGGCCATGCGCCATTCGTCCCACTGGCGCCACACGCCGAGGCGGCGTTCAAGGTGGCGGCGCTCGTCTTCGAGGTCTGCCTTGCGGGCGCGCAGGGCGGCGAGCTCCGCCTTCTTCTTGGCGAAATCCTCGGCAAGGGCGTCAAAACCGGCGCATTCGGCGGTCACATCCTCGATGCGGGCGCGCAGCGCCTCCAGCTGGCCGAGGGCCGCGTTGAGCGCGGGCTTGCTGCCACCGCGCCGGAAGATCTCCTCCTCCTGCTTTTCCAGCAGCTTCAGCGCCTCGCCCGGAGCGCGCAGCCCGGGCCCGAAGCTCGCCCCATAGAGCGCATTGCGCACGCCCTCGCCGTCAAGGCTCTCGAAATTCTCGAGCTCGCCCAGGCTGAATCCAAACACCGAGCGGTAGACCTCGCGGTCCACCCCAAAGAGCAGTTGGCGGAGCACATCCGGGGAAAGCGGGGCGCCGTCGGGGAGGTTCAGGGTCACGGTGCCCCCCGAGGGCCCGGGGCGGCGGGTGAGGTGGATGGTCTCGGCGGCGCCGTCCGCCCCCGGGCAGCGCAAAGTCAGGCTCCCACCAGCGAGGCCTCCGCTAACGGGCGCGAAACTGCGCCGCGCTTCGCTGGCGCGGGGATTGGGATAGCCCGTGAGCATGGTGCGCAGAAATTCGAGGCAGGTGGACTTGCCCGCCTCGTTGCGCCCGAGAAAGATGCTAAGGCCCGGCGCAAGGCCCTCCACCTCCACGCCGGAGAGGGCGCCGAAGCCGTCGATGTGGAAGGATTCGATATACATCAGCGTTCCTCCAGCAGGTCGAGGCAAAGGCGTTCGGCCTCGTCGAGGAGCGCGCCGAGCTGTTCCTCGTCCGGGGGCGTGAGCGCCTTCCTGAGGCGGCTGTGCGCGAAGAGCGGTTCGAGGGCCGGGCCGGCCAGCGCATGCAGGGCCTCGGGGCTTTCGCGCATCTCGCGGGCGAGGCGCGCGGTCTCGCCCAAAAGGTCCTCGCGGCGCAGCAGCTCCTCGCGCTCGGCGAGCGAGCGCGTTTCCACCCTGAGGTCCTTGAGCCAGGTGCCCGGCGTGTCCCCGGCGAGATGCTGGAGGCGCTCCGCAAGGTCGTCCGCTGTGGCCGCCTTGCGCAGCAGGGCATCCAGAGGGGTGCGCCCGGCCAGCGTCACGCGGGCGATGACCGCCTCGCAGGTGGGGGGCGCGTCCTCGCCAAGGCGCGTCAGGGCGTCGGTGAGCCGGCGTTCCACCTCGTCGAGGTGATCCACGTTTTCAAGATCGAGCGCCAGCTTCTCCCACTGCACGGGGCCGAGCGCGCGGAATTCCGCCTGGCAGCGCCAGCCGCCCGCATGGGGCGCCGCCGTGACGATCAGGCAGCCGCGCGGCCCCGTCTCGTTGATGTGCAGGCCCTGCGTGTTGCCCGGATAGGCGATGAAGGGCTGCTCCGAAAGGATGCAGCGCTCATGCACATGCCCGAGGGCCCAGGCGTCGAGGCCCGTGGCCACGAGGTCTTCGAGCGTGCAGGGCGCGTAGCGCTCCGCCGCCTGCCCCTGCACGGCGCAGTGGAGCACGCCGAGCTGGAAGCAGTCCTGCCCGGCGTCGCGCCGGAAGAGGCGGGCGAGGTTGCGGCCCTCCTTGGGGCGGCCATGACTGACGCCATGGATCAGGGCGAGCGGCGCGCCATCGCGCAGGAGGGGATGGGTCTCGGGCTCGGCACCGAAGATCACCACATTGTCGGGCCACTCCACGGACATGAGCCTGGAGGAGAGCGGGTCATGGTTGCCGTGGGCGATGAAGACAGGGATGCCCAGGCGCGAGAGGCGCAGGCAGCCGTCGCGCAGGGCGAGCTGCGCCTTCACGCTGTGGTCTTCTTGGTTGTAGATGTCGCCGGAAAGGACGAGGAAGTCCGGCTTTTCCCGCTCGCAGCAACTGATGAGCCGCTCGAGGGCGATGAAGGTGGCCTCGTGAAGCAGCCGGGCGAGGCGCCCGCCCTGCGCCGTATTCTGGGCGAGGCCGCGGAAGGGCGTGTCAAGATGCAGATCTGCCGCGTGGATGTAGCGGATTTCGTCCATGCTGCGCCTCACTGCGCGAATGAAGAGACAGAAAAAGAAATTCTAGACTTTTTCTAGGCGGCTGGCAAGGCGCGGGGAGCGGCCCCCGGACGGCAAGGCCGGGACGCTGAAGCGGGAGGTGCGAGAGGCAAGGAAGGCGCGGAGGGAAGCGGAGCGAAGGCCAGAAAGGCACCGCGCCCGAAAAATCAGCGGCCGGCCTGGGCGCGCAGGCGCAGGCACTCCTCCGCGATGCGCCGAAGCTCGGCATCGTCGGGCTTTTCGGTGAGGCCCTTCTTCACATGGCCGAGCGCGCGCACATATTCCCCGGCGTCGAGCAGGGCACGGGCGACCATGCCATAGGCAGCAAATTCGTTCTTGTAGTGCTTGAAGGCCTCGATGAAGCATTCTTCCGCCTCATGGACCTTGTGCTCGGCGAGAAAGGCCTTGCCGTCGCTGATGCAGCGATCGAGCTGGAGCTTGCGCTGGAGGGTGGCTTCGTAGTCCTCCTCTTCCTCCTGCCCCATGACCTGCTTGTAAAACTTGTTGAAGAAGGCGAGCAGTTCGCGTTCTTTGCCGGGCTGGTAGGCAACGGGCTGGGAGTATTCCTTCTTGTAGGCGGGGTCGGCGCAAATGTCGGCGATGGCCGTGCGGTAATCGCCGCGCAGGTCCGTCGGGGCGGTCTGGCCGCCGAGCTCCAGCAGGGCCGTGGTGAGCAGGAAAACGGCGCGCGGATATTCGCGCCTTTGCACACAGGTCCGGACGCGGCCCAGGTCTTCGCGGATCTTGCGGGTGTTCATGGCAGGCTCGCTTGGTGGGCTCAGGCGGGGAGTGGCATGTCGGTCACGAAGCCGGTGGACACGGCGCGCGCAACGAGGGCCCCCTCGGCATCGAGAATGCGCACGTCATAGCTCACCACATGGTGCCCGGCCCGCACGAGGCGCGCCTCGCCCACGAGCGGGCCCACCCGGCCGGGATTCAGGAACTCGATGCTCGAGGTCAGGCTGACCACGCCCGTGGTGCGCCCGGCATTGGCTGCCGCGCCGAAGGCCACGTCGGCGAGGGCGAAGATGGCCCCGCCGTGGGCCACGCCCATGCCGTTCTTGTGGTGTTCCGAAATGGGCATGATGATCCGGGCAAATTCCGGCGTGGCCACCTCCACCTGCATTTGCAGATGGCGCACGAGCTTGTCGTGCCTGGCCACATAGTTGTCCATGTTCCGCAGCGTGTCGGCGGGCTCCATGCCATGCTCCTCGAGGGTTTTGCGCCAAAACCGCAGCCCGGGGGCCACGCTCAGGGGCTGCGGCAGATGTGCCGGAAAATCGCGGTGGGATCACTCCACCTGCTGGATGCCGTCGAGCTTCCAGGTGCCGCCCACGCCTTCGCGCAGGAAGTGCCAGACCTCGCGCGCGGAGGAGGGGGCGTCCTGATCGGGGCGTTCGCGCAGGAGCACGTCGAAGAACACCTGGGCGCGCTGGTCGTCGCCCTCGGCTTCGGCGCCGAGCAACTGGGCGTTCACCAGCATGATCTCGGTCTTGCCCGGGTTCGGGTCGGCCGCCATCTGCTCCCGCAGGGCTTCCATGACGGCCGGGGTGGCAAACTGGGCGATGTCGTCGAGGTCGCGGCGGTCCCAGGCCTGCTGCATGCGCGTATATGCCACCTTGGCGCCGCGCAGGAATTCTTCGGTATCAAAGCCCGCGGGCACGTCCACCGCCGGTTCCGCCGCCGGGGGCTGGCTGCCCTGGCCGGTGAGGTTGCGCAGGGCGTCCCACCCGGAGGCCTGGGTGTTGCTGCGCGCGAAGGGCTGGTTCGGGCTGTCGTTGGTGAGATCCTGGCGGCCGGCGCCGAAAATGCCGCCCGCCGGGGCCGGCTCCTGCGACTGGCGGTTGCGGAAGCGCGCAAAGAGCTTGAGGCCCACATAGATGAGCAGGCCGATGAGGAGGATATCGATGATGCCGCCACCGCCCCCGAGCCCGTTGCCCGAAAGCAGGGAGCCGAGCAGGGTGCCGGCGAGGAGACCGCCGAAGAGGCCGCCCATGCCGCCGAACATGCCGGGGCGCTGCGCTGTGGCCTGCGCGTTGCGGGCGTTGGCCGCCGGGGCCTGCTGGCGCATGGCCGGCCGCTGCGCGGGTGTGCTCATGTAGGGCCGGCTGCCGAACGAGCGGCCGCCGCCCATGCGGGCGGCCTCGGCGGAATCGGGCAGGGCGAGCGCGAAAGCGGCAAGGAGGATGACAAGGGCTGCGAAAAGGGCGCTGATCTTCATGGCAACTCCGGTTGCGGCTGGAGCCCGGCAGGGGCTGTTCTGCGTCACTTCAGGTATTTATAGGGATTTTGGAGAAAAAGGCAAGATATGGCCGGGAAGCGGCCCCCGAGTCTCCGCGTCCGCCCCCGAGTCTCCGCGCCGGCCCCTCAGCCGCGGCGCGGCAGGTTTTTCTGCCGGCCGCGCGCGATGCCCATCTCCCCGGCGGGCACATCCCTGGTGATGACCGAGCCCGCGCCCACGAGCGCGCCGTCGCCCACCTCCACGGGCGCCACGAGCGCCGTATTGCTGCCGATGAAGGCATGCGCGCCGATGACCGTGCGGTGCTTGTGCACGCCGTCATAATTGCAGGTGATGGTGCCCGCGCCGATATTGGCGGCCGCGCCGATTTCCGCGTCGCCGAGGTAGCTTAGGTGGTTGGCCTTGGCGCCGTGGCCGAGGCGGGCGTTTTTGAGCTCCACGAAGTTGCCCACATGGGAGCCGGGCTCGAGCACCGCGCCGGGCCGGAGGCGCGCGAAAGGTCCCACCACCGTGTTTTCGCCCGCTTCGGCGCGCTCGAGATGCGAGAAGGAGCGGATGCGCGCACCAGAGCGGACCACGCTGTCCCCAAGGATGCAGTGGGACTCGATGCGCGCGCCGGGCTCCACGCGCGAATGGCCATAAATCTCGCAGGGGCCCGTGAGCTCGGCGCCGGGCGCGACCTCGGCGAAAGGTCCCACGCGCACGAGCTCCGGCGCGTGCAGGGTGACGCCGCTTTCAAGCAGCTTCGCCACGATGCGGGCGCGCAACAGGTCTTCCATGCGGGCGAGCTCGGCCGGGGAATTGACGCCGAGCAGGCTTTCGTCCGCGCCGCAGTTGACGCCGCGCACGGAAAGGCCCTCCTCGATGCCCAGGGCCACGAGGTCGGTGATATAGTATTCCCCGCTCTTGTTCTTGTTGTTGATGCGCGGCAGGAGCCGCGCCACCGCCTCCACATCCAGAAGATACAGGCCGGCGTTGACCTCGCCCGTGTCCTCGCCGTGGAGGGCCGGGTCAAAATCCTTGGCTTCCACGATGGCGGCCACGTCGCCCCCGCTGCGCACCACGCGGCCATACGCCCCGGCGTCGTCCAGCGAGAGCGAGGCGAAGGCGATGGCCGCGCCCCCGGCCGCGGCGAGGAAGCGGGCCACGATGTCAGGGGTGAGCAGCGGCACATCGCCGTTCACCACGAGCACATGCGTCGCGCCGTGCTCCTGAAGGGTGGGGAGGGCCGTGGCGAGCGCGTGACCGGTGCCGAGCTGCTGCGCCTGCGTGATTGTCGCCAGGCCGGGAAAGGCGGTTTCCACCTCCGCCGCGCCATGGCCCACCACGGCCCAAATGCCGCCGGCGTCGTCCGGCTCCCCAAAAAGCGGGCGCAGGGCGGCGAGCACATAGGCGAGCATGGGTTCGGCCAGAAGCTCCTGGAGCACCTTGGGGCGCGGCGAGCGCATGCGGGTGCCTTTGCCGGCGGCGAGGATGAGGGCGGCGGGCTTTGCCATGGGGCCTCCTTTGCTGTTTTATCGCCGCATCCATAGCCCCAAGGGCGGCAAACGGCAAGCGCAGCAGGGCGGCCGCGCCATCCGTCGGGCATCCCCCGGGAGCGGCGCCACAAGGCGGCGGGGGGAGAAGAAAAATGAAAAATTTTTGCGCATACCCCTTTTCAAGCGCGAAGCATGACTTATCTCTTGCCCGTGCGGAGCTCACTCGTGGCTCCGTAGCGGCCCGCAACGCGCAATCAGCGGCGCGTCCGTGGCAACGGCCGCCGTTTCGCCCCCCATGGGCCATAACACCCTTTCCTGGAGGATATGCAATGAAGCTCAAACCCCTCAATGACCGTGTCCTGGTCAAGCGTCTTGAATCCGAGGAAAAGACCGCCGGCGGTCTGTACATTCCCGATACCGCCAAGGAAAAGCCCTCCAAGGGGCAGGTCGTGGCCGTGGGCCCGGGCAAGATGGATGAGAATGGCAAGCGCATCCCCATGGCCGTCAAGCCGGGCGACGAAGTGCTCTTCAACAAGTATGCGGGCACCGAAGTCAAGCTGGACAACGTGGATCATCTCGTCATGCGTGAGGAAGACATCCTCGCCATCATCGACTAAGCGGCCGGTCCGCCCGCACGGGGCGCCGGATATAGACTGTTTATCCCACCAGTTCGCATATAATCAGGAGGAGCATCTATGTCTGCCAAGGAAATCCTTTTTGATGTCAAAGCCCGTGAAAAACTCGCCCGCGGCGTGGACAAGCTCGCCAACGCCGTGAAAGTGACCTTGGGCCCCAAGGGCCGCAACGTCGTGCTGGAAAAGTCCTTCGGCGCGCCGGTCATCACCAAGGACGGCGTGACGGTCGCCAAGGAGATCGAGCTTGACGACAAGTTCGAGAACATGGGCGCCCAGCTCGTGAAGGAAGTGGCCTCCAAGACCTCCGACGCCGCCGGCGACGGCACCACCACCGCCACCATCCTCGCCCAGGCCATCTACCATGAGGGCATCAAGCTCGTGGCCGCCGGCCGCAATCCCATGGCCGTGAAGCGCGGCATCGACAAGGGCGTGGACGCCCTCATCGCCGAGCTCGCCAACCTGGCCAAGCCCACCCGCGACCAGAAGGAAATCGCCCAGATCGGCACCATCTCCGCCAATTCCGACGCCACCATCGGCAACATCATCGCCGAGGCCATGTCCAAGGTGGGCAAGGAAGGCGTCATCACGGTCGAAGAGGCCAAGGGCCTTGAGACCACCATGGATGTCGTGGAAGGCATGCGCTTCGACCGCGGCTACCTCTCGCCCTATTTCGTGACCAACGCGGAAAAGATGATCTGCGAGATGGACAATCCTTACATCCTGCTCACCGAGAAGAAGATCTCCAGCATGAAGGACATGCTGCCCGTGCTTGAGCAGGTCGCCAAGGTGAACCGCCCGCTGCTCATCATCGCCGAGGATGTGGAAGGCGAAGCCCTCGCCACGCTCGTGGTCAACAAGCTGCGCGGCGCCCTGCAGGTGGTGGCCGTCAAGGCCCCGGGCTTCGGCGACCGCCGCAAGGCCATGCTGCAGGACATCGCCGTGCTCACCGGCGGCACCGTTGCCTCCGACGACACGGGCACCAAGCTCGAGAGCATGACCCTGAACGAGCTCGGCACGGCCAAGCGCATCGTGGTGGACAAGGACAACACCACTATCGTCGACGGCGCCGGCAAGCCCGATGCCATCAAGGCCCGCGTGAAGCAGATCCGCGCCCAGATCGAGGAGACCACTTCCGATTACGACCGCGAGAAGCTCCAGGAGCGCCTGGCCAAGCTCGTGGGCGGCGTCGCCGTGGTCCATGTGGGCGCGGCCACCGAAGTGGAAATGAAGGAAAAGAAGGATCGCGTGGAGGACGCCCTCAACGCCACCCGCGCGGCCGTCGAGGAAGGCATCGTTCCTGGCGGCGGCACGGCCCTGATCCGCGTTTCCAAGGTGCTCAACGACATCAAGCCCGCCGATGACGACGAGCTCGCCGGCGTGAGCATCGTGCGCCGCGCCATCGAGGAGCCCCTGCGCCAGATCGCCCACAATGCCGGCTTTGAAGGCTCCATCGTGGTCGAGAAGGTGCGCGCCGGCAAGGACGGCTTCGGCTTCAACGCCGCCACCGGCGAATATGAAGACCTCATCAAGGCCGGCGTCATCGACCCGAAAAAGGTGACGCGCACGGCCCTGCAGAATGCCGCTTCCGTGGCCTCGCTGCTCCTCACCACGGAGTGCGCCATCGTCGAGAAGCCCGAGCCCAAGAAGGACATGCCCGGCATGCCCGGCGGCATGGGTGGCATGGGCGGCATGGACGGCATGTACTAGACCGAATGCCCGCGCCCCAAGGGGTGTGAAAGCTGAACAAAAAATGGCCCTCCGGCATTGCCGGGGGGCCTTTGTGTTGCGGCGCGACATGGGATATCCAGCGGGAATGCCGTCAGCAACGGAGGCTGGGAACAGTGGGAAAACTCCTCGAAAGACGCAAGGCCGTGAGCCATTTTGAAAAGCTGCCGGGGAGCGGCTCCATCGAGCATTGCACCATGAGCAGCGACATACTGGGAGAAAACAAGGAGTTTTCGGTCTACCTGCCTTCAGGATATGAGGAGGGCGCGGGGCGATATCCCGTGCTCTACCTCCTGCATCCGGCCGGGGGCACGCATGAGACGTGGATACGGCAGGGGCAGTTGCCGCAGGTGGCCGACAACGCCATCCGCTCCGGCATGGCGTTGCCCATGATCATCGTGCTGCCGGATGGCAGCGGTGTGGAAGAGTCCCACATGGGCAGGCGCCTGGGCTTTTTCTCCGTGCCCGGCTGGGACTACGAAGCCTTTTTCCGCACCGAGCTCATTCCGCTGCTGGACTCGGCCTACCGCACGCGCACGGAGAGATGCTCCCGCGCCATCGTGGGCGCCTCCATGGGCGGGGAGGCCGCCATCGCCTACGCGCAGAAACATCCCGGCCTCTTTGGGGCCGCCTGCGCGCTGAGCGGCCTGCTGGGCCACCCGGAGCAGAGCCGGATGGCGCACACCGACAAGGACTACGCCGCGTCGCTCCTTGCCAACGATCCCCTCGCCTTTGTGAAAAACGCAAGCCCCGAAGCCGTGGAACAATTGAAAACCGTCCGCTGGTACGCGGACTGCGGCGACAGCGACTTCTTTTATGAAGGCAATGTGGAGTTCTTCCTCGCCATGAAGAGCCGGGGCGTCCCGCTGGCCTACAGGATGCGCAGCGGCGCCCACAACTGGCATTACTGGGTCACGGGCCTCTCGCCCGTCCTCCAGTTTTTGTCCGTGGGCTTTGCCGCCGGGGCGTGAGGGCGTTTTTCGGGGGCGTGTGCCGGCAGGGCCGGGCCACGACGGCAAGCCCTGCCTCACCCGCGTCAGGAGGGGCGGCGTGCGCCGCTATTCGTTGTAGATGGTGAGGTAGAGATCGCCCTGCCACGGGCCCACGCGCTTGCCGAGGCCCTTGAGGCGCACGGGCTTGCCCGGCGTGAAATCCTGCGGCAGGGTCACTTCCACCGTGTGCAGCTCGTCCGAAAGGCCACGCCGTATCTGGAGGCGGATGCGCCGCCCCGGGGCAAGATGCGCGGCCGGCAGGCGCAGGGTCTGCTCCTCGTCGATCTGGCGCCGGAGCCAGTCCTTGACGACGCCGGTGACGCCCTTGTTGAGGTCGCGGTTCCAGTTGGGCGTGCCCCAGGCGATATTGCCTTGGTGCAGCTTGGTGTTCTGCCTGGGCGGGGCTTCCTTTCGCGGCGGCGGCTCACGCCGTGGCTGCCGCGCCCGGGCCTGCCTCGCCCCCTCGTCCGGCGAGGGCCTTGGGCCGGTCTGCTGGCGGTTGAGCTCGCTGTAGATGTCTTCAAATACGCGCCGCGCAAAGGGGTCGTTGAGCAGGTCGCGGAGCACGTCCTGCTCGGCATAGGCCTTTTGCGCCCGCTCGCCCTCGCGGTTGTGGGCCGCCTGTTCGGCTCCGCCCTTCGGCTCTTCTGAGCCGGCTTCGGCCCTGCCTTGGGCGCCGTCGCCCTCTGTGGCGCCGCCTGCCGCCTTTTTCTGCGCTTCCGCTGCGCGCCTCGCGTCCTCCTCAGGCTTGAGCAGGGCCGTGAGCGCCACATAGGCCTCGTTGAGCAGCTGGAACTGCCGCCCGGCCTCGGGATTGCCCGGGTTGAGGTCCGGGTGCAGCTCAAAGGCGCGGCGCCTGTAGGCGCGCTTGACAGCCTGAAGGTCAGCGCCTTTTTCCAGGCGCAGGACCTCGTAGCATTCCTTGAGAGAGAGCTGGCGGGACGGTCGGCGCATGGCGTTCAGGGTTGTGGCTCGTGCCGGAAAAGGTCAGGGAAGCACGAGGGCATTCGCCTCGCGGGCCGGGTCGCTGGCGAGGAGGCCGTGCTCCTTGAGATAGGCGCGCCCGGCGCGGGCGAAGTCGGCGTGGGCCGCTTCCGGGTCGATGCCGGGGCAAAATTCCTTGGCCATGGCGAGGCTCGCCGGGTCTTCGATATTGCCGCGAAAAAAGGGCCACGCGCGGCAGATGGAGGGCTTGCCCTCATGCACGGCGCAGCCTTTGCCCTCGATAAAGAAGATGCAGCGGCCGTCCTCGCCGTTGCGGATCTTGAGCTTGCCGCCGGAATGCTCGCCGTAGCGCTCCGCCACCGCTTCGGCGGCGAGCCCGAGAAAGGCCGCGAGCCGCGCAAGGTCGGCCGGGCTCACGACGATGCCGCCGCGCCCCTCGCAGCAGTGGCCGCACTGGCGGCAGTGGAAGAGGGAATCGGCGTCGGGCTCCGGCATGGCATACCTCACGGAAAGTGCGGGGCCGGACATGCGGCCGGCACGCCCGCGGTTCGGGCGAGTCTAGCCGCCTCTGGCAAAACATACAAGCCCGCAAAAGGCGCCTCCCCGAAATTGACCCTTTGCCCCGCGGTTTGTACCATTGCCGGAGGCTTCCAGCAGACCGGGTCAAAGTGTGCCCCGGCAGGCCCGCAGTTTTCCGGAGGCGGCATGAACAGCGTCGGCAGCCGGTTCTTCGCGCTGGTGAAAGGCATGGCGCCCGCCAACTTTGCCATGGTCATGTCCACGGGCATCCTTTCCCTGGCCCTCTTGCGGCTGGGCTGCCCTTCGGGCGCGCGCCTCCTCCACGGCGTCAACGCGTGCCTGTACGTGGCCCTGTGGGCCCTGCTCCTCCTCAGGCTCCTCCGCTCCCCGGGCGCCGTCGCCGCGGACTTCACGAGCCACCTCAGGGGCCCGGGCTTTCTCACCATCGTGGCGGCGACGGCCATTTTCGGCACGCAATCCGTCGTGCTCGCGCGCGACCCCGCGGCAGGCGCGCGGCTCTTCTGCCTCGGGGCTCTCTGCTGGGCCATCATCCTTTGGGGGGTGTTTTCCGCCATCTTCACGCGCGCGGCCAAGCCCCCGCTCGCCTGTGGCGTCAACGGCACATGGCTTCTGGCCACGGTGAGCACCGAGTCCCTCGTCATTCTCGGCGCGGCCCTCGGCGCCCCGCAAGGCTGGGACGCGGATAGCGTGTATTTTTGCCTCTGCGCGCTGTTCCTCGTCGGGGTCATCCTCTATATCTTTGTCATCGTGGGCATTTTTCTCCGCTTCTGCTTCACGGACATGACCGCCGGGGATTCCGAGCCCACCTACTGGATCAACGCCAGCGCCGCCGCCTCCACGGCCCTCGCCGGCACGGCGCTCATGGGGCGCGCGGGCGCGGCCCCGTTGCTGGCGCTGTTGCAGCCCTACATCTCGGGCATCACGCTGCTCGCGTGGGCCACCGCCTCGTGGTGGGTGCCCATGCTCGCGCTCCTGGGCCTCTGGCGCCACTGTGTCAAGGGCTATCCTTACGCGTACACCCCCACCTACTGGAGCATGGTCTTCCCGCTCGGCATGTATACGGTGTGCACCGCTGCGGTTTCCGACGCCTATGGCGTGCCGGCGCTCATGGCCGTGCCCAGGGGCTTCATTTTTCTGGCGCTCGGGGCCTGGTGCCTCACGCTGGCGGGGCTCATTCTTTCGCGCGGGCGCATCCTGCTCATGGGGCCGGCGCCGGCCCCGCAAGGGGTGTGCAGCGTGGAAAAGGCCCCGCCGCCCGCGCACGATGCGGACAACGGGGCCGTAAAGCCGGGGATGCGCTGACGCCCTATTTGCCGAACAAAATCTCCTGGTAGTTGGGCAGCGCCCAAAGGTCGTCGGCGACCATGGTCTCCAGCGCGTCCGCGTGTTCGCGCACTTCCAGCATGAGCGGAAGCACATCGTTGCAGTAGTGCTCCGCCGCGTCAAGGCCTTCGCCCCGTTCGCCGCAGGCGGCGAGCGCGGTCTCGAGCTTGGCCGTGGCGTCCTCAAGCCGGCGCAGGCTCGTGGTCACGTGCTCAAGGGTCGTGGTGCGGCAGTCCATGCCGAGGTCGCGCAAGCGGCCGGCCGTTGCCGCGAGCTCGCCCTGGTAGCGCATGCCCGCGGGGAAGATGATGGTCCGCGCCATGCGGATGACGAGGTTGGCCTCGGTGCGCACGGTCTTGCAGTACTGCTCGAGATAGATTTCCTGCCGGGCGCGCAGCTCGTCGCGCCGAAGCACCGCCGCCTTTTCATAGATCCTGACCACCTCCGGGTTCGTCAGCTCCGGCAGGGCCTCGGGCGTGGTGCGCAAATCGGGCAGCCCCCGGCGCCGGGCCTCCTGGTGCCAGACATCGGAATAGCCGTCGCCGTTGAAGATGACCGCGCTGTGCTCCTCCATTACATGGGTGATGAAGGACTCCACGGCGGCGTTGAAATCCGCGCCGGCGGCGGTCTCCCGCTCCAGCCAGTCGGCCGCGAAACCGAGGGAATCGGCCATCATCACGTTGAGCGCCGTGATGGAGCCCGCCGCGGACTGCCCGGAGCCCACCGCGCGGAACTCGAAGCGGTTGCCGGTGAAGGCCACCGGGCTCGTGCGGTTGCGGTCGCCCGGGTCGGTGGGGAGGGGGGGCAGGGTGTCCACGCCCACGTTCATGATGCGCCGCTGCCGGCCGTTGGCCGCGTCCTCGGCGCGCCCGGCGCGGAAGGCCTCGAAGACCTCGGTGAGCTGGTCGCCAAGGAAGATGGACATGATGGCCGGCGGCGCCTCGTGCGCGCCCAGACGGTGGTCATTGCTGGCGCTCGCCACCGTGGCCCGCAAAAGGCCCCCGAACTTGTGCACCGCGCGGATCATGGCCGCGCAGAACACGAGGAACTTGGCGTTGGCGTGCGGCGTTTCGCCGGGGTCAAAGAGGCTGCCGAGCTCGCTGTTGCCGAGCGAATAGTTGACATGCTTGCCCGAGCCGTTGACCCCGCTGAAGGGCTTTTCGTGGAGCAGGCACTTGAGCCCGTAGCGCTTGGCCACGTTGCGCAGGGTGGACATGATGATGTGGTTGTGGTCCACGGCGAGATTGCTCGGCTCATAGAGCGGAGCGATCTCGTACTGGCTGGGCGCCGCCTCGTTGTGGCGGGTGCGCACGGGCACGCCGAGCTTGTAGAGCTCGCGCTCCACCTCCATCATGCAGGAGAGCACGCGCTGCGGGATGACCCCGAAGTACTGGTCGCTGAATTCCTGGCCCTTGGCGGGCCTTGCGCCGAAGAGCGAGCGCCCGGCGATCTGGATGTCCGGCCGGGCGAAGTTGAAATTGTGGTCGATGAAGAAATATTCCTGCTCCAGCCCGGCATAGGAGAGGATGGGCAGGTCCGTCTCGATGCCGAAGAGCGCGAGGAGGCGCTGCGCCTCGCGGTTGACCGCCTGGTTGGAGCGCAAGAGCGGCGTCTTCTTGTCCAGCGCCACACCTGTCCACGAGAGGAACATGGTGGGGATGCACAAAAAGGTGCCGTTGGGGTTTTCCATGATATAGGCCGGGCTCGTCACGTCCCAGGCCGTGTAGCCGCGCGCCTCGAAAGTGGAGCGCAGGCCCCCCGAGGGGAAGGAGGAGGCGTCCGGCTCGCCGCGGATGAGCATGGAGCCGGAAAACTCGGCGATGACGCCCCCCGTGCCGTCGGGCATGAGGAAGCTGTCGTGCTTTTCGGCGGTCTGCCCGGTGAGCGGGTAGAAGATGTGCGTGAAGTGGGTGGCGCCCTTCTCGATGGCCCAGTCCTTCATGACCGCGGCCACGGTGTCCGCGATGGAGGGGTCCATGCGCTCGCCGAAGGCGATGGTTTTGTGCAGCGAGCGGTAGACCTCCTTGGGCAGGCGCTCGCGCATGACGCGGTCGTTGAACACGTTGCAGCCGAAGATGTCCGTGGGGCGCGTGTCCGCGAAGTTCAGCGGCGCCACGTCCGGCTTGTAGGTGGTGATGGCCTGGATGGCGCTGTGGCGCCCGGTATTGCTGCTCATGGGCTTTCCGTCTTTGCGCTATTTCTTGTCGAGGATCTCGATCTCGAAGGTGAGCTCCTTGCCGGCCAGCGGGTGATTGGCGTCAAGGGTGATTTCGTCCGGGCCCACCTCGGTGATGGTCACGTCCATCTGCCCCTGCTCGTTGGAGAGCTGGAGCGGGGTGCCCACCTCCAGCGGGATGTGCGGGGGCACCTGGGCGCGGGCCACGGTGAAGACGAGCTCCGGGTCGGCCTCGCCATAGGCCTCGGCCGGAGGGATGGTCACGGTGACGGTCTCGCCGGGCTCGTGGCCCGCCACGGCCGCCTCGAAACCGGGGATGAGCGAGCCTGCGCCGAGGGTGAACTCCAGCGGTTCGCGCTCCTTCGAGGAGTCGAAGACCGTGCCGTCGGAAAGGGTGCCTGTATAGTGGACGCGAATGGTGTCGCCGTTCTGGATGGGCATGTCTGCTCCTTGAGGGATGGATGCCTAGACTGCCCCGCGGCAGGGGCGGGGCCTGAATTTCCGGGCCTTTTGGCCGCCCCTGAGAAAAACATGCCCGCCGCCCCTTGTCAATGTTGGGGCTATGGGGCGAGGGCCGGAACGGCCGGGATCGAGACTTTTTCAAGATATTTTCTAGACAAGCGGCCGCCCCACGTCTAGACTCTGCTGATGCAAGAATCCCGGCCTTCGCTCATCCTTTCGCGCGCAGACCTCATGGAAATGGAGAGCCTGCTCTGTGCGGGCCTCGGCGCCTTTCTCTCCTTTGAGGGCCACGCCCTCTATTTTCCCACGCACGCCGGCCCGCGTGAGCCGGAGCTTTTAAGCCGCGAGCGCCGCCTGCTCCTGCCGCTCGTGTGGCGCGGCGAAAGCCTCGGGGTGCTCATGCTGCACGGCGTTCGGGCCCGCGAGGCGCGGCGCCTCCTGTCGCACTTGCCGGCCATCGCGGCCCTGTGCCTCGAAAACCTCGCCCGGGCCCGGGCCATGGAGCGCGACCCCGCAACCGACCTCATCACCGAGGGCGCCCTTCTGGCGCGCATGGAGGCCGAGGTGGAGCTCTTGCGCGCCGCCATGCGCGACCCTTCCCGCTCCGCGAGCGGGCCCGCGCCCCTGCACCGGCTCTGCCTCGGCATGGCCGTCCTGCGCTGGCGCGACGGAGAAGCCCTGACCCGCAGCTTCGGCTATGCTTTTTGTGAGGAGATGATGCGCGCCCAGGCCCGCGCCTGCCTTGCGGAACTGCCCTCGGACGCCCGGGCCGGGCGCATTGGCCCCTGCGAGATCGGCCTGCTCTTTCCCGCCATCGGGCGCGGCGCGTGCCACCGGCTCGCGCAGGAGGCGCTTTCGCGCATGGATGCCGTGCGCGTGCATGACCCGGTGACCGGCCTTCAGCTCAGGCCCAGGCTCTGCGCGGGGCACGCACTCTACCCGCAGGACATGCTGGGCCCGGAGCTTTCGCTCGCCATGTTCGACCAGGCGCGCAAGCTCAGGGACAGGGCGCGGCTCGCCGCCGACGCCGCCGAGCGGGCCCTGGCCGGGAATGACGCGGATACCGTGAATGCGCGGGACGCGGTGATGCCTTTTGCCCAAATCCTGCGCGAAGGGGGCGTGGTGCTCGGGCGACCCGCCCTCGACCGCCTCCGTGTGAGCCTCGGCAGGGAGGCCAAGGCGGTGGAGGGCCAGCGCTTCCATGTGCGGGCGCGCACGCCCGAGGGCCGCGCCGGCGCTTTCAAGGGCGACATCGTGCTTTTGCGGGTGGAAAACGGCGAAGCCCTGGCCGAAATCGTGCACCTGGAAGACCCGGCGGCCCCGCCCGAGGCGGGCGACCGCCTCCTGCTCGCTGCGGAGCCGGAAATGGCTGCACCCGGGGAGGACGCCACGCCGGGCGCCGCAACGGAGACCCCCGGGGCAGGCGTCGCCGCCGACGGCCCCATGAGCCACGGGGAATTTTTGCGCCGCTTCGCCATGGCCCGTGAAGCCGTGCGCATGTTTACCCTCGCCATTGTGCGCCTAGCGCCGGCAGGGGAAAACAGCGGCGCGGAAGGGGACGCGGCCGGGCCCCCCGCGATGGAGGCATGGCTTTGCGCGGCGCCGCGCCTGCTGGCCGAAACGGCCGGGCGCCTCAAGGCGCCGGCCCCGGCCTTCATGGGCCGTTACGGCAGCAACAGCCTCATCGTGTTTCACCCGGGCGCCAAGGGCGAGGCCTGCCTGCCGCTCTATGCGGCCATCTGCGAGGCCGCCGGCGAGGCCGGCCTTCAGGCGGCCGCCGGGCTCGCGGCGCATCCCTTTCTGGAATTTCGCAAGGACGAGAGCGAAGCCTGCGCCCTCAAGGCGCTGGAGTTCGCCCTGCTGCTGGAGACCGGGCCCCGCGTGGGCCTCTGCGATTCCGTGGCCCTCAACATCAGCGCGGACAGGCGCTACAGCCTGGGCGACGCTTTTGGCGCCATGGAGGAATACAAGCTGGCGCTCCTCGCCGACGGCGCCAACGCCATGGCGCGCAATTCCCTCGGCGTCTGCCTCGCGGCCGTGGGCCGGGGCGCGGAAGCCCGCCGCCAGTTCCAGGCGGCGCTCCGCCATGCGGCCGAGCCGGCGCTCGCGGCCAAGATTGCCTACAATCTCGGCGCCCTCTGCCAGAACCTTGGGGACTTCCGGGCCGCGGCGCGCCATTACCGGCGCAGTGCCGAGCTTGCGCCCGAATCCCGCTATGTGTGGCTCAGGCTCGGGCGCCTCCATGAGCAGCGCGGCCGGCGCGCCGAGGCCCAGCGCTGCTATGAGCGCGCCGCGGCGCTGGAGGACGCGCGCCCCGGCACCCCCCCCACGGCCCGGCGCCAGCTCGCCCGTCTTGCCGCCCGCCAGCGGCGGGGGGCCGAGGCCCGCGAACTGCTCCACGACGCCCTGCTGCGCAATCCTGGCGACGCGCAGGCCATGCTCCAGCTCGCCGAGCTCTATCTGGACGGCGGCGAGGACCCGGCCATGGCCGAAATGCTCGCGCGCCGGAGCGTGCGGTTGAATGCCCGGCCCGAGGCGTGGCTCGTGCTCGCGCGGGCCCTGCGCGCGCTGGACCGCGAGGCGGACGCCCGCCGCGCCGAAGGCCGCGCCCACTCCGCATAGGGCTTCACATTTTTCTGACTGCGTGCCCGTCATCCCGGAGGCAAGAAAATCCTTTCATAATCCATTGAAACCATACAGCTTCTGAGGCCGTCTGTCTGCGACTTTCGCGGCGGGCGGCCTCACTGCCTTGACAGGCGGACAGCTCTGGGGCATAAGTGGAAAAAAGTGGTGATTCTGGTTAAAAAAGTGGTAGATTATGGCGGCACTTTTCACGGGCAGCTATTACCGCAGCATGGACGCCAAGGGGCGCCTTGTGCTGCCGCCAAAATTTCTCGACGCGCTGGGCGCGGCCGGGCACGGGGGCGACGCCGCTGACCCGGCTGCCGGCACCTTCTGGCTGACCGCGTATTACGGCCACCTCACCGCGTACCTGCCCGCCAAGTGGAACACCATAGTGGAGCAGCTGGGCGCCCTGCGCATGCCGCCCCCCGCGCTCGCCAATTTCAAGACCAAGGTCATCGGCCTCGCGCACGAGATGGTGCCCGACGGCCAGGGCAGGGTGCGCATCCCGCAGCCGCTCCTGCGCGCCGCGGGCCTTGGGCGGGACGCCGTGCTCGTGGGCATGCTCGACAAGTTCGAGGTCTGGGCCCAGGACCGCTTTGACGATCTTCCTGACGTGGATGTGAGTGAAGAACTGGCGGCCCGCAATGTGGTTCTTGACCTGTGATGCGCGAAGCGGCCGTCATGGCGCCTGAGCTGCGGCCCCGGCATGTGCCGGTGCTTCTTGCGGAAACGCTGGACGCGCTGGCGCCCGTGGCGGGCGGCCGCTATCTGGACGGGACGGTGGGCCTTGGGGGGCACGCCGCGGCCATTCTCGAGAGGGCGCCGGAAAGCAGCCTCTGCGGGCTCGACCGCGACACCGAGGCGCTGGAACTGGCGCGCGGGCGGCTGGCCCCCTTCGGGGAGCGCGCGCATCTCTTCCACCGCCGGTACAGCGAATTTGCGGGCGCGCTCGAAGAGCTCGGCTGGAATTTTGTCAACGGGGCGCTGCTCGACATCGGGGTGTCGTCGCTCCAGTTGGACGAGGCGGAACGGGGCTTCAGCTTCCATGGCGACGGCCCGCTGGACATGCGCATGGACGCGGCCTCCGGGGAGCGTTCGGCCTGGCACTGGGTCAACCGCGAAAGTTTCGCGCGCCTCAAGGAGTGCATCGCCACTCTCGGCGAGGAGCCGCAGGCCGGCCGTATCGCCCGCGCCATCGTGGACGCGCGGCAAAAGGCGCCCATCGGCACCACGGGCGAGCTTGCGGCGCTGGTGGCGCAGGCCTATCCGGCGGCATGGCGTGCCAAGGCGCGCCGCCACCCGGCAACGCGCACGTTCCAGGCCCTGCGCATGGCCGTCAATGACGAGCTCGGCGAGCTGCGCCGTTTTTTGGATTCTATCCTCAAGTGGCTGCCCGTGGGCGGGCGCCTCGTGATCATCACCTTTCACTCGCTGGAGGACAGGATGGTCAAGCAGGCCATGCGGCACTGGGCCGAAGGCTGCCGTTGCTCCCGGCATGTGCCGGTGTGCCGCTGCGGCCATGCGCCCGAGGTGCGCCCGCTCAGCAAAAAGCCGCTCACAGCCTCGCCGGATGAGGTCGCGGCCAACCCGCGCGCAAGTTCTGCCAAGCTGCGCGCCGTGGAAAAGATCGCCGAGGCGCCGGCCGCCGAAGCCCGGCGGGGTTGGGCGTGAACAGCCGCAAGAAGGGCCAGGGCAAGCCGCAGGGGGGCCGCGGCTGGCTCGCCGTGCTGGCGCTGGAGCTGCTGGGGCTGCCCGTGATGGGGCTCGTGCTCGTTTGGAGCGGCATCGAGCGCACGGATACGACGTATTTCATCAATATCGCGCAGAACGAGGTGCGGGAGCGCCAGGCCCTGCGCGCCAAGCTGGAAGTGGAGCGGGAGCGCCTGCTCTCGCCCTATGAGCTGCGCCGCCGCGCGCAGGAATTCGACATGCGCGAGCCGGGCCCAGGCCAGGTTCGCCGCATGGACAAGTCTTAAGGATCGCGCCGCCGCGCCCTCAAGGGACACAGGGCACGGCAAGCCGCGGCGCCGCGCTTCGCAAGGAAGCTGGCCCGGGCGGAGGAAGGCATGCTCGGATTTTCGTCACGCAAGCGCAATCGCGCCACCTATGCACCGCGCCGGGATGCGCGCAAGGCCGCCAAATGGCAGGACGGCAAGGCCGCGCCCGCCAAGGCCCCGGCCTCGCGCCTCGCCAAATGGGCCGCCGGCGTGGACTGGAGCCGCTGGCGCATCAATGCGGTGGCGGTCATATTCTGCCTTATCTGGGTGGCGCTCTGGGGGCGCGCCTGGCACCTCCAGATGATCGAGGGCCCCAAGCTCGCGGACAAGGCCCGCCGGCAGCACATGGCCTCGGAGCTCGTGTCGGGCAAGCGCGGCCTCATCTATGACCGCAACGGCCAGGTGCTCGCGCGCAGCGTGGAGGCGCGCTCGGTCTATGCCAAGCCGCAGGAGATCGAGGATTTCGCGCGCACCGCGGCCACGCTCGCGCCCCTGCTCGGCGTGGACGCGCAGAAGCTCCATGACGACCTCTCGCGCACGCGCAGGCGTTTCGTCTGGCTCCGCCGCAAGGTGGACGACTCCACGGCCGCGGCCATCCGCAAGGCCGACCTCGCGGGCATCGGCCTGAGCAAGGAATATGACCGCGTCTACCCCTTCAAGCACATGGCCGGCCAGTTGCTCGGCTTCGTGGGCCTGGACGACAAGGGCCTCGAGGGCATCGAGCGCTCGCTGGAAGAGCGCCTCGGCTGCATCCCGGTGCGCCAGATCGTCCAGCGCGACGCCATGGGCCGGCGCTTCTACCTCAACGAGGAGGGCCAGAGCGAGCCCCGCGGCCAGGACGTGACCCTGACCCTCGACATGCAGATCCAGTTCATCGCCGAGGAGGCCGTGGCCCGCGCGGCGCGCGAGTTCGACGCCCGCTGGGCCGGGGCCCTCGTGGTGGATGTGGAGAGCGGCGACATCCTCGCCTGGGCGCAGTATCCCTTCTTCAATCCCAACACCTACCGCGAGTCCTCGCCGCAGGTCTACCGCAACCGCCTTGCAGCGGACGCGCTGGAGCCGGGCTCCACCTTCAAGCCCTTCGTCATGGCCGCGGCCCTGCAGGAGCGCAAGGTCACGCCCAACACGCTCATCGACTGCGAAGGCGGCAAGTGGGAGCGCAAGAACATCTCCATCCGCGACACCTCAACCCAGGGCATCCTGCCGGCGAGCAAGGTGCTCCGCTATTCCTCCAATATCGGCATGGCCAAGATCGGCCTCCAGCTCGGCGCCCAGCAGTCGTGGAAATACCTGCACGCCCTGGGTTTCGGCGAGCGCACCAGCGTGCCCGTGGCCGAGAGCCGGGGCATCCTGCGCCGCCCGAGGGACTGGGGCGAGGCCGATGTCATGTCCGCGGCCTTCGGGCAGAGCGTGTCGGTCACGGCGCTCCAGATGGCCCAGGCATACCTCACCCTGCTCAACCACGGCATCTACAAGCCCCTGCGCCTCGTGCGCGAGGAGGGCGGCGTGGAGGAGGCGCACGAGCGCGTCTTCAACGAAAAGACCGTGCGCGAAGTCATGGACATGATGCGCGACGTGGTGGAGGAGAACGACGGCACCGGCAAGCGGGCGCGCGTGCCCGGCGTGGAGGTGGCCGGCAAGACCGGCACGGCGCAGAAGGCCGACGCCCGCGCCGGCACCTACGGCGTCAAGCGCGTGGCCTCCTTTGTGGGCTTCTTGCCCGCCCGGGATCCGCGCTATCTCGTTGTGGTCTTCGTGGACGAACCCACGCGCAACCAGTACGGCGGCGTGGTGGCGGCCCCGGCCTTCAAGGAAATCGCCAGCCGCGTGCTGACCTATACCGGCGCGCTCACCGAGGTGCAGGTGGCCGAGGCCGCCCGCAAGGACACGGTGCGCCGGCGGGGCCTCAAGCTCGTGGGCATGGACGCCCCCTATCTGGAGCCCAAGGCGGTTGCCGCCGCTCCCGGGGCCGAAGCGCCGCCCGTCGCCGAGGCGCAGGCCCCGCGCCGCCCGCAGGACGGCATGCGCCTTCCGGGCCACCGGGCCCGCGCCGCGAGCCATGTGCCGGATGTCATGGGCAAGTCCGTGCGCAACGCCGTGGAGCTTTTCGCCCGCGCGGGCGTGGTGCCCGAGCTCAAGGGCACGGGCAGCCGCGTGGTGCGCCAGAGCCCGCCCGCGGGCACGGCATGGCCCGAGGAAGGCAAACGGGCCGACTATATCCTCTGGCTCTCGGAGCGCTGATGATGGAACGGGATTTTGAGGCCCTGCTTGCGGCCGTGCGTGCCGGCGAGCGCCCCGGCGTGCGTGAAGTCCGCGCGGATTCGCGCCAAGTGTGCCCCGGCGACATCTTTGTGGCGGTGCCCGGGGCGAGCGAGGACGGCAGCCGCTTTATCCCGGAGGCCGTTGCGGCCGGCGCGGGCATCGTCGTCTGCCGGCCGGAGGCGGCGCAAGGCGCGGGTTCGCCCTCCTGTCGCTTCATCGCCCACGAGGACCCGCGCGAGGCCCTGTGGCGGCTCGCGGCGGCACGCTGGCATACGGAGGAACTGCCCCTGCGCGTGGTCGGCATCACCGGCACCAACGGCAAGACGACCACCGCGGCCCTCTTGGAGCACCTCTTCACGGCAGCGGGCTACCGGGTGGGCGTGCTCGGTACCGTAACCTACCGCTGGCCGGGCCACAGCGAGGCCGCGCCCCTTACCACGCCCGACCCGCTCTCCCTGCATGCCATGCTCGCGCGCATGGCCGAAGCCGGCGTGGACATGGTGTTCATGGAGGTCTCGTCGCATGCGCTCGCGCAGCAGCGCGTCTCCGGGCTTCCTTTCGCCGGTGCGGCCTTTACCAATCTCACGCAGGACCATCTCGATTTCCATGAAAACATGGAAAGCTATTTCAAGGCCAAGGCGCGGCTCTTTCTCGAGCTCCCCCGGGCGGACAAGGCCATGGCCGTCAATGCCGACGACCCCTGGGGCCGGCGCCTGCTGGAGCTTTGTCCCACTGCGCTTTCCTACGGGCTCGGGCGCGGGGCGCCGGGGCGGCGGCATCTCTGGGGCGAACTGCTCTCCTCGGGCACCGGCGGCACGCATTTGCGCATGCACCTCGGCGGCGAGGAGTGGGAGCTGCGCTCGCCGCTCGTGGGCGCCTTCAACGCGGCCAACCTGCTCACCGCGCAGGCCATGGCGCTGGAGCTCGGGCTCGCGCCCGCGGCCATGGGCGCACTGGAAGATTTCAACGGAGTCTGCGGGCGCCTCGAGCGGGTGGATAACCCCCAGGGTCTGCATGTCTTTGTGGATTACGCCCACACGCCGGACGCGCTCGTCAATGTGCTCACTGCCCTGCGCGTGGCCGGTTTTGCGCGCATCGTGACGGTCTTCGGCTGCGGCGGCAACCGCGACAGGACGAAGCGCCCGCTCATGGGCGAGGCCGTGGCGCGCCATGCGGACGTGGCCGTGCTCACCTCGGACAACCCGCGCAACGAGGAGCCTGAAGCCATCCTTGAGGATGTGCTGCCCGGCCTTGCGGGCGCGCGCGAAGTGGTGGTCGAGGCCGACCGCCGCGCGGCCACGGCCAGGGCCCTCGCCATGCTCGGCCGGGAGGACGCCCTGCTCATCGCCGGCAAGGGCCACGAAGATTACCAGATCATCAAGGGCGTGAAGCACCATTACAGCGACCAGGAAGTGGTGCGGGAGCTTTTGCGGTGCGAATGACCGTTGGGGAAATGGCGCAGGCGCTCGGCCTGCCTGCGGAAGCCTGCGCCGGCCACGAGGGCCGCGTGCTCGCCCGCGCTGTCACGGACAGCCGGGAGGCCGCCCCGGGCGCGCTCTTCGTCTGCGTGCCGGGCGCGCGCGTGGACGGGCACGATTTTGCGGCATCCGCCGTGGAGCGCGGCGCCGGGGCCGTGCTCGCGTCCCGGCCTTTGCCGGAAGTGACGGCCCTGAGCGTGCCGGTGCTCGTGGTGCCGGACACCGTCAAGGCCCTGGGGCGCCTCGCCGCCCATTGGCGCGACAGGACGGCCGCAAAAGTCGTCTGTGTCACGGGCACGGCCGGCAAGACAACGCTCAAGGAAGCGCTCGCCGCCATCCTCGCCGTGCGCGGCAAGACCGCCAAGACGCCGCTCAACCACAATAACCAGATCGGCATGCCGTGCGCCGTGCTGGATACGGACGGCGACGAGGACTTCTGGGTCATGGAGGCCGGCATCAGCCATGAGGGCGACATGGACGAGCTCGCGGCCATCCTCAGGCCGGACCTCGCCGTCATCCTCAATGTGGGCCCGGGCCATACCGAAGGCCTTGGCGGCAAGGGCGTGGCATGGCACAAGGCGCGCCTGCTGGCCCACCTGGCGCCCGGGGGGACTGCCCTTGTGAGCGCGGATTATGCGGACCTCGTGGCCGAACCCAAAGCCTTGGGCGTGAGCCCGGTGTTTTTCAGCACGGTGCAGGGGCGGGCGCCCTATACGGCAGCCATGGAGGACGGCGCGGCGGGACGCTGCCGTCTTGAGTTGGCGGGCGAAAGTTTCAGCGTTGACACGCCCTTTCGCGGGGCCTTCGGCGCGGAGAACGCCATTGCCGCCGCAGCGGCCGCGCATTTGCTCGGCCTTTCCGAAGACGAGATCTGCCGGGGCTTTGCTGAGGCGCCCCTGCCCCCGCGGCGCTCGGCCCGCAAAGAGCTCGGGCCGTGGCGCGTCATCGACGACACCTATAACGCCAATCCCCTCTCCATGCGCCGCATGCTTGAGGCCGCGGCGGAGGAGGCTCTGGGCGCGGGGCTGCCGCTTGCGGCCGTGCTCGGCGAAATGGGCGAACTGGGTGCGGAATCGGCCAGGCACCATGCGGAGCTGGGGCGCCTGCTCGGGCGCCTTGGCGTGGATGCCGTCTACTGGAAGGGCGGTCACGGCGAGGACGTTCGCGCGGGGCTTGTGGCGGAAAATCCGCATACCGCGCCCCGCTGGACGCCCGTGACCGGCCCGGAGGACTTTGTGCGCGCGTGGGTGGGGGAAGAAAGGTTCCCGGACGGGGCCGTCGTGCTCTTCAAGGGCTCGCGCGCCAACCGGCTGGAAGAGCTGCTTGCGGCGCTGGAAAAGGCCCAGGCCGGCCAGGGCAGGGAGGAAAGGCGTGTTTTATAGCCTGTTCGCCCCACTTGCAGCGGAATGGACGGCGTTCAACGTCTTCCGCTACATCTCCTTCCGCTCCATGGCGGCGCTCATCACCGCGCTCGTCATTTCCATCCTCGTGGGGCCGCGCTTCATCGCGTGGCTCAGGCGCCTCAAGTGCGGCCAGTACATCCACGAGGATGTGGCCGCGCATGCCGCCAAGGCCGGCACGCCCACCATGGGCGGGCTGCTCATCCTGTTCAGCCTGGCCGTGAGCCTGCTCTTGTGGGGCGACCTCGCCAACCGCTATGTCTGGCAGACCTTCTTCGTGTTCGTGGGCTTCGGGGCGGTGGGCCTGTGGGACGACCTCTCCAAGCTCCGGCACCACCAGAACAAGGGGATTTCGGCCAAGGCCAAGTTCACCGCGCAGATCCTCGTGGCCTTTTGCGCCATCTGGATGCTCTGGGAGAATCCGGCCTTCGACAGCCGGCTCACCATCCCCTTTGTCAAAGATTGGGCGCCCGACCTCGGCTGGTTCTACCTGCCCTTCGGCATCTTCCTCATGGTGGCCGCGTCCAACGCCGTCAACCTCACGGACGGGCTGGACGGCCTCGCCATCGGGCCCGCCGTCATCGCGGCCCTGGTGTTCGCCATCTTTATCTATGTGACCGGCAACGCGCGCTTTTCCGCCTATCTGCTCATGCCCTACATCCCCGGCGTGGGCGAGGTCACGGTGTTCTGCGCCGCCTTCGCCGGCGCGGGCCTCGGTTTTCTCTGGTTCAACGCCTATCCGGCGCAGGTCTTCATGGGCGACGTGGGCTCGCTCTCCATCGGCGGCGTGCTCGGCTATCTGGCGCTGCTCTGCAAGCAGGAGCTCCTCCTCGCCGTGGTGGGCGCCATCTTTGTGGCCGAAACGCTCTCGGTCATCCTGCAGGTGGGCTATTTCCGCTGGACGGGCGGCAAGCGCATCTTCCGCATGGCGCCGCTGCATCACCATTTTGAACTCAAGGGCGTGCCGGAATCCAAGATCATCATCCGGTTCTGGATACTCTCCATCCTGCTTGGCATGCTGGCCCTGTCCGTCCTGAAACTGCGCTGAGGAGCGACAATGGCACTGGAGCACAGCCGCGGCCCGAGGCCGCAAGCGGGCGAACTCGCCGTGGTGGTGGGCGCGGGCCGGTCGGGCCTCGCCGCAGTACGGCTCTTGCGCAAACTGGGCGCAGAGGTGCGCCTGCTGGACAAAAAAATGGACGCGCTGAGCGAAGCGCAGCTTGCGGAGCTGCGCGCCGACGGCGTGGACGTGCAGCTCGGCGAGCACACGCCGGCCCAGTTCGCGGGCGCCGCGTGGGTCATCCCGAGCCCGGGCCTTCCCGTCGCGGCCATCGAGCCCTTGGTGGAGGCCACCGTGGCACCGGGCGCCCGGGCGCCGGAGATATTGGCAGAGATGGAACTCGCGTGGCGCTCACTGGATGACGAGCCCGTGCTCGCCGTCACCGGCACCAGCGGCAAGACGACCACGGCCTCGCTGGCGGCGGCCATGCTCCAGGCGCAGGGCTATTCGGTCTTTCTCGGCGGCAATATCGGCACGCCGCTTTCGGAATATGTGCTCGCCGGGCGCAAGGCCGACGTGCTGGTGCTCGAGGTCTCCAGCTTCCAGCTTCAGGGCTGCTCCACCTTTTGCCCGCGCGCGGCCATCCTGCTGAATATTTCGCCCAACCATCTCGATTACCACAAGGATATGGACGAATACGCCGAGGCCAAGTTCCGCCTGTTCCGTTGCCAGGACGAGGGCGACCTGGCCGTGCTCGGCGAAAGCGTGCGCGGGCTTTCAGCGGCATGGCCGGTGCGCGCTCGCAAGGTCTGGGTGGAGGAGGGGCCCTCGCGCTTTCCGCGCGGCGGCCTCATGGGCGCCCACAACGCGTTCAACGCCGAGGCCGCGTGGCAGGCCTGCCGGCTTTTCGGCGTGAGCGAGGCCAATGCGGCCCGCGCCGTGGCCGGCTTCCGCCCGCTGCCGCACAGGCTGGAGCGCGTGGCCGAGCGGGGCGGCGTGCTCTTTGTCAATGATTCAAAGTGCACCACCGTGGCCGCGCTGGAAGTGGCCTTGCGCGCCTTCGACCGGCCCGTGCGCCTGCTCTGCGGGGGCAAGTTCAAGGGCGGCGACCTCGCGTCCCTTGTGCCGCTTTTGCGAGAAAAGGTGGTGCAGGTTGGCCTGTTCGGCGCGAGCCGTGAGGAATTCGAGCGCGCCTGGGAGGGCGCGGTGCCCCTGAGCTGGCACGCGACGCTCGCCGAAGCCGTACGGGAGCTCGCCGGCGCCGCCAGGCCCGGGGATGCCGTTTTGCTCGCCCCGGCAACGTCGAGTTTTGACCTCTACAAAAACTATATGGCCCGCGGCGACGATTTTAAGCGCATCGTGGGGGAACTGGCATGAAGAATGTCTTTGTGAAGCCCCAGGCTTCCACCGCGCCGGCCAAGAGCCCCGTGGCCCGGGCGGTGAACCATGCCGGGGAGGGGAACGGGCCGGCCTCCTTTGACTGGTGGCTCTTCACCATCGCTCTCGCCATCCTCGCCGTGGGCCTCGTCATGGTGCTCTCGGCAAGCGGCATCGTGGCCGAACAGGCCAACGGCGACAAGTACCACTTCTTCAAGCGCCAGGTGCTGTTTGCGGCGCTGGGCGGCGTGGCGCTCTGGTGCGCGGCGCTTTTGCCGCGCGACTGGCTTTACCGGCTCCAGTATCCGGCGCTCTTTTTCGCGCTTTTGCTCGTGCTCATCACGCTTTCGCCGCTGGCGCCCTCCATCAACGGCGCCAAGCGCTGGATACGCCTGGGCCCCGTCTCCATCCAGCCCATGGAATTCGTGAAGATCGCGCTGGCGCTCTATCTCGCCTATTTCATGAGCGCCAAGCAGCAGCTCATCAAGACCTTCAGCCGGGGCGTCATCCCGCCCTTCGCCGTGACCGGGCTCTTCTGCTTCCTGCTCCTGCTTCAGCCCGATTTCGGGAGCGCCGTGGTGCTCGCGGGCATCCTGTTCTTCATGTGCGTGGCCGGGGGCACGCGTTTCATCTATATCTTCTTCTCCCTGGGGCTCGCCTGCGCGGGCGCCATGGCCCTCGCCATTGCCGAGCCGTACCGGCTCAGGCGCCTGCTGGCTTTTCTCGACCCCTTCCAGGACGCGCACAATACGGGGTACCAGCTCGTGCAGTCCCTGCTCGCCATCGGCTCGGGGAGCTTTTTCGGCGTGGGCGTGGGCGCCAGCCGGCAAAAGATGTTCTACCTGCCGGAAGCGCACAACGACTTCATCATGGCCGTGCTCGCCGAGGAAATGGGCTTCGTGGGCGTGACCATCGTCATGGGGCTCTTCGCGCTGCTGTTCTGGCGCTGTTACCGCATTATCATGGGCCAGCGCGAGCTGCGCGACCGCTTCACGGCCTTCGGCATCACCACCATCCTTGTCATGGGCGCGGTGATGAACCTCGCCGTGGTCATGGGCGTGGCGCCGCCCAAGGGAGTGCCCATGCCGCTCATGAGCTATGGGGGCAGCAACCTCATCGCCACCATGCTCTGCGTGGGCCTGTTGCTCAACTTTTCGCGCACGGCGGGCGCATGGACAAGATCCTCCTGACCACCGGCGGCACGGGCGGGCACATCTTTCCCGCGCTCGCCGTCGCCGAGGAGCTGCGCCGGCGCACGCCTGGCGCGCGGCTGCTCTTCGTGGGCTCCGAGTACGGCCCCGAGGCACGGCTCTGCGCCCGCGCGGGCATCGAGTTCGCCGGGCTTCCCGTGCGGGGCTTCCTCGGGCGGGGGCTGCGGGCCGTGGGCGCCGCGGCGCGCATGAGCGTGGCCGTGGGCAAGGCCCTTTCCCTCGTGCGCGGGTTCCGCCCCGATGCGGTGGCCGGCTTCGGGGGCTACGCGGCCTTCGCGCCCATGCTGGCGGCCAGGCTTTGTGGCGTGCCCGCAGTGCTCCACGAGCAGAACGCCGTGGCCGGCACGAGCAACAGGGTTCTCGCGCGGCTCGCGCGCAGGGTCTGCGTTTCCCTGCCCGGCACGCAGGGCTTTCCGGCGGAGAAATGCGTGCTCACCGGCAACCCGGTGCGCGCGGCCATCGCCGGCGTGGCGGATAGGCGCAAGGACGCGGCGACGCGCGGCACAAAAAGGCTGCTCGTGCTCGGGGGCTCGCAGGGCGCGCACAGCCTCAACCGGCTTTTGCCCGGGCTGCTTGCTGAGCTCAAGGCCGCTGGCGTGGAGATCCGTCACCAGTGCGGCGGGAAAGACCTTGACGCCACGCGGGCGGCCTATGCCGAAGCGGGCTATGCGCCCGATTGCGTGAGCGCCTTTATCGACGACATGGCCGAGGCGTATGCCTGGGCGGACCTCGCGCTCTGCAGGGCCGGCGCCAGCACCGTGGCCGAACTGTGCGCCGGCGGGGTGCCGTCCGTGCTCGTGCCCTTTCCCGCGGCCATCCACGACCACCAGACGCGCAATGCAGAAGTGGTGGCCCAGGCAGGCGCCGGGCGCCTCGTGCAGGAGCGGGACTTTCCGCAGACGGGCATGGCGGCGCTGCTTCTGGGCCTGCTCGCCGACCCTGCCGCGCTCGCGGCCATGGGCCGCGCGGCGCGCGGGCTTTCGCGCACCGATGCCGCCGCCGCCGTGGCGGACGCGCTCACGGCCGTGGCGCGCTGAAAGACGCCGGGACTTTTCAGGGACGCATTTTTGCTGGGGGGGACATGAAGAGCAAGATCCGGCATATCCACATGGTGGGCATCGGCGGCGCGGGCATGAGCGGCATCGCCGAAGTGCTGCTCAGCGAGGGCTACGGCATCTCCGGCTCGGACATGGCCGAATCCGCCGTGGTGCGCCACCTGCGCGCGCTCGGGGCCGCGGTGGCCGTGGGCCACGCCGCGGAGAACGTGGGTGACGTGGAAGTGCTCGTCAAGTCCACGGCCATCGCCGAGGACAATCCCGAGGTGGTGGAGGCCCGCCGGCGCAATATCGCGGTCATCCCCCGCGCGGAAATGCTCGCCGAGCTCATGCGCCTTCGGCAGGGCATCGCCATCGCCGGCACGCACGGCAAGACCACGACCACCTCGCTCACGGCCTCCATTTTCGATACCGCCGGCCTCGACCCCACGGTCATCATCGGCGGCCGCCTCAATGTCTACGGCGCCAACGCGCATCTCGGCAGGGGCGACTACCTCATCGCCGAGGCGGACGAGTCGGACGGCTCCTTCCTCTGCCTTTTGCCCATCCTCAATGTGGTCACCAATGTGGACGACGACCACATGGATCACTACCAGAGCCGCGAGGCCCTGGACGAGGCCTTCGTGCGCTTCATGAACAAGGTGCCGTTCTACGGCCTGAACATCGTCTGCGGTGACGACCCCGGGGTGCGCGCGCTCTTGCCGCGCGTCAAGCGGCCCGTGGCGACCTATGGCTTCGGCGAGGAAAACGACCTGCGCGCGGAGCCTGTGGAATGCGGCGCCAAAAGCCGTTTCGCCGTGTGGCATCGCGGACGCAGGCTCGGCGAGGCCACGGTGCCGCAGCCCGGGCGGCACAATATCCTCAACGCGCTGGGCGCCATCGGCGCGGCTCTCGCGGCGGACATCCCCTTCGATGTGTGCGCCGAGGGGCTCGCGGGCTTCCGCGGGGTGGGGCGGCGCTTCGAGTTCAAGGGCGAGCGCGAAGGTGTCACCGTGGTGGACGATTACGGCCATCACCCGGCCGAGATCGAGGCCACCCTGCGCACGGCGCACGAGGTCTTCCCGGGGCGACGCATCGTGGCGGCCTTCCAGCCGCACCGCTTCAGCCGCACGCAGGCGCATTTCGGCGAATTCTGCAAGGTCTTCGACCTCGCGGACGCCCTCCTGCTCACGGAGATCTACGCCGCCTCGGAAAAGCCCATCCCCGGCGTGTCCGGCCAGAGCCTCGCCGAGGGCATTGGCCAGGTTTGCGACACACCCCTGCGCTATTGCCGCACCCTGGACGACCTGCTCGACGCCCTCGGGGAGGAACTGAAGCATGGGGACGTGCTGCTCACCCTCGGCGCGGGATCCATCACCCGCCTGGGGCCCGCGTGGCTCAACGGGGCCGAACATGCGTGAGATTCCGGCGCCGCGGCTTGCGGAACGCACCACCCTGCGCCTCGGGGGCACCGCCATCGCCGAGCTCGTGCTGGAGACGCACGAGGACGCGATGGCGGTGCCCCAACATCTTGCGCGGCTCGGGGGCGAAGCGCTCTTCATCGGGCGCGGGAGCAATCTCCTCGCCGGGGACGGCGAGCTTCCGCTCGTGCTGGTGCGGCCGGCTTTCAGCGACGGGCCGGAGATCATCGGTCGGGAGGGGGAGAAAGTTCTTGTGCGGGCCGGGGCCGGCGTGCCGCTGCCGCGCCTGCTGCGCTTTTGCGCGGAGAACGGCCTTTCGGGCCTCGAAGGGCTCGCCGGCATCCCGGGGAGCGTGGGCGGCGCGGTGGCCATGAACGCTGGCTCCTTCGGCGTGGAGGCCTGCGCCCGCGTGGAGCGCCTCGTGCTCGCCTCGGGGGGGCGAATCATGGAGGCCGGCGCCTCCTCCCTCAGGGCCTCGTACCGCAACCTCGCCATCCTGGATGCGGACGGCGAAGAAATGCGCGATTTTCTTGTACTGGAAGCCATATTTGGCTTGACCCCCGCCACAAAGGATGGCATTGCTAAACGCATGCGTCTCAACTTTTTTGAGAAAAAGTCTAAACAGCCCGTAACGGCCTGGAGCGCGGGCTGCGCCTTCAAGAATCCCGCGCCCGGTATCGCCGCCGGCAAGCTTCTGGAAGAGGCGGGTTTTCGCGGGCGAAGGTTGGGGGGCATGGCTTTTTCGCCCATGCACGCGAATTTTTTGGTGCATGAGGGCGGGGGCAGCGCTCACGCGGCGCTGACGCTCCTTGCCGAGGCGCGGGAGGCGGTGCGCCGGCGCTTCGGCCACGAGCTTGTGCCGGAGGTCAGGATAGTCCCGTGCCGTCTGCGTTGAGGCGCGGCGGCCGCAAGTCCCGCAATGCCTATACGGCGCCGAAGGAGGCGCGCTTTGCGGGCCTTGGCCGGATGTTTTCCTTCCTGCGGCGCCCCGCCGGTAGCAGCGCGGACGGCTCTCAGAGAGGCGCCTCGCAGGCGCGCAGGATAGGGGGCATCACCTGGCGGACGCTGGTGGCGGGCATCCTCGTCCTGCTGGCGGCGGGGGTGACACTGGCCGGGATATGCGCGGTCTCGCTCTGGCTCTACGGCAAGGCGCTGACCAGTGATTTTTTCGCCACCAGGCATGTGGACGTGGCGGGCAATGTGCGGCTTTCGCGCGAGATGGTGCTCCAGTACGGGGGCATCGGCGAGGGGGACAACAGCCTGGCGGTGAGCATCGCCGAAGTGGAGCGCAACCTGCGCGACACCCCCTGGGTGGAGGAGGCTTCGGTCAAGCGCCTTTTGCCGGACAGGTTCGTCATCAAGCTCAAGGAGCGGATGCCCTCGTTCTGGGTGCACAAGGACGGCGTGCTGTATTACGCCAACGAGCGCGGCGGCATCATCGCCCCGGTGGAGAGCAGGAATTTTCTCTCCCTGCCGACCCTGCGCATCGAGCCCGGCGCCGAGGACGAAACGCCCTATCTGGCGCGGCTGCTCAAGGATGTGCAGGCGGGCGGCCTGCCCATAGAGGCGGGCGCCATCGCGCAGGTGACGCTGAGCCCGTCGCGCGGGGTGGAGCTCTATCTGGAAGACCGGGAAATGCGCCTTTCCATCGCCACGGACGACTGGGAGGGCAACCTTTCACGGCTCGGCATGGCCCTGGGGGACCTGGCGCGGCGGCACGAACTTGGCGGGGTGCGGGAAGCGCGCGCAGTGGATGGAAATGTCTGGGTGATCCGCAACCAGCCAGCGCGGCGGGGCGATATGCCGCAGGCTGGCGCCCCGGGCCAGTGAGGAGAGGAAGATGAACAAATCCGCGCTCATCGTCGGCCTTGACATCGGAACGACGAAAATCTGCGCCGTGGTGGGCGAGCTCACCGACACGGGCCAGGTGGACGTGGTGGGCATCGGCACCAGCGTCTCCACGGGCTTGCGCAAGGGCGTGGTGGTCAATATCGAGCAGACGGTGCAGTCCATCCGCAAGGCCGTGGAAGACGCGGAACTCATGGCCGGCTGCCAGATCCACTCCGTCTATGTGGGCATAGCCGGGAGCCACATCATGGGCATCAACAGCCATGGCATCATCGCCGTCAAGGGCGGCGAAGTGACGCAGCGCGACGTGGACCGCGCGCTCGACGCCGCCAGGGCCGTTGCCATCCCGCTCGACCGAGAGGTCATCCACATCCTGCCGCAGGAATATATCGTGGACAGCCAGCGCGGCATCGCCGACCCGCTTGGCATGGCGGGCGTGCGCCTCGAGGTGGACGTGCATATCGTGACCGGCGCGGTCTCCTCGGCGCAGAACATCGTGCGCTCCTGCCACCGAAGCCAGCTCGAGGTGGCCGACATCGCGCTGGAGTCACTGGCTTCGGCCAAGGCCGTGCTCACCGAGGAGGAGCGCGAGATCGGCGTGGCCCTCGTGGACCTTGGCGGCGGCACCACCGACATCGCCATCTTCGCCAACGACGCCATCAAGCATACGGCGGTGCTGGCGCTTGGCGGCCAGAACCTCTCCAACGACATCGCTTTCGGCCTGCGCACGCCCGTGGCCGCGGCGGAAAAGATCAAGGTCAAGTACGGCTGCGCCCTCACCGACCTGCTCGGCCCCGGCGACGAGCTCATCGAGGTGCCGAGCGTGGGCGGCCGCGAGCCGCAGCGCCTTTCGCGGCGCCTTTTGACCGAGATCTGCGAGCCGCGCATGGAGGAGATCCTTTACCTCGTGGACCAGTCGCTGGAGCGCTCAGGCTACAAGAAGCTCATCGGCGCGGGCGTGGTGCTTACCGGCGGCACCGCCCTCATGGACGGCTGCCAGGAGCTTGGCGAACAGATTTTCGGGCTGCCCACGCGCATCGGCTATCCGCGCAATGTGACGGGCCTCAAGGATGTGGTCAACAGCCCCAAGTTTTCCACGGCAGTGGGGCTTCTGCGCTACGGGGCGGAGCGCGAGCTCGCGGGCCAGAAAAAGTTCAGCGTGCGCAACGAGACCGGCATTTTCGACGGCGTTCTCGCGCGCATGAAAAAATGGTTTTCGGATATTTCCTAGGCGCCCCGCACCACGCGGGCGCCAGTGGCGGGCACCCGGGGACAGCAACCAAGGAGAGGCAAGATGACGCAGTCCATTGTTGACGATATCGACACCAGCATGTCGGGCAACGCGAAAATCAAGGTCATCGGCGTCGGCGGGGGCGGCGGCAACGCCGTGCGCCACATGATCGATTCCGGCCTGCGCGGTGTGCACTTCGTCTGCGCCAATACCGACCTTCAGGCCCTGAACAAGAACGACCGGGCCCTCAAGGTGCAGCTTGGCGAAAAGCTCACCAAGGGCCTCGGCGCCGGCGCCAACCCGGCCATCGGGCGCGAGGCCGCCGTGGAAAGCGTCAACGCCATCCGCGACGCCATCGGCGATGCCGACATGGTTTTCGTCACCGCCGGCATGGGCGGCGGCACGGGCACGGGCGCCGCCCCGGTGGTGGCCCAGGCCGCCAAGGAGCTCGGCGCGCTCACTGTGGGCGTCGTCACCACGCCCTTCAGCTGGGAGGGCGTCAAGCGCAAGCGCGCGGCCGAGGCCGGCCTTGAGGAATTTCGCAAGCATGTGGACTGCCTCATCACCATCCCCAATGACCGCCTGCGCACCGGCGCGCCCAAGATGAGCAAGGTGCCGTTCACCGAAATGCTCCAGCGCGCCAACGATGTGCTCTATTACGCGGTGAAGGGCATTTCCGACGTGATCGTGAGCGAGGGCCTTATCAACCTCGACTTCGCCGATGTGCGCACCACCATGAGCGAGGCCGGGCCCGCCCTCATGGGCACGGGCATGGCCTCGGGCGAGAACCGCGCCCGCGAGGCCGCGCAGCGCGCCATCAGCAGCCCGCTGCTCGACGACGTGTCGCTCGAGAGCGCCAAGGCCATCCTCTACAACATCACGGCGCCCATGGACATCACCGCCGAGGAGATCGAGGAGATCGGCACCCTCATCGCCGACGCCGCCCCGCAGGAGGCCAACATCATTTTCGGCGTGGTCTTTGACGACAATATCGGCGACGAGCTGCACCTCACGGTCATCGCCACGGGCATCGAGCCCGGGCAGCCCCAGGTCCAGCCCGAGCCCGTGCAGGAGGGCCAGGCCCGCGTGACCGACTTCCGCCAGCCCGGGCCCGACGCCATGGCCACGCCCGCGCGCCCGCGCCGCCCCCAGCAGGGGAGCCTCGTGCACCTCGAGGAAGCCGCGCACCAGGAGCGCAGCGTGCGCCCCGCCTCCCGCCGCGAGGCCGTGCAGCGCTGGCATGGGGGAAATGACGATCTTCCGGCCTATCTCAGGCGCGGCACCCCGGACCCGCAGCTGCGCCGCCCGCACCGCCCGGGCCATGACGACTTCATCTATGATGAAGACGATTTTGAGATCCCCACCTTCATCAGGAGCCAGCCCAACTAGGCGCCTGATGGATCACTGAAGCGCAACGCGGCCCGCGCGGCCGCCTGCCATACCTTTTCAGGGCTTGCCTCTTCGGCCCTGAAATGCCCGCCGGGAGCCCCATTGGGGGGCTCCCAGTGCGGCGCATCCCCGAACCCGGAGGCGCGCGCCATGTCCTATTTCGGCCCAAGGGAAGCGCAGACCACGGTGCCGTGTCCCTCGTGCGGGGCGCCGCTTGTTATCGAGCGTTCCTGCCGCGAGGCGCGCATGCGCTGCCCCGCGTGCGGCGGGCGCTTTCCGCTCAAGGACTTCATCGGCAATGCCGATGAGGCCATGGAGAACTTTCTCGAAAACGTCTATTGCGACCGCATCTGACGGGCGCGAGCCTTCCCTCCCCGCGTCCTGTGGCTTCTCCGGCGCCGGTCCCTCGCGGGCCGGCGCTTTTTTGTCCCCGGGCGGGCGCCGCTTCGCCGGCCTTTCGCCGCGCCTTCCGCCATGTTCAGCACGATTTTTGCATTGATTGCCCCGGGAGAACACCCGGGGAAAAATGTCGCTGGTCGTCAATCACAACCTCATGGCGGGCAATGTGGCCCGCACGCTCAATGCGCATTACGGTCGCCTTGCGCAATCCACGCAAAGGCTGTCTACGGGCATGCGCATCAACAGCGCGGCCGATGACGCTGCTGGCCTCGCCATCCGGGAATTGCAGCGCGCGGACATCGCCGCCATGATGCAGGGCTCGCGCAACGCCAACGACGCCATTTCCCTTATCCAGACGGCCGATGGAGCCCTGGGCGTCATCGATGAAAAGCTGGTGCGCCTGAAGGAGCTCGCCGAACAGGCCGCCACGGGTACCTATGATTCCACCCAGCGCCTGATGATCGAGTCCGAATACCAGCAGATGGCGTCAGAAATCACGCGCATCGCCAATGCCACGGACTTCAACGGCGTCAAGCTGCTGGACGGCTCCCTCTCAGGCGCGCATGACGGCTCCGGCCTCGAGGCAAAAGGCAGGCTCAAGATCCATTTCGGTTCGGGCAACGACAGCGCGGAAGATTATTATTACATCGAAATCGGCGGCTGCACCGCCGCGGCGCTCGGCGTGGGGAACCAGGCCGTGATGGAGCGGCCGCGGACGAAAACAGTCTTTCTTTCCCCAACCGGCGAAGAACTGACGCGGACGCAGGGCTATGTCACTCTCGACGGCAAGCCCTATACGCCGGCCATCCGGGATGAGTTCATCCATCCGGTGTACAGTGTGCCAACGGTTGATGGCGGCCGCGCCCTGGTCAGCGAGCACCCGGCTCCGGGCCAGTATGCGTACATAAACGGTGGCGGCCAGTATGAGGGCAACGGACCGTATCAGCCCTACCTCGTCAACTACAAGGGGAAGAGGGTGCCCACCTATGCTGACGCTGCCGATACGGTGCCCCTGGATCTTCTGGTGTTGGACGATGTTTTTAAGGATGCCCAGGGAAACGTGGTCGACCCGCGAAATGTCGTCCGGGAGGAGGTCCCCATCGGCGGCACGGAAACGGTCTATGGCGACGCCTACACCGTCTCCACGCAGGAGGCAGCGCAAAGGGCGCTTGCCGGCATCAACGAGGCCATCGTCTCCAAGGACAAGATCCGCGCGCACCTGGGCGCCATCCAGAACCGGCTCGAAAACACCATCACCAACCTGGCCACCCAGGCCGAAAATCTCCAGGCGGCCGAATCGCGCATTTCCGATGTGGACGTGGGCACGGAAATGACCGAATTCGTGCGCAACCAGATCCTCACCCAGGCCGCGGTCGCCATGCTCTCGCAGGCCAATTCCCTGCCGCAGATGGCTATGCAGCTCATTGGCGGCTAGGCCCGGGGCGGAGGCGCCTTAGGGCGCGTCAAAGCGGTCGAAGCTGAGCGTGAGGCCCGCGCGGCCCTGCGTGGCCGAGCGCAATGCCGTGGAAAAGCCGAAGAGCCGCCGCAGTGGGGCCGTGCCACGCAGGAGCTTGCGGCCGGCCTGGTCCTCCACGTCTTCCACCTTGCCCGACGCCGTGGTGAAGAGCCCGATGGCCGCGCCGAGAAATTCCTCGGGCACGGTGATCTCGGTCTTCATGATGGGCTCGAGCGTGAGGGGGCGCGCTTCGGTAAGCGCCTCGCGCAGGGCCTGGGCCGCGGCCATGCGGCAGCCGGGGAGGGTGGTGAGGCCTTCGGTGCGCGCAACGCCGGTCAGCACCACTTCCACGTCCACCACGGGCCAGCCCGTGGTCACGCCGCTTTGCAGGCCGTCGCGCACGCCTTCCAGCGCGGCCTCCAGATAGGCCTGCGGCAGCAGCTTGCGCGCCTCGCGCTCGTCCGCGGACAGAAAATCGCCCACGCGCACGAGGTTCCCGGCGTCCCGGGCCCTAGGCGCCACGCTTACGCTCACGTCGCCCTGCTGGCGCTCCTTGCCGAATTCACGGTCAAAGACCACGTGGGCGGCGCCTTCGCGGCTTACGGTCTCGCGCAGCACGGCCTGCGGCTGGCCGGCGCGCGGCCCGATGCCGTACTCACGCCGCATGCGCTCCAGAAGAACGTCAAGGTGGAGCTCGCCCATGCCCGAGACCATGCGCAGCCCGGAATCCTCGTCAAGGCTGACGGCGAGGGTCGGGTCTTCCTCGGCGTAGCGGGCAAGCGCCTCGTCAAGGGTCTTGCCTTCATCGGCGTTGCGCGGCTCGAGGGCCAGGGTGATGACGGGCGGCTGCACGGCGATGGCCTCCAGGCGCACGTCCCGGCCGCGGCCGCAGCAGGTGTCGCCCGTGCGGGCCGAGCGCAGGCCCACGAGGGCGGCGATGTCGCCCGTGCCCACGCTCTCGAGCTGTTCGCGCCTGTCCGCGTGCAGGCGGAAGATGCGGCCCACGCGCTCCGCCTGCTCGCGCGGGGCGCCGTCCGGCGAGAGGCCGAGCACGCGCGCGGTCTCCCCCTCGCGGACCGCCCCGGCATAGACGCGGGCGAAGGCCAGCTTGCGGCCGTTCTCCACCACTACCTTGAAGACCAGCGCGGCGAGGGGGGCGGCAGGGTCAGGCTCGATGGGCACTTCCCCGCCGTCCGGCGCCATGCCAAGGGGCGGCGGCACGTCCAGCGGCGAGGGCAGATAGTCGCGCACGCCGTCGAGCAGGGGCTGGACGCCGGTATTGCGCAGGGCCGAGCCGCAAAAGACCGGCACCACGGCGCGCGCCAGCGTGGCGCGCCGCAGGGCAGCGCGGATGTCGGCCTCCGTGGGGGCGCCCTCCAGCCAGAGTTCGAGAAACGCGTCGTCCGCCTCGGCGAGGCGTTCCAGCAACTGCTCGCGCCAGGGCGCGCCCAGCGCCTCCTCGTCGGCGGACCATGGCGCGCGCGTGACGGTGCTGCCCTGGTCTTCCGCGCTGAAGGTGAGAGTCTCCCGGCCGATGAGGTCGAGCACGCCCGCAAATGCGTCCCCCTGGCCGAGGGGCGCGGTCACGGCCACGGCATTGGCCTTGAGCCGGCCGCGCATGGCCTCGAGCACGGCGGCGAAATCCGCGCCGGGCCTGTCCATCTTGTTCACGAAGGCGATCTTGGGCACCCCGAACTGCTCGGACTGGCGCCACACCGTCTCCGACTGCGGCTCCACCCCGCCCACCGCGCAGAACACGCCCACCGCGCCGTCCAGCACGCGCAGGCTGCGCTCCACCTCGATGGTGAAGTCCACATGGCCCGGAGTGTCAATGATGTTGAGCGTGGCGCCCTGCCACTGGCAGGTGGTGCAGGCCGAGGCGATGGTGATGCCGCGCTCCTGCTCCTCGGGCATGTAGTCCATGGTGGCCGAGCCGTCATGCACCTCGCCCATGCGGTGTATCTTGCGGCTGTAAAAGAGCATGCGCTCGGTGAGGGTGGTCTTGCCCGCGTCGATGTGGGCGATGACGCCCAGGTTGCGTATGGCGCGGATGGCCTTCAGGGCCGGACTGTCAGGGGCGTGCGGAGAAGCGGGGCGCGTGGTGCCGCCTTTTGGCATGGGGCCTCCCTTGCGCCGTGGCGCGGTTCAGGATGCGGGGCTTTCGGCGGCGCTGGGCGCCCAGAACGCGAAAACCCGCCGGGAAACGGTGAAAAATTCCGGGCCGAGGCCGGGATACAGCCAGAAGCCCTCGCAGCCGGGGCAGAGCGTCAGCGGCGCCTCGGGCGACGGTGTGGCCGAAGCCGCGGCTGCGCGGTACACGACATCGGCCGTGCCGGCTGCCGCGAGCGCCGCGTCAAGGGCGGCCGGGCCCCCTTGGGCAAAGGCGAGGATTGCGCGGTCGATGCCCGCGTCCGCCTCGATGCGCAGGCGCGGGGGGCGGCATTCCTCAAAGCAGGGGATGTTGCGGGCGCGGACGGCCTGCGCCACCTCGTCCAGTTCGCCCGCATGGAGCAGCACCACGCGGCCCGGAGCCCGTGTCTCGCAGCGCCCCGCCAGCTCGTCCATGAGGGCGGCGAAGCGGTCGCGCTCAAGCTGGAACATATCCTCCACGCCGCTGAGCTCGAGGCTCACCACGGCGGGCGCCACAGGCTCGCCACCAAGGCAAACGGCGCCTACCTGCGCCACGCCTGCGAGCCGCGCGGCCACGCAGGCCGCCGTGAGCCTCGCCGCGGCCGCATAGGCCGGCGAAAACACGATGAGCGCCCACGGCGCGGGCTCCCACAGGGCGGCCCGCCGAAAGCCCAGGCGCCCGTTGCACGCGCTTTCCTCCCGGCGGCTCAGGCTTTCGCCGAAGTGGAAATGCGCGAGCGCGAGGCCGCTCTTGAGGGCGGCGCGAAAGCGGGGCGGCGTGGCCTCATAGGCTGCCCCGGCCACGCTGTCGTCCACGCGGGCGCCCTCCAGCCATTCGGGCCAGAAGGCGCCCGCGGCGGCGCCGCCCGCAGCGGCCTCGGGCGCGGGGCAGGGCATCAGCGGCCAGCCTCTCCGGGGGCGCCGCTAGCCTCGAGCCAGCGGCCCATGTCCGCAAGCTGGCGCGCCACCGAGCGCGGCCCCGTTCCCCCCGGCGTTTCGCGGCGGTTCACGGCGGCGGCGCACTGGAGCACTTCATACACATCATTGCCGATGCGCGGCGAAAGCGCCTCGAGCTCGGGCAGTGTCAGGTCCTCAAGGCTCTTGTTTTCGCGCTCGGCGGAGGCCACGGCCAGGCCGGTGACGTGGTGCGCCTCGCGGAAGGGCAGGCCCTTGGCCACGAGATAGTCGGCGAGCTCCGTTGCGTTGATGAAGCCGGCCTTGCAGGCCTCGCGCATGCGCCCGCCCCGGAACTCGAGCTCGCCCAGCATGGCGGCCATGATGGAGAGCGACGCCGACACCGTGGCGTCGGTATCGAGAAAGCCCTCCTTGTCCTCCTGCATGTCGCGGTTATAGGCGAGCGGCAGGCCCTTCATGACCGTGAGCAGCCCCATGAGCGCGCCGTACACGCGGCCGGTCTTGCCGCGCATGAGCTCGGCCACGTCCGGGTTTTTCTTTTGCGGCATGATGGACGAGCCCGTGGAGAAGGCGTCGGGCAGGCGCACGAAGCCGAAGGCCGGGTTCGCCCAGAGCACGATCTCCTCGCAGAGGCGGGAGAGGTGCATCATGATGGTGGCCGCGTCAAACAGCGCCTCGAGCACGAAGTCCCGGTCGGAGACCGCGTCCATGGAATTGGCGAGGATGCCGCCGAAGCCCACCTCCTCCGCCACGGCGGCCGGGTCGAGCGGATAGGTCGTCCCGGCGAGCGCCGCCGCGCCCAGCGGGGAGACGCGCACGCGCCTGAGGGTATCGTCCAGCCGCCCGGCGTCGCGCCGGAACATCCAGGCATAGGCGAGCAGGTGCTGCGCGAGGCTCACAGGCTGCGCCGGCTGGAGGTGCGTGCAGCCGGGCAGGATGTCGCCCCGGTGTTCGGCGGCGCGCCGCGTGAGCGCCCCACACAGGGCCACGAGACCCTTGCGCCAGTTCTCCAGCGCGTCGGCCACGAAGAGGCGGAAGGTGAGAGCCACCTGGTCGTTACGGCTGCGGCCTGTGTGCAGCTTCTTGCCCGCCTCGCCGATGAGCTCGGTGAGCCGCGCCTCGATGTTCATGTGCACGTCTTCCAGCTCGGGCTTCCACACAAAGGCGCCGGAGCTGATCTCCTCCGCCACCTTGTCCAGCCCCTCCGCGATGCTGCTGGCCTCCTCCCCGGTGAGCACGCCCTGGCGCCCGAGCATGCGGGCATGCGCCTTGGAGGCGCGGATGTCCTGCCGCCAGAGGGCGCGGTCATAGCGCTCGGAATCCGTATAGGCGGCCACGGCCTCGGCCGGCCCGGCGCTGAAGCGCCCGCCCCAGGTGCTGTTGGTGTGCGCTGCCATCCTTTCCCCTACTTGCCCGCGCGGTCGCGCACGGCGGCGAAAAGGCCGAGGCGCAGCCCGTTCAGGCGGATGAAGCCGGCCGCGTCCTTGTGGTCGTAGTTGCCGCCCTCGAAGGTGGCCAGATCCTCGGAGAAGAGCGAGGTGGGCGAGGTGCGGGCCAGCGGCCACACGCCGCCCTTGTAGAGCTTGGCGCGCACGGTGCCTGTGACATTTTCCTGCGACTTGTCAAAAAAGGCCTGCATGGCCTCGCGCTCGGGCGAGAACCAGTAGCCGTTGTAGACCGCGTGGGAATAGGGCACGGCCAGCATGTCGCGGATGGCGAGCATTTCGCGGTCCATGCAGATGCCCTCGAGGTCGCGGTGCAGCGCGAAGAGCAGGGTGCCGGCCGGGTTTTCATACACGCCGCGGCACTTCATGCCCACATAGCGGTTTTCCACCATGTCGTCGCGGCCGATGCCGTTGCGGCCGGCCATTTCGGCGAGCGTGCGGATGATCTCGTAGGGCGACAGGCGCTCGCCGTTGACCGAGACCGGGTTGCCCCGCTCGAAGCCCACTTCGATGATCTCGGGCGTGTCCGGCGCCTCCTCCACGGGCACGCAGCGCTCGTGGCAGGATTCGTGCGGCGCGTTGCCCGGGTCTTCCAATTCGCTGCCCTCGAAGCTCGTGTGCAGCATGTTGGCGTCCATGCTGTAGCGCTTGGCGCCCTTGGAAATGGGGATGCCGTGCTTTTCGGCGAAGGCGTTGAGCGCCGTGCGCGACATGAGATCCCACTCGCGCCAGGGCGCGATGACCCGGATCTCCGGCGCGAGGGCCTTGGCGGCGAACTCGAAGCGCACCTGGTCATTCCCCTTGCCGGTGGCGCCGTGGGCGATGGCGTCCGCGCCCTCGGCGCGGGCCACCTCGATGAGGGCCTTGGTGATGCAGGGCCGGGCGATGGAGGTGCCGAGCATGTAGCGGTTTTCATAGCGCGCCGCCGCCCGGTTCATGGGGAAGATGAAATCCCGCGCCAGCTCCTCGCGCAGGTCGAGCACATAGGCCTTGGAGGCGCCGGTGCGCAGGGCCTTTTCCTCCACGCCGGCGAGGTCTTCGGGCTGGCCGAGGTCTGCGGTGACGGTGATGACCTCGCAGCCGTAGGTGACGATGAGCCATTTGAGGATGACGGAGGTATCGAGCCCCCCGGAATAGGCAAGGACCACTTTCTTGATGTCAGGCATGTTGCACTCCCTTTGCGTTGGCCCCGCAGTATCCTTCAATTCTTTTCAGGGCGCAAGCCCGCAGACGGATGGGCGGGGGGAAGAGAGTGAAATCGGACAGTCACTTATATATCTATTTAATCTTTCGCAGTTCAGTAATAATTTCATTAGCTGAAGAATATAAATCTCCATAAGGGTTTGAACGAATATATTCGTCACAAATCGCTATAATTAAATCAAGAGCGTTTTTCCTATTAATACTGCCCTCTAATTCATTTTTTAAACCTGTCCTTGGATTGTTAAAATGATTTGAATAAATAACTTCATGAGCTAAATTGATTACCTCACGACCATATAAAATTTTTTATCGAGAATCATTTTCCATAAAATAGAGGAGAGATGATATTAAAGCAGTTGATAGTGCTCCTTTTATATATAATGGTGAATTTTCACGAGAATCATTATAAACCTTTTTCGTATATTGATAAGCCTCTCTAAGCTTGTCATATTCTTTTGGAAAAGGCCTATATATACTTTTTGCTCTTTGCAACCAATAATGTAAATCATTTGATAAAAGATGCTCAAGCCTTTCATATACACTATATATAAGATGACCGGCTCCACTTTTTCCACCGAAAATTTGATTTAATGTGTCAAAGAGGATTACTTCAATATATAGCCTAAATTTTGACTTATTGTCATGATATGTTTTTACAATATATTCAATACAGTAACGAATATCATCATTATCTAGTTCTTTTAATTTATTAAGTAATACTAGCTTACTATTATGTACTAATTTATGAGAAGAATGAGACATATATTCATTTACTTTAACAGGCTCAACCTCCAAAAAAGGTGTAAATCTATCAACAATGGATTTAATATCTTTTGGATATAATCCAAATGATAATAAACCACTATAATAAATTTTATCGCATGCGCACAATAAAATAAATATAACTTTTTCATCGAGTGTAAGATTATTTTTTATCACATCATCTATTGAAGTAGTTATTTTTTGGGTTTGATGAATATAGTTTAAATAATCAAGGTTTGTATCTCCCCATCGTCTATTGTTTAATCCATATTTATTGGCCTTTTTATTAAAATCATTGAGTTCATTGAATGAAGGATGATCATTTTTTTTATAAAATTTATTATAAATTCTGATGACTTCGACATCTAAATGTTCAACAATAAAATTATCGTTCGAGTTAGCGAAGAAGATTACTTTATTATTATTCTTTTTTATTTTATCTCGCGAATTAACAACTGTTAAATAAGCTTCTGAGGATAATGAATTGCTATCAAATAAAAATATTGTATTAGTTTCAGAAGATAATAATTCCCCTATTGTTCTTTCATCACACGTTTCATTTGAGGGGAAAATAATGTGCGAGAAACTTTTTAATTTTTTACAAATTGTAGCCATAATGGCGGTTTTTCCGCTGAATCTTCTTCCGAGCAAAAGGAAACAGGAATTATGATTGATTTTTTCAGCTAATTCTCTAAAAGCCTTCCTTTCAATAATAAGATCGCTAACTATAAATTTGTTATCATTATAATCAAAAATCGTATTTCTGCAAAATTTATCTATAGCATCTTTTTTATCAGTGATAATATCTATTTTCGGATTGATATATTTATATTTGGATACTTTATTTTTTGTCATTTCATTATTATATATCTTTATCCATTTTTCAAAGAAAACTCTGTAGTCATCAATTTTAATGATAGTATTTATACCATAATTTTCAAGTAATAATAGTTCTGCTGAGGAGACATCATAATCTTTTATAATAATGCGCATATTATCTAAAACTTTATCTGAAACCTCATCAAAAATTATTTCTAAATCTTTCTCATCTTTTAAACTACATCCAATATAAATAATATTTTTTTCAATGAAATCAGATTTAATAAATTCTTAAAAATCTTTATTTTCTGGATTCCTTAATACATTAATATATTGCTTATAACTAAATGCAATATTTTCTTTTGAATCGTAAATTACTTCATTATATGCATCACCATGAAGTTTGTATAGGAGTTTGACTTCTGTATTTGGCCTCTTAATTCTATTATAGGGATAAACAGCATTAAAGTTTGAATTTGATTCTATACCATCATCAATATTTATAGTATAAGCATATGGCCATTCAAAATTTATAATTTCTTTTCTTTCACCTTCCATTATAACACTGGTGAAATAATCTCTAAAAAAATCTTTTCTTGCTTCTTCAGGAACACACTTATAGAAAAAATCAGATGTACTATTAAAGTTTGCATCAGAAATATCTTTTTTTAAGTCAGGTCTATAGTTATAAATTAATTTTTTCATTATTTCAGTTGCCTCATCCCCATTAGGAACTGAATATTTCTTGGCACTGCTACCAAATGTTATACCTGAACCAAAAATGGGAATTAATAAATTATTATACATTATGCTTACAATTTTATTAATTCCTTCATCTTCGTGAAGTATTGATATTTTAGACATTTTCTTTCTCCTTTTTTAATATATGGATTATTACTCATCAATTTCTGGCGTTTTTCATATTCATTAATTGAAAATGAGAGTTCCCATTATGTTCAACCCATTGAAATATTATAAATTTATATATAAAATTTTTTATATTTTTTAATTTGTTATCCCTTTTCAAATTTGGAATCAAGCAGTTATCTGCGAGCATTTTTGATTGACACCATTTATTTTTATATAACCTACTTATTTTATTTATTAAAGAAAGTTTATTCTTCCGTTTTTATTTAGGCAGTAATGTAAAATTAAAGATATTTTGACTATTATTAATGATTGCTGAGAATAAAGATTGTTAAGATGTCACTCAGCTACTTATTAAACCAAGTATTAGACATGAGTACTCGGGTATGGTTGCCCCGGCGCCTTTTCCGCTCGACCTCGCGGCCTAAGTCTGGCATTCTTGGCGATGTTCGCGCCCCCGAGCCCCTGCCGCATCTGGAGGAAGCATGGCCCCCGACCCCAAAAAGCCCGACGTCATGTGGGACGACGCCCCCGTGGATGTCACCACCGAGGCCAACTTCATCTGGTCCATCGCCAACAAGCTGCGCGGCACCTACCAGAGCGACAAGTACAAGGATGTCATCATCCCCATGACCATCATCCGCCGCTTCGAGTGCGCGCTGGCGCCCACGAAGGAGGCGGTGCTCGCCAAACACAAGGAAAAGCCCGGCTGGCCGGCCAAGGCCATGTACCGCGTGTCCGGCTATCCGTTCTACAATACCAGCGGCTTCGACCTCGCCCGCCTCGTCAACGACCCCGACCACCTGGCCGCCAATTTCAAGGCCTATATCGAGGGCTTTTCCGCCAATATCCAGGACATCATCCGCAGCCTCGATTTCGCCCGCCAGATAGACAAGATGGACAAGAACAACCGGCTGCTCAGCGTGGTCAAGGCCTTCTCGGAGCTCGACCTCGACCCGCGCACAATCGACAACGTGAAGATGGGCTACATCTTCGAGGAGCTTATCCGCAAATTCTCTGAAAATGCGGAGGCCGGCGACCACTACACCGGCCGCGACATCATCCGGCTCATGGTCAACATCCTCCTCGCCGAGGGCTGCGACGACATATTTGAGGACGGCAAGGTCATCACCGTGCTCGATCAGGCCTGCGGCACCGGCGGCATGCTCTCCACGGCGTACAACTTCATCCGGCGCTACAACCCAACGGCGGACGTGCGCCTCTTCGGGCAGGAGATCAACCCCGAGTCCTACGCCGTGTGCCTCGCCGAGATGCTTATCAAGGGCCAGAACGCGGAGAACATCTGCTTTCAGGACACCATGCTCGCCGACCGTTTCGTTGACACGAAGATGCGCTTCGTGCTCGAGAACCCGCCCTTCGGCACGCCCTGGGGCGGCAAGGACGCGGCCGAGGGTGTGGAGCACGCCGTCATCGCCGAGCACGGCCGCCACGGCAGCCGCTGGGCCGCCGGGCTCCCCGGCTCGGGCGACATGCAGCTGCTCTTCGTGCAGTCGGCGGTGGACAAGCTGGACGACCGCCTCGGGCGCGCCGCCATCATCGAGAACGGCAGCCCGCTTTTCACCGGCGCCACGGCCTCGGGCGAGAGCCAGATCCGCCGCTGGCTTTTGGAGCAAGACCTCATCGAGGCCATCATCGCCCTGCCCACCGACCTTTTCTACAACACCGGCATCGCCACCTATATCTGGGTGATCTCCAAGAACAAGCGGCCGGCGCGCAGGGGCCGCGTGCAGCTCATCGACGCCACCTCCTTTTTCCACAAGCTGCGCAAGGCTCTCGGCAACAAGCGGAACGAGATTACGGCCGAAGACCGCGCGGCCATAACGAAACTGTACGCCGACTTCACGCCCGGCGAATTTTGCAAAATTTTTCCCAATGAGGAATTTCTCTACCGCGAATATACGGTGATGCAGCCCCTGCAACGCAACTACGCCATAACGGAGGAGCGCGTCGACGCCATGCTGGCCAACGGCGGCCTCGCGCCGCTCTGGGACGCCGCCAAGGTGGAGGAGCTGGAGAACGCGGAGGAGCTGACCGGCAAGGAGGCCAAGAAGCTCGCGGCATACAAGGAAAACAAGTCGCTCTTCGACGCCATCGTGGCCGCCCTGCGCAAGGCGGCGGGCGCCAATGTGTACAAAAGCCCGGGAGCCTTCCTGCCCGTGCTGAAAAAGGCGCTCGCCGGCCTTGACGTGGAGAAGAAGCTGCTGGACCGCATGGCCGACGGCCTCTCGGTCATGGACAAGCAGGCCGAGATCCAGAAGGACAAGCATGGCTGCGTCATCTACGACAAGGAGACGAAAGACACCGAGCTCGTGAAATACGAGGAGGACATCGACACCTACATGGCCCGCGAGGTGCTGCCCCACGTGCCGGACGCGAAAGCGTTTTTTGAGGAAAACCCGGGCGCGAAAAAGCCCGTCGTCAAGACCGGCGCGGAGATTCCCTTCACCCGCTATTTTTACAGGTACCAGCGGCCCGCGCCCAGCGAGGAGCTGAAGGCGAAGTTCATGGAACTGGAGCTTTCCGTCTCGGAGCGCGTGGCGCGGCTGTTTGAGTGAGGGGGGCGGAAATGGGGGAGATGAAGGAGAGCGGGGTGGAGTGGATTGGACAGGTGCCCTGTCATTGGAAAAACGATACTATCCGACACCTCATAATAGCAAGGGACGCTGGCGCATGGGGTGAAAATGCCCGGGAGGAAGAGGAAGGGACGATTTGCCTGCGAATAGCGGATTTTGATTATGAAAAAGGAATATTCAAGAATTGTGATATAAACACTTTGACAAAGAGGCTGTATCCTGAAGCACAAGTAAAGCGGCTCATGTTGGAAAAAGGAGACATATTAATAGAAAAATCAGGCGGGGGTGAAAAAACCCCGGTTGGCCGCGCGGTTATATTTGATAAAGAGTATCAGGCGCTGTTTGCCAATTTTATGGAACGGCTGAGATTTAATGGAAAAATTGTTATTTCCGAGTATGCGGAATTTTGGTTGAGGGCGTGGTATTCCTGCCGATGCTCTCCATTTTATATCAACCAAACTACAGGAATTCAAAATATTGATCTTGGCTTGATGCTGGCAAAAGAGAGGATGTATTATCCTCCTGTTGACCAGCAGAAAATTATTGTCAGTTTTCTTGACGCCAAGTGCGCCGAAATCGACGCCCTCACCGACGACATCCAGACGCAAATCAACACGCTGGAGCAGTACAAGCGCAGCGTTATCACCGAAGCGGTAACAAAGGGGCTGAACCCTGACGCGAAAATGCGGGACAGCGGAATTGAGTGGCTTGGCGAAATTCCATCTGCTTGGAAGCTTGCCAGGATTGGCAGTTTATATGCTTTGCGCATGGAAAAAGTAAGTGACCGTGAGTATCAGCCGCTTTCCGTGACAAAATTCGGCATAGTGCCGCAGCTTGACACAGCAGCAAAAACAAATGCTCATGATGATAGAAAGTTAGTGAGAACAGGGGATTTTGTAATCAACAGTCGCTCAGACAGGCGCGGTTCGTGTGGAATTTCTGAATATGATGGTTCGGTTTCCCTCATTAATACTGTACTCTATCCGATAGGAAAAATGAATCCAAAATATTACAATTGGCTATTTCACACCACAGGATTTGCGGAAGAATTTTATCGCTGGGGCCACGGTATCGTGGATGACCTGTGGACAACGGGCTGGCAGGATATGAAGAATATCATCATGGTGGAGCCTCCCTTGGAAGAACAGGCCGCGATTGCAGCATTTCTTGATAAGAAATGCGCTGAAATTGACACTACCATAGCCGGCAAGCAGGCCCAGCTCGAAACCCTGGCCGACTACAAAAAATCCCTCATCTTTGAATACGTCACCGGCAAGAAGGAGGTTCCGGCCTCGTGAACAGCATCCTCTCCGAAAAAGACTACCAGAAGTACCTTCTGGAGCGGCTGGAACAGGATAGCGGCTTTGTTGTGCGCAAGGCCTCCCACTATGACCCCAGGTTCGCCATGGACCGCGAGCTGCTTTTCCGCTTCCTCAGCGAGACGCAGCCGGACGCCATGGCCGCCCTGCGCAAGATATACAAGGATGCGCTGGAAGAGACCATCGTCGCCCACATCAACGCCGAGGCCACGAAAAAGCGCGGCAGCCTGCTCCATGTGCTCCGGGGCGGCATCGAGATCGCCAACCACAAGCTCGAGCTCATGTACACGAAGCCGGCCACCTCCTTCAACCCGGCCTTGAGCCGCAAGCACGGGCAGAACATCTTTTCCGTCATGGAGGAGGTCTGGGCCAGCGAGAAAGAGCGCGTGGACGTGGTGGTTTTCCTCAACGGCCTCGCCATCATGGCCTTTGAGCTCAAGTGCAACCATGCCGGCCAGTCCTTTGAGGACGCCATCTACCAGTTCCGCATGGAGCGAAACCCCGCAACGCGCCTTTTCCGCTTCAAGGCCGGCACCCTCGTCAACTTCGCCATGGACCTCTCCGAGGTGCACATGACCACGCGCCTCAACGGCGAGGCCACGGTCTTTTTGCCCTTCAACAGGGGCGACGGCGAAGGCGTCAACGCGGGCGCGGGCAATCCGGCCCAGCCGGACAAGTTCAGCGTCGCCTACATGTGGGAGGACATCCTCAAGAAGGACACCATCCTCGACCTCATCAGCCGCTTCATGCTCGTGGACGTGGAGGAGCGCGAGGACGGGGCCACGGGCAGGAAGGAGGTGGTGGAGAACCTCATCTTCCCGCGCTATCACCAGCTTGACGCCATCCGCAAGCTGCTCGCCGATGTGCGCGCCAACGGCACGGCCCTCAACTACCTCATCCAGCACAGCGCGGGCTCCGGCAAGACCAAGACCATCGCGTGGCTGGCCTACCGCCTGGCCGACCTGCACGACGCGGACGACAGGCCCGTTTTCGACAATGTGGTCATCATGACCGACCGCGTCATCGTTGACCGCCAGTTGCAGGAGGCCATCACCGCTCTCCGGCACAAGTCCGGCCAGATCAAGGTGCTGGACGACAGGTGCACCTCCGAAGACCTGCGCCTGGCGCTTGAGGGCAACACCAAGATCATCGCCACCACCATCCAGAAATTCCCCTACATCGTGGACAGGGTGAAAGACCTGAAGAGCAAGCGCTTCGCGGTCATCATCGACGAGGCCCACTCCTCCACCACGGGCAGGGAGATGGGCGCCGTGACCAAGACACTCGGCGCCGGGGACGAGGTGCCGGAAGACGTGGAGGACATGATCAGGAAGGAAATAGAGCGCAACGGCAAGCAGCCCAATGTCTCCATTTTCGCCTTCACGGCCACGCCCAAGGCCACCACGCTCCAGCTGTTCGGCCGCCTCAACGAGCACGGCCAGCGCGAGGCCTTTCACCTCTATTCCATGAAGCAGGCCATCGAGGAGGGCTTCATCCTTGACGTGCTCCGCAACTATACGGAATACGCCACCTTTTACCAGATCAACAAGGCCATTCAGGAGGATCCGCGCTACAAGACCAATGCGGCCAAGCGCCAGATAGCCCGCTTTGTGGAGCTGCACGACACCAACATCGCCCAGCGCGTGGAAGTCATCGTGGAGCATTTCCGCACTTCGGTCATGCGGGAGCTGGGCGGCAACGCCAAGGCCATGGTGGTGACGCCCTCGCGGCAGGCCGCGGTCAAGTATTTTCAGGCCGTGCGCGACTACCTCGGCCGCAAGGGCTATGACGACATGAAGGCGCTGGTGGCCTTTTCCGGCAAGGTGAAACTGCCGCACGACGACACGGAATACACCGAGGCCGGGCTCAACGGCTTCCCCGAGGCGCGGACGCGGGAGATGTTCGACCAGCCGGGCAACAAGCTGCTCCTGGTGGCCAACAAGTACCAGACAGGCTTTGACCAGGCCAAGCTCTGCGCCATGTATGTGCTGAAGAAGCTCAAGGGCGTCAACGCCGTGCAGACGCTCTCGCGCCTCAACCGCATCAAGCCGCCCTACGACAAGAAGACCTTTGTGCTGGACTTCGTGAACAGCTATGACGAGATGAAGGCCGCCTTCGCGCCCTATTTCACGGCCACACTGCTTGCCAGCTCGGTGACGCCGGAGTCCATCTATGACCTCGAGGCGCAGATCGACGCCTACGCCATCCTTGACCCCGGGGACGTGGAAACGGCCAACGCCATCCTGTATTCGGGGAAAGCCACGGCCAAGCAGAAGCAGCAGCTCACGTTCTTTCTGGAAAAGACCCGGAAACTGCTGGAGCACTATGACGAGGAAAAGCAGGAGGAGTGCATGCAGCTCCTGCGGAGCTTCGTGCGGCTGTATGAATTTTTGTTGCAGGCCTCCTGCTTCGAGGATGTGGAGCTGCACAAGAAGTATAACTTCATCAAGTACCTGCTGGCCTTTATCGATATCCGCCACTCCGGCCCGGGCTTTGACCTCACGGGCAAGATACGGGCATCAGGCTTCGTGCAGAAAAAGGTGCACGAGCATGCGGAGCCGCGTCTTGTGGCAAAGCCTGTCGTGAAACTGCCCACGGCCGAGCGCTTCGGCCTTACGGAAGACAAGGAGAAGCGCCTTTCGGAAATTATTGACGAAATCAACAGCCGCACCGGCAAGAACTATGACAACGATGTGGTGGTGAAGGCCATGCTCCAGATACGGGACATCCTCGTGAAGTCCGACAGGCTCAGGACCAGCGCGAAAACCAACACGCAAAAGGATTTTGAGTTTTCCTATTTCGACGACGTGGACGACGCCCTCATCGAGGGGCTGGCGCAGAACCAGGACTTTTACACGCTGCTGCTGGAAAACGACGAGATCAAGCGCGAGGTGCTGGGCATCTTCTCGGACGAGATCTACCGCAGCCTGCGCGAGGCCGTGTAGCGGGGGGGCGGGCGCATTCTCCCGGCTTCGCCCCTTGGATGGGGGAAACGCGTGCTGCGCGAACTGAGCGCGGCCGCCAGGAAGCGCGGGCGCACCCTGTCCATGCTTCCGGCCACGGGCGCACCTCTTACTTTGGGGGGCACGCATGGACACGGAGCCTGAGAATGGGTATCTGTGGGGCGTGAGGCGTGAATGGACAGAAAGAAAAAGGCCGTCACCAAGCCCATAGCAGGGACGCTTTCAAACATTGCCGTTATCGGTTTTGGCTTGGCGATTTATGAAAGCAGGCCACTTGCGCTGATTGCCGGCATCCTTGCCGTGGCTCTCGCGGTCGGGCTTATATGGAGGGCGGAAAGATGAATACAGGCACAGCAGTTATTCTGGTTATCCTCGCGCTGGGTGCGGTCGGGTTTTGGCTTACCCGAAAATCAGGCTAATCTCACCGCAGCCCTTTTTATCGCATGGATGCCCCCCAATGACTCAATTTCTCGTGTTTCTTGTAGTGGCGGGTATTGCGGGCATTGGCATCGTTGCGGCCTTCAAGGCGCGGTAGGAGATGACTGCCGCCTTTGCCTTTGCCTTCATCCCGCTGGTGGGCCTTTTCGGTAATCTTGCCGCCTCTCAGGGAACGCGCGACTGACACCACGGCCCATGCGGCACCGATAGCCGCTCATTTCAGGCGACCTTTCATGGAAAAAGAAAAGCCCGCTCTGCGCAAGGCATGGCGGGCTTTTCTCATATCCCTGAAAACTTGCGTGGCGGAGAGGGAGGGATTTGAACCCTCGATACAGGTTTAAGCCCGTATACTCGCTTAGCAGGCGAGCTCCTTCGGCCGACTCGGACACCTCTCCTGAAAACCGTTGTGAGAAAGTAGAGAAGTTGGCGCCCATTGTCAAGAGCCCGGTGCGAGGTCGGGCCGAAGCGCCCCGGGCCCGTGGGCGCCCCCCCCGCTTGCCTGTGGGCCAGTTCTGGCGTAAGTTCGCGGGCATTGAGGCGACCATGGACAAGAACCAGTGTGAAGTTTTCGCGCGTTTTACCTATGCCGACAGCCTGACCTACGAGGAGCTTCTGGAGGCGGAAGCGGTGCTCATGGTCCGGCTGGAGGGCCTTTTGCAGGACGCCGGGGGCGAGCATCTGGATTTCACGCCCCTGGGCGACATGCTGCGCTGCCAGTGCGCCTTTGAAGCCGTCGACCTTGAGACGTTCCGCGGCATCGCAGCCCGGGTCGCCGCCATCCTGCCCGTGGGCATCACCGGGCGCCTGCTCGCCCTGGACAAGAGCCTCGCGGGCATGCACCTTTTCTGGGTGCAGAAGGGCGTCTGGCAGGAGGCCGAATGGCCGGTGCCTGCCGCAGCCCCGGCGGACGCGGCCCGGCATGAGGTCGAGGTCATCGCCGCAGAGGCCCCCGCCGAGGACGTTACAGACGCGCCCGACTGATTTTCAACCCACACGCCCGGATGGTGGAACAGGCAGACACAAGAGACTTAAAATCTCTCGGCCATCGGCTGTGCGGGTTCGACCCCCGCTCCGGGCACCAAGGATGAGTCCATCCAAGTCCCGCAAGGTGTGAAAAAGCCTCGCGGGACTTGGCTTTTTGGTTGATAGTACGTCCAACAAGGTGTCGTGAAACCCAGGGACGCATCGCAAAAATGGCGGTATTTGCGACGGTATTTGCGGAAACTGAGGAAGCTCGACCAGAAGAATACCGTCACCCTGCAAACCCATGACAGCAGAGGATTTGCGCAATGCCATTGACCGACACCAGTCTCAGGAATTTGAAGTCTGACGGTTCCCGCAAACTCGCCGCCTCTGAGGGCCTCTACCTCTACCTTTCCGCGCCAGGTGCGTGACTCTGGCGGATGGATTACCGTTTTGGCGGCAAGCGAAAGACGCTCAGCTTCGGCGCGTATCCCGCTGTGTCCCTGAAAGAAGCCCGGAGGAAACGCGACAAGGCCAAGGAACTTCTCGCCAGCGAGATTGACCCCGGCGCGCAGAAGAAAGCCGCCAAGGAAGAGGCTGTTGAGGCCGCGAGGGAACAGGCGCTGACCTTCGCTGTTGTGGCGCAGGAATGGTTCGCCACGAAAAAGGACTCCTATGCTACCTCCACTATCAAGAAAAAGCTCTGGCTTATAAACGCGCTCAACGAAAGAATTGGCGATAAGCCCATCTCCAAGCTGGCTCCGGGCGACATTCTGGCTGCCATCAGACCTGTCGAGGCAGCTGGCCACTCGGTCACGACGCACAAGCTGGCCGGGACTGCCGGACAGATCTGCCCCTTTGCCAGGACATGCGGCTATATCGTTTTCAATCCGGCGGACGGTCTGAAGGAAGTCCTCAAGCCCATCAGGACAAAACACTACGCCCCATGACAGACCCGACCGCCGTGGGGTACCTCCTGCGCTGTATTGATGAATACCAAGGGGATGCGATTTTCAGCTATGCGCTCAAGATACTTCCTGTGTGGCGTTGCGGAGTGCCGAGCTGCGAGGCGGCAGGTGGTCAGAGATTGAGCTGGACAAGGCGCTCTGGACAGTTCCGGCAAGCAGGCAGAAAAATCCAAAAGATGGCGGCGGCATGAAGATGCGAATCGCCCATACCATTCCATTGCCCACGCAGGCGGTGAGGCTTTTTCGCGAACTGCATCTCCTCACTGGTTCCGGGGACTTATGTTTTCCGGGTCGGCATTCGGCAAGCAGGTGCATTTCCGATATGGCGCTTTTAAACGGCATTCGGCGCAGGGGTTTCGGCAAGGAAAAAATGACTATTCACGGCTTTCGCGCCATGTTTTCCACCATTCTCAACGAGAAGAAACTGGAACGGGGCTTTGACGGCGACATCATCGAGGCCCAGCTTGCCCGCAAGGAGCAAAACGCCGTCCGGGATGCCTACAACCATGCGTCTTATCTTGATAAGCGGCGTGAGATGCTTCAGAAATGGGCCGACTATCTTGACGAACTACGGAGCCAGAGTGTGAACAAAAACTGAGCTGTTTCTTATACTCAAATCCCCCACTTTCACGGGCAGGGCGCTGCGGCTATGGCCACAATGCCCTGCTTTTTTCTTTGAGCAAAAATGGGTGTATGTCATGGGGCGCCTGTCCCGATGCACAGTTTTTAAGTGATATAAACGTTAGGCTTTGAGATAGCGTTTTCAGCAAACAAAATTTCCTCTTTCCACTTTCGAGGAGCGTCAATGAGGGCAAGGAAAATTTTGGCTTTTCCCATGCCGTCCTTACGATTTTCGAGGGGCGAGATGGGGGCATTCAGTTACAGCTCTCCTATGGGTGTGTCCGGGATTATCGGGAACGTCCCATACCGAATCGGCTCGGGTTTCAGCTTGGGCTTAGTCTCAATCTCTTTTGTGGTAGTGCCCTCTTTTGCTGCCTCGTCAGCCTCGGTTTTCTGGGATGGGACGGTGTTGGTTCTCTTACTGCTGTGACTCTGTTTCTCAGACCCTACTTCCCTGTTTTTCACCTCCTCTATTCCGGGTTCCTGAGAGCGGGCGATAAATCATTCCGGGTGGATGATACCGGCCTTTTTCAAGGGGCGCATTGCTCTTTTGGAGTGTAGCCTTTCCTGAACGCCCGCTTGAGATCCTTTTCAAGAAATGCCGCCGCTTCCTCGCGGGAGCAGCGAGCATCCTTCACCGGCAGTTCTCTTAAAATTTTTTGGGCCGTCCTCAGTTGCTCCGGGCTGATTTTTCCGATTTTCCCCGCGGCTGTGCCTCCTTTCTCAAAGATTGAGGCGAGCATAAACAAAAAATTTCCCCCCTGCAAAAAAGCCACTGCACGTCAGGGGTTCTCCGTGGCAAGATGACACCAGTGCTCCCCACTGGTGTCATCTTGCAAAAGGGGCACGCCCCTCCTGACTCCCCAATGGCGCTCGGCGTTGCGCTTCTCGCACCCGAAAGGCGAAAAGGCATGAGAGGCAATGAGGCATCAAGGCGAGCAAGAAAGCTGTCAGTCACCCGGGCGAGACGAAGCCCTTGAGGGCTTGAAAAACAGGCCAGGTGTCCCATGATAGTCAAAAAATTAAGTACACAAAAAACACCAAGCCCAAGGAGTGGCAGATTGGTGACTCGGTGGACTATATCCGCAATCCCTCAGTGAGAAATAGCGGGGAAAAGATCGAACACGCCGGGTATCGCAATTTCATAACCGACACTCATACGGCGCAAAAGCTGGAAATGATCGCTCTGGCGAGGGAGACCGTCAGGAGCAAAATGCCGGTCAATCACTGGGTATTTTCCTGGCCCGAAGGCGAGCATAACACGCGCGCCCAAGTTGATGAATTTGTGGATATTTTTTTGGAAAAGATGGGCTTGAAAGACCATCAGGCCATCTACGGTCTGCATTGCGATACGCGAAATTATCACGTCCATATCGCCGTGAATCGTGTGCATCCCGAAACCTTGAAAGTAGTGCGCACAACAACGGCTTTGACATCAGGGAGGCCTATAAAATCAAGGCGTTCATCGAGAAGAAACAATGCTGGTCAGAGCTGGCGAACGCCCCATTTGTGTACACGGAAGAAGGCGAGTTGGCCGAAAGAAAAGTCCTTGGCCCCTGCGTAAAGCCCACCCCGAAAGCCCAGGATTTTGAGCGCGCGACCGGTGAGAAATCCGCACAGAGGATCACATAGGAGCGCGGCCATGACCTCATCAAAAACGCACAGTCATGAGCCGAATTACATGCCGGTCTGGAAAAGGCCGGATTACGTTTTGAAAAGAAAGGTTCCGGCGCAATCATTTGGGTCGGGGAGCAAGCGATCAAGGCATCCTCGATTGATCGCGCGTTCAGCATGGGAAAGCTATGCAAACGGCTGGGCGAATTTGTGGCCGGAGAGTACGAGGACGGAGCCACCAGTCCCGCGCCTGAGCCGCCCTATCCGGCCCAGCGGCCCGCATGGGAGATGTACCGGGGCGCAGTAAGGGCCGAGAGGGCAGCCAAGAAAGAGCTTGAGGAAAAAGCCAAGGGTGAGGTGAACCGCCTCAAGGGACAACAGGCCAGGCAACGCTGGGAAAAGCCGGCTAGGATTGCCAAATATGGAGTGCCGTTTTTAATTATCGGCCGCCACTGCCTGAAAATCGAACATGTCGAGCAGTGGAAAGAGCTGCGGGATAACCTGAGAGCAGCGTTCCCTCCAAGACGGACAAAACGCTTTTCTGACTGGCTGAAAACCCAAGACAGACCGATTAATCTGTTTTATGCCGTCATGTATGAGGATGCAGGCAAGGCCAGACCCCCCCCATATTCCCGGAAGCCGTATCATCCGCATCGTGCTCCAGGCTTTGAGAACCGAAAGCTAAAGCATGAGCGCAAGGACGGAACTTTCCCTAGCGTCAACCTGAGTTATGCCGTCAAGCAGGAGTGCCAAAAAGCCTTGATAGAAGCGCGAAAGATTGAGCAGGCATTGGCCATGGCCCAGCAGCACAGGGCACCGCAGGTAAATCTGCCGCCACTCATTCACGCACAAGAGACGAGTAACCCCCAGCTTGCGTATTTCAAGCATTGGGCAGACATCCGGGAGCATATCACCGTTGAGGATTTCTCCCGGATGGATGCTATGATTGCCCTCCGTCTCCGCTCCAACGGCTACAGACAAGATGAAGTGGAAGAAACTATCCGCGCCTGTGCACCCTCTATCCGTGAAAGAGGTCCGGGACGCAACTGGCGGCGTTATGCTGAGCGAGCGGTAGCCTATGCTTTTGGCTATGCTGGTGACAGGGGTATGGAACGAAATACGCGGTTATGGGATCGGTGGGAGCAGGTGGAGGGACTTGCGGACAGCTCTCCGCGACACGTAAAAGGGGCGCACTTGGCGTAAGCTATATCAGGAGTAAAGAAAGAAAAAGGAATTATAATTTATAGGTGATATGATCTGTAGTTGTTTAGACTTGATCTGACAGGTTTCTCCGTCTTGGTGGTTTTCCCTGTCCGATTAGTTCATCTGTCCGACCTTTTCCTCCCAGAGCCTTTTCCCGTCAAGCAGGGTTTGCATAGGCGTTCGGCCGCA
>NZ_JAAKEK010000004.1:0-237252 GCF_011039155.1 Desulfovibrio sp. ZJ746 | reverse complement strand
TCATCGGAGTTGTCGGGGTCGTAAAAGGCACCGTAAAGATTAACGCTCCGTCGCCATATCTTGGACGACCAGGCACCGGCGATTATGTTCCGAATCCCGTCCCCCATGCTCTCTCCCATGCTGGGAGCGACCACGCCGTCCCCGGCCATGGTGGGGATCATGCCCCGGAAATCGGGCATGTACAGGATGTCGTTATCGGGGTCATAGAAATACTTGGAAACGCCGCCGAGACCGTTCCAGCCGACGGTGGCGCCGGAGGCCAGGGTGTGCCAGACGGCCACATGGGCCGCTTCTCGCTCGGAAAAGCTCTCGAACTGACGCTCCTGCCCGTATGGGGTTGCGAGGTATGCGGCCATCTGCGGCCATAGGGCCGAGAAGTTGTAAATGGCGGTGCCGTTGTACGGGACATACCCGGGGCGCTCTCGCGTGTCCTCAAACCACTTGGTTTGCCCGATGCGGTCAGGGGACATGCCCGCAATGATTTGCCAGACATCCCCGTCATACATGAGGGAATAGATCTGGTTCTTGGCGAGCATCCCCACTTCCGGCGACAGCCCCTGATAGAGAATGGGCTTGGATTCCCCGCCGTTCAGCGCGAGGGAGATTTCCTCCGCCGTGTTGACCTCATCAAAGGCCACATGCAGGGTGGCACCCGGAACCAGCGTCAACCCCTCGACATTGATCATCTTCGTGGAGCTGGCAGCAGGGCATGTGCATCGGGTGAAGGTATTGAAACCGAGGCTGGAGCCTGGGTCGCCCTTCTCGCCCTTGAGATCCTGTGGTTCACCCCAAGAGCCGTCGGGCTTTTGAACCTTGAGTGACGTGCCTTCCCACTCATGATCCGGCATGTCGCCCTTCACGCCCTGAAGGTCATGCTCCTCACCCCAAGTACCGTCAGGATTCTTGAATTTGAGTGACGTGCCTTCCCACTGGTGCTCCGGCGCCAGCCCCGGCGCACCATCAATGCCGTCGGAGCCGTTTTCGCCCTTGGGCCCCTGAAGATTCTGCTCTTCGCCCCAGGAGCCGTCGGGCTTCTGAATCTGAAGTGACGTGCCGTTCCACTGGTGGTCGGGCATATCCCCCTTGTCGCCCTTGGCGCCGTCGTCTCCCTTTTCTCCCTTTTCCCCGGTGTCCCCCTTAAGGTTCACCGGGGAAATGAGGTCGTTGCCGTCCGCATCCTTGAAGCTGAACATGCCATCTTCAAGGACTGGCTTCGGCATGGCCTTGAGTATGTTGGCGAGGGTCGCGGCGCCGTGGGCGTTGGGGTCGGTCGTGTGCTTGGCAACATCCGCGGCCACCTTCACCAGTTTCTCCTGCGCCGCAAGCAGGACCTCAATGGCTTCGGACATCTTCCCCAGAAGGGCCGCACTGGTGGGCTGTTCCGTGGGGGTCTGGCTTTCGTCAGGGATATTCTGGCTCATGGTTGTTTCCTTATATGGTTTGATACCGGGCGGGTTCTGGCCCCCGCCCGGAGGCCATGCCGTGCAGACGGGGGAATAGCCTGCCGGGCATGGTCAATTCACGGCCGCGAGCTCCATGCCCGTCACCCGGTCAGAAAGCGCGGCAACCTCAATCTTGAGTTCTCCAAGGGCGGTGCACGCCTCAAGGCCCGCGAGCTGGCTTGCCGTCAGCCTGTCGGACAGGTCTATGATCTGCTTTGCCATAAGCGCCACCGTCACCTCGGCGTCGTATTTGTCCTTCAGCTTGGACGCATACTCCCCGGCCCTTGCGGCCGCATCGGCAGCTTCAGCGGCGGATTCCGCTGCGAGCGCCTGGGACGCAAGCGAGGTATCCACCGACGCGGCCGCTTCCGCCGCGGCATCCTGGGCGGCTTTTGCTGCTGCGTTGGCATCCTCCGTTGCCTTGGCCGTGGCCGCATCCACGATTTCGTCGGTGACGATGCCCGCAGCGGCGTCCAGGATGGCCTGGTCGAGGTCGCGGACGACTTCATCGACGTGCTCACGGTTCTCCTGGGCGCTCACGGCTGCACCACGCGCGGTTTCAGCGCTGAGGGCCGCGGCATCCGCACTTGCCTTGGCGAGCGCAGCCTGCCGCGTTGCCACATCCGCCGCGGCCTTGGCGTTCTCCGCCTGCTGCGAGGAGGTATTGGCCGCGGTTTCCGCCAGCTGCGCGTCCGCCTTGGCACACTCCGCCGCAGAGGTTGCGCGCTCCGCCGCGGCCATGGCATCCCCGTTGGCCCTCTCAAGGCTCAGCGCGGCCCGTTCCGCCCTTTCGGCGCAAGCGCAAGCGTCGGTCTTGGAATTGGCGGCCGAGGCGGCGGAGCATCCCGCGCGCTTGGCGGCGCTGACGGCCCGCTCCAAGATGGCGTCGAAGTCCTCATTTGCGAGGGCAACCTCTTCCTTCACCTCGGAGAGCGCGTTTTCCTTCGCACCCTTTATCTCTTCCAGGGCGATATTCTTCGCCGTCTTGATGGTCTCCGTCGCCGTATGCTGGGCGTCGCTCGCGGCCCTGCTGATGTCGGAAAGGGAGTGCCCCGTCCGCTTCTCAATCGCCGCAAGCGAGGTCGAAGTCTCCTGCGTGATGCAGGTGCGCCCTTCATGCACCATGCGGTGAGCCGTCTTTTCCGTTTGCTGGATGACGGTGTTCTGGAAATGGCACACCTTATCGTCGAACTCGGCCACGAGCTCCCTTGCGTGACGCTCGTGCACCCCGGACTCCTTGGCCGCGGCCTGGGCTGCCTTCTTGGCAACTTCGGCTTTGCCCGCGAGCCCTTCCAGCGACGCGCGGATACTGCCAGCGGATTCCATGGCATTCTCCGCACGGTCGGCGGCATTGGATGCCTGCGAGGCGAAGGCGGCCACCTCTTCCGTGATGACCTGGCCGGAGCCCCGCACCTCATAGGGCGGGAGCTCGGCGATGTCCCAAAGGTTGCAATCCGCGTCTGGTACCACGACGCGGAAACGCTGGCTCTGGAGGGGCGGCAGGTTCGCCGAGGGGTGGTTTAGGCACCGGCTTTGGCAGGCGTCCGCAAAGCTGATGGTCACGAGGTATTCACTGCCCTCCGTACCGCGGGCATTGGGCCAGACGCGCAGCTTGGCGAGCCCGTCCTTGTCGGTCATGGCCTCCACCGTGCGCGGGACGACGATGCCGCAGTACCTCTCCACGGTGGTCAGGCGCATGGTGATCCGCGCCTTTGGAACAGGCTGCCCGCGCTGATCCATGATCCGCGCGGTTACCGTGACCATGGGAAGTTTCTCCATGGTATCCTCCTACTCCCCCATGTTGACGTACAGAACTCCGCTCCCGAAGCGACGCCGGAGCTGCCTTTCCTTGGCTTTGCCCACCCCCTCCATGTAGAGCTGGTAGAAGGTCGCCGCGCCGTTGGGGTCGCTCCAGTCGATGTTTTTCCCGCTCATGCTCTTGAGCTTGGCAAGCGCGCCGAAGGAAAGGATGTCGCCCCATTCCTCCATGAGCTCCTCGGGGAGCGCCGTTGCGCGCCGTACTGGCCGCAACGATGCTTCCACGAGCGCGAACGCCCCATGCTGCGGGGCATCCTTGAGCGTGATTTCCCTTGTGGTTGCCTGGAACCGGGAGCCGTCAACCTTGCTCTCGTCCAGGTACAGGGCCAGAACCTGCGCCACCAAGGCATCACGGGGAAGAGCGAAAGCGATAACCGTTTCGCAGGCGCATACGCTTTCTTGGAAGGTTGCGCGCCACGCCCCCGTTTCCTTGAAGAAGTCCACGGCCACCATTTGCAGGGCGTCCATAGCCATGCTTCGCGGGCAGGGGAGCACTTGCGGCAAAACACGCGGGACAAGCACATTCAGGTCTGTCATTCGTGAGCTCACGATGCGCCCCCTACCATGGAGCTTTTTGCCTTGGGCCACGAGACATCCACACTGGTTTTTATGTCGAGCAGAGACGCGAACATCTGCTGATGGTACGCGGCCTTGCTCGCATTGCTGGACTCGTTATCCCCGGAAAGGACGCCCGCGAGCATATGATGCTGTAGGGCGGCGGCGTATTCGTCCGGGAGCCCGATGTCTTGGGTGAAACAGGTGATCACCTCCGGCGCCGTGCTGTACGTTGCCTCCACCCATACATCGCAGCATGGGGTTACGGCGGGATAGACGTAGTACACGTCGCGGTTCACGGTTCGGTCGTAGGCGTAGTTCTCAACCACGCAGCCCGTCACGTCCGGGAGTGCCCACGCAAGCAGGATGTCCATCTGCGCAGACACGATTGCGGGGCCGGGATGCTCCCCGTCCACCCCCATGTTGCGGGTGAGGTCGATAAGCATCGTGGCGTCCTTCTCGGCGTTATGGTAGCGCCGCGAGGGCAGCCTTTGCCTCATTCCCGGTTCAAGCTGCACCGGGCCAGTAACCGCCGTGAGGTCGGGACGCTGCAACACGATTTCCCGCTTGGCGGCGTTGAGAAAGTCCAGAAGACCAATGCGGCCCCCCTGGCTCTCCCACGGCCAGCGCGATTCAAGCCCCGGTTCAAGGTCTTGCAGCGCGCCGGAAACCAGCCGAAGAATGACGCCCGCCTGCATGGCTACTGCCCCACAAGCTGCCCGGTATTGGGGTCAACGTAGCCTATGACCTTGTAGGAGAAGCGGTTGGCCTCCCGGAAGGTGACCTGCGCCTGGCCGTTGACCTCCTGAATATCCGCTTGTCGCTCTTTGGCGAGGTCGAGGACATTGAGCACGGCTTGGGGAACGTCCACCTCCTTGTCCCGGACGATCAGGAACTCGCGCCCGTTCACGGCAACGGGCACGGGCGCCCGCTCGGACGGGTCGCGCCCGGAGGGGATGCTGATCCGCACGCGGCGCTGCTCATTGAGCTGCCGGGCAATGAGGGCTTCCTGCCGGGCCGCTTCGGCGTCCGCCTTGGCGTCCATCTCGGCCAGACGAGCCTTGGAGGCTTCGGCTTCATCCCGCGCCTCCTCGGCTTGCTTTTCGGCCTGCTGGGCTTGTGCCTTGGCTTCCTCGGCCTCCCTGAGCAGGCGCGCATTGTGGGCCTTGAGCTCTTCCAGTTCAGCCTTGTATTTGGCTTCCACGCTGGCTGTCTGCTCATTCGTGGGCGCGCCCTGCTCGGGCTGCGCGCTCGTCTTCTGTGGTGCGGGCATTGAAACCTCCTTTTACAGCTTGGTCGCGGCGACTTCCGCCCGCGCGATCCAAAAGTCATAGAGGATAAGGGCGGTGTGGGACGCCTTCCAGCCGATGGAGCCGCGCTGCCCGAGCGGGTCACCGCCACGCGGGACATTGGGGTTGAGCACCATGGGCATGATGGGCGACTGCCCGTTCTTTGCCGCGCGGGCGAAGGGGATGTTGCCGAAGGCGTTTTTCCCGAGGAAAAAGATGGGGTACACATCGGCGCAGGCCCCCTCATTGCTCTCCACGGATTCGCCAGCGGCGGGCGCGGCCCCGGCATCGAGGAAGGGCTCCATGAGCGTCGTGGTGCAGTAGCGGACGCCCTCCACGGATCCGATCTCACCGCGCATGGCAACGCGGCTGCCATACTTCTCGGTGGGTACGAATCCCGGCATTTCGCGGATGTCGGCCTCGAGGTCGGTGTGGCACACGGCGACATAGGAGGCCGGGATGGCGAAGGTTGCGAAGTTGGGGGACGGGCTCACAACGGCCGTGATCTGCTGCGCGAGTTGCCGCTTGAGGCCACGCACAACCCGGCGCTGAAGCGACAGGGTGAGCGGCTTGTTGACGCCCGCGCGCGACGTTGCGAGGGTGCCACCCGTTTCGCCGGAGAAGTAGACATTCGTGCCACCCATGAGCGCGCCGATGGTGACGCGCTCGATCATCTCGGCCGCCTGCTCGCCGAGAATGTCTGAGAACTCCGGGATGAGCGGGTCTTCGTGGGTGTCGGTGAGCACATCGGTCAGTTCCACATAGTCGCCGTACTGCTGGATTTGCGCCTGGTAGTCCTGGAAGGTGGGCTTGGACGCTTGCGGCGTGACACCTTCGATGAGCGCCTTGGGCTGCGCCGAAAGATGCTCGTAGCGGCGAAACTTGATGGTCTTGCTCGCGTTCTTGGGCAGCGGCTTGGACTGCCCGAACTGGGAGACGATCAGCAGCGGCTGTGCGCGCTCCAGGAGCTTTTTGGCGATGTAGCCCGCGGTGCGGTAGGAAATGTCGCCTGTGGTCGTAACGGGAGGCATGATTTCACCCTCAACAGTGGACGATTACTCCAAACCCCAGCCTGCATCGAAGTCGTCCTTGTCTCCGATACCGGCGGGCGCGGTGGGCGCGCCCCTGCCAGGAACAGCGAGAGCGCCCGTCGGGTCGGGCTTGGCCTTTCCGCCCCGGCGTTCGCTCTCAAATTGTTTGAGGAGGGACACGACTTGATTCACGTCGCGCCCGCTCTTTGCGATATCCATGAGTGGCGCCGCTTCCGCGTAGGGCTTGCTGCCGATCCAGTCATAGACATCCTGCTGGTACTTGGCGGCTTCGGCCTTGCGCGCCGGGTCATTGACCAAGGCGTAGTAGTCCGGGAGCTCGCGCTTGATGGTGCCCAGGAAGTTGTCATTGTGCGTCCGCACTGCTGCCGCGTAGCGCTCGGCCTCGGCGGTCGCCTCCTTCTGGGCTTGCGCCCTCTGGGCGAGCACGAACTCCGCCCTGTCCTGCGCCATGGCCGCACCGAAATTGGTCAGGCGTTCCCGCACGGCCGCGCCCTCGGCGCTGTCCTCCATTGCCAGCTTGGCAGCAGCGGGGGAGATTGCCTCCAGTTCCTTGAGCTCTTCGGCAAGCTCCTCGGGCACGGTTTCAAGCTGCTTCGGCTCCTCGGACTGCGGCTGCTGAACAGGCTCCGGCGCTGGCTGTGGTTGCGGAGCGGGCTGAGGTTCCGGCTGCAGTTGAACCTGCGGCGCCAGCTCGGGCTCTTCCTGCTGCCCCGACTGCGCGGGTTCGGTTTCCGGCAGAGCTTGCGGCGTGTCGCCCGGCGTTGTGTCCTGACCGGCCGGCGTGGTTTCTCCCTCGCCCGGCATGTCAAAGCCTGCGTCAAACTGCTGTTCCAGTTCTTCCGGCGTTGCGCCCGGTTCCCCTGTCCCCGCTCCTTGCGGGTTGAGTTCTTCTGGCATCTGGCTCATGGTTTCCCCCTTTACCTTGCTCCGCGGAGCGAGTTGATTTCGTGGAGCAGCGCCCGCGCCTCAATGACGCGGCCCTGCGCTCTCCACAGTTTTTGGTTGTTGTCCGCCGCCTCCATTTCCTCGTGGCCTTCGTCGATCTCCACCGACAGAAGGGCGGCAAGGGCGTCCAGAGTACCCTTTGCCGCTGCGGACAGGTCTTTCATTGCCGAAGATTTGCGGGTCCGAAGATCGCTCATGCCGCCCCCATTCCCGGCCCTAATTGCCGGGGCGCGCCGCCACCTGCCGCTGCCGATAACTGTGCGAGCGAGAGAAGCATCTGCTGTTGGATTTGCTCCCGGCTCATGCCCTGACTCGCCAGCGCGGACATCAGCGCCTGCACATTGGCCTCGGCCTGCGCCTGCTGCTGCTCGCGCTGGTATTGTTCCGCCTCCTCTTCGGTGCGAAGGATGCGCTCGGCGGGCAGATCAGTCTGTTCCAGTGCCACTTCCAGCAGCTTTTCTGCGCGGATGTACGGTGCGAACTGCGGAATGGACATGTAGGTAATGAGGGCGGGCACCTGCTGTGCGCGCACCTCCTTTGCCACCATGCTTTGCGAGCCGGAGGCCACGACCTCAAAGTCGCCCTTAATGTCGTCGCGCTCGTTCCACTGCATGTTCCAGCGGAACATGGCGCGAATGAACGGACCTACGATGCAATCATCGAAGTCCTTGATATGGTCCTTGAGCAGGACATTGGCGGCACCCATGAGCATGGAGAGACCGCTGGCCGTTTGCCCTGCACCCGCGATATTCCCGTCGCCCTGATTGAAGCGGGGCGTGGACACCTCGTCCGCCCCCTGTTGCCAGAAATTCGTGAGCGTGAGGTTGTGCTCAATGCACGACGGCACGGTGACGGCCTTCATCAGGTTGTCGATGGATTCGCCGTGCTTGTTGAACAGGAAGAGCCTGTTGGCCTCCATCTCCCGCGGATCGTCCCCGTCAGCGAGATAGGCGAGGTTGACTCCGTAAATAGGGCCCGAAGATGCCGCGGCATTGTCCTGCATGGCCCGCACGGCGGAATTGATGCCCGCCTGGGGCGCGCGTAACTGATAGGCAATGCCTTCCGGCCAAAAGCTGGTGTCGTCCTGCTGGTAGGGGTAGAAGAAATAGGGGATGTCGATGCCTTCCAGCGGATTGACCATCGCCTTGATGATGCGGTCGCCAAGCATCCACACGGAGGCAGGATAGACGTTGCCGTGCTCCTGCTCGGGAATTTCCACGCCCGCGGCCGCGAGGTCAGCGCCGGAGAGGAAACCCCAGCGTTCATAGACGCGGTAGCGGTTGAGCAGTTGCGCCCCGCCGCTGAGATTGTCGTCGTTGAGCTCGCGCACCTGGGATTCCCAGGAGGTGAGCTGGGCGTCCCCTTCGGGATTTTCCCGGATGTATTCCTTGATGCGCTCGCCCACGAATCCCGGAAAGTTGCTGAGTTCGAGCACGTCCCGGTCGGTCATCATGTGGAGCTGCCAGACATAGCGCAGTTCCGCGGGCGTTCGGGCGCCCGGATCGGGGAACACGTCCCACACCGAGACGGCCTCGTGGTACGGGCGGTACTCCTTGGAGACCACCTGCTCCCGCCATGTCACCCTGCCGTCCAGTCCCTTGGCCGGGGCGAAGCGCTTGGTCTCCACCTGCTCCACCAGCGGCCCCTTGAGGATTCCCATGCCATACAGGCAGGCGGACTTGATGACCTGCCGGCAGTTTTGCGGCCAGCTTGGGCGGCGCTGGCCGTTGGCGTTGCACTCCTTGAGCTGGTCGTCGATGACACGCTCCATGGCCTGCGAGCGTTCCTTGGCAATGCGGATACGGGCCTCCGGCGTATTTGACTGGGCGGCCGCCTGTTGGAACGCCTGCATCTGCAAGGTCTGCATGGCCCACGGGTCGGGGATGATGTTCTGCGCGGTGAGCTCCGCCATTTTCTCCTGAAGGAGCTGCCCAGCGGCAGGGGCGATCTCTTCCGCGAGCTCGTCCATGATGATGTCGTCGGGGATAAGCGGGTCGGGCGTAGGGTCGATGCTCCAATTCTTGGAACGGGAGGGGAACAGCAGATCCATGAGCCGCGCCGTCATGGTGTTCACCTTGCTCGTGGTCATGCGGTAAAACACGCGGCTCCGCTTGGACTTTTTGAGGCGCTCCGCGGTGGCCGGGTCATAAACACCGCGGTACTGGCGCAGATCATCCAACCACCTGAGCTCCACCATGCTTCGGGCTTTTTGCGCAGCGTCGCACTCGTCGTGCAGCCTGTTGGCAAGAGCCTCGATGTCGAGGTCCTGCTTCTGGGGGGTATCATCCGCCACGTCTGCGGGGATGTACGACTGCGAGGCGTCCATCAGCCTTTACGCTCCTCAAGTACCTTCAGGCGCGTCTCAATGCTCACAATGCGCCGCTCGTGGTCGTTGCGGCTTTTGAAAAGCTCGGCATGGTCTTTGGCGTTATCCACCCTGTCCGCAAAAATCATGAGGCAGCCCTCCTTGTGGACGATGAGGGTGTCAACTTTGTCGGACAGGCGCTTGAGCCAAAACGCGCCAAAGCCCAGGACAATCGCCCACAAAACCCCGAGCAGACCGATAAAGTAAGGGGTCAGCGTGACGGAGATGGCTGCGGTATGCTGATCCACAACACGCCTCCTAGGGCAGGATGCCCGAGCCGAGGTCAAGCAAATCCCTGAACTGCCCGAAGTCTGGGCGGTTTATCCACTGAGGGAAAAAGAGGCTTGCCAGAAGCAGCGCCGCGAAAAAGGAGAAGATGAATACCAAGGCATAGCGGTGGAGAAAGCGCGGGCTGATGCGCCCGGCCTTGAACGCCCTGATTTCCTCAAGCTCCGCCTGAGCGCGCAGTTCCTCGGCCTTTCCGTTGGCCTTGCCGGTGATCTTTTCGAGGAGGGGCCCGAGGAACGGAAGCAGGCGGGTAATGAAGGCGATCATCGCTTGGCCTCCTTTGCGGCGGAGAGCCCTTGCAGGCACATCTCGCTTTCAGCCTTGCGGCGCTTGACCAGGCCCGGAAGCTCCTTTCCCTTGGCCGTCTTGTAGATTTGGGCCATGCGCCGACAGGCGCGCTCCCATCCGCCTGCATTGGCGTAGCGGGCCACGGAGGACGAGCAGAACGCGCCGGAGCCGATGTTGTAGGCCATGCTGGCAAAGCTGGCCTGTACCTTGCTGTGCTGCTTGGAGAGGGAGGGGATGCAGCGAAAGACGGGGCGCACGATTTCGGCAAGATGCTCGTTGAGGCTCGCCGCGCACTGCTCGAAAGTGTAGGTGGCGCCGGGGCGGACATTGCGCGTGTCGCCGTAGCACTTTGTCCAGATACCGGCCGGGTCGAGGTAGGCCTCGGGCACATAGCCCTCGAACTCCTCAACCGTGGAGACGGCAAGTTGTGCGGCCTCCTCCGCCTCGTACCAGGCGACGCCGCCAACGGCGAAGGCGGCAATCAGGACGGCAGAGGCGATAACGCCGGGGGATTTGCGGTAGCGGATACGCGCCATGGAGTGCTCCTGCTTTTGGGCCGGAGCGTAGCACGGCAATTTGGGGAAAGTGCCTATGGGACTAGCTAGGACCTACCTAGGACCTACTTGGGACTACTTGACAGGTTTTTGGAGTTTGACAAAACGCCGTTCCGAACCTATCAAAAACGAAAGGGCGGCGAAGTGCTGCACACCCCGCCGCCCTGGGGCACATCCCCCGCGATTTGTGGAATCGCAAGTTTCAGCGCCCCGGTGGGAGAGGCACCTCCTGCCGGGGCTACTTGCGCCTTAGAGGTTCAACAGGTGAACCACCACAGCCGCAAGGACGGCAGCCGCCAATGCGGCGAGCACGTCCCGGAGAAAGTGCTTCATGGGAGTAACCTCCTTTCGGAGGATGCGCCCACGCGAATAGCCTACATATTTTCCGCATCGGATTCAATGGCGCGGCTTTTCAGCCATTGCCATAGGTCTTGATAGTTCGCCTGGTACTTCTTCCCAAGCAGCACGATGGGCGCGCCCATCTCACGCCAATGCCGGACAGTTGCGGCCTTGACGCCGAATACCTGCGCAATCTCCTTAGTGTTCCGCAGGTGTACGGAATTCAAAGGCGTGGAGCTGCCATTGTTCTTGGTCATGTCCGCCGTCATCAATACCCCCCCACGAGATCCGCGGGGCCGGAAAGGTACTCCTCACGGTCCCGCGTCTCTCGGTATGGCGTGACATCCACCTCGGCCAGCGCGAAAAAGAGAGCGGCAGCCGCCGGGAAATCCGTCGGCTTGCGGCTCGCGTCTTCTGGATCCAACTTTCCTATCTGCACCGCTGCCTCACTGCCCTCGCCGAAGAACAGGGTTTTCTCGCTGATGGTGCGCCGTTGGACAAGGCCGTGGTAGAACGGCATCAGCCCCTCCCCCTTGCCGCTCCACCCCTGTGGGTCGGCGTATCGTGGAGCCATGCGGCGAATAGCCCGCATGTCAGCCGCAAGATCGTCCAGCATGTATGTCCGCTTGTCCGCTACGGGCGTAGCCCATATCCGCACAAGCCAATCGTCGGCCATGTGCCCCATGTAGGCCAGCAGCATTGAAACGTCGTCGTGCGTCCGCTCCTCAAGGACATGGACATCATGCCGCCCGATGCCGAGGGCGTTTTGCGTGGAGCGAGTCTCGCCCAGGACAATCAGGGCTCCGGGCTTGTCCTCCACTGGCCACGCAAGCGCGCCCGTTATGCGCCGAAAGCACATGCCCGATGAAAGGTCGCGGAAATACCGTTCGCCAGTGATTATATCCCTCAGCAACCGCACCCGTGCCATTGATACCCTCCCCCCCCTACGAAAGATCCATGCCCCGGCTCATACCGCCGCCGTGCTGTAAAAACTCGTCGAGCGCGTCCACCGTCACGTCCACTTGGTCGTCGTGCTTGTGGGTCATGGCCGGGGAGAAGGCTGCAAGCTCGCCCAGGTATGCCGAAAGCCACGGCGCGGAGACGGGCACAACCAAGCGGCCCGCGCGAATAAAGGGCAGCACGTCGTTGACGCGGCTCACCTTGTCCGCGCTCCGCTGCTTGGCAATGATGGGCATGTCCAGCAGGGCCGTATCCCGCCGCAAGGTCTGTATGAGGCCCGTACCGCTGGCCTTGTCCTCAATGACTACGCCGCGCACCTTGTACTGGCTCGGCCTCCGTGGCCTATGGCGCAGGAGGAACGCCTTGGCGCGCTCCAAAAGATCGGGCGCCTCCCACTTGCCGCGCTCCACGTCCGCCAGAAACACGCTCTCGCCGTCAAACAGCCACAGGGACAGCACGGAGTAGTCATTGCGCTCGGCTGTCTTGAGGGCCGTGTCAGCCACAATCAACAGGTCATGCTTGCCCGTCGGTAGCGCCTCATACCGCCCTATCCAGTCGCTTTTGATCATGGCGCCGCCGGGAGGAGTGGGCCTCTGCTGCATCTGGGCATAAAACGTGTACGGGTCGCGGTCGCGTAGCGCCTGCAAGCTGGCAAGGCTCTCCTTGCGCTCCCAATAGCTGCGCTCGTGGTCTGTCCCCTCGTCCAGGACTGCCTGAATCTCCAAGTGCTCAAACTCCACGGCAAAATCACCCGCGAGGGCGTGACCTGCCGGGTCGTCCTCGTGGAGCCGCTGCATGATCAGGATTATGGGCGTGTGTTCCGAGTCCGCGCGGCGGCTTCGGATCGTGCCCGTCAACTTGCGGTTGGCCTGCTCACGCTTGGCCGCGCTCCACACGTCGTCAGCTTTGAGCGGGTCGTCTATGAGGATCGCCCCGGAAAACCCCGCCCTGATGTAGCCCGCGCGAAAGCCCGTAACCTGCCCGCCCGTGCTGGTGGCGTACACGCCGCCCGCCGTGTGGCCGTAAAGCTCGATGTTCCACCTTTTTTTGGCGCGCGTGTCGCGCCGGATGACGCGCGGCCACAGCAGTTGGTACTCCTCAAGCTCAATGATTTCCTTGGCCGTGGCCGAGTTGAGGCTTGCAAGCTCGTCCGAGCCGGAGAGGTGGAGAAAGCGGCAATGCGGGCTCCGGGCGAAGGCCCACGCCATGAAATGAATGACGCAAAGCTCAGTCTTGGTTCCACCGGGCGGCATCGTGACCAGCAGATTGCGGATGTCGCCCCGGTACACGGCCATGAGGGCATCGGCCAGGCGTTCATGGTGCCAGTTGACGAGGAAGGGCTGCGCCATGCGGGCCTGGAACATGAGCGCGGTAAAGGCGAGCAGGTCTTGCTCGCAGGCGCGGCGTATCTCGTCTCGCTCGGCATCTGTGGCGCGCGCGAAAAGCATCAGTCCTCGTCCCCGGCCATATCGCCGCGCAAGGCCGCGCGTACGGCATCGTCGGCTTTTGGCGTGGGCGGTTCGGCAGTTGCTACCGCTCCCGCCGTGGCCTGGGTCTGGTGGTTGACGATGACCGACGTGCTTTGCGTGGCCGGAGCCGCGCCACGAGGATGCGGGTCAAGGTGGCGCCGGGCGCGCGCCAAGGTCTCAAGCTCCTGCGCGCTCGTTGCCGCGCGGGCAAGCTCGGTGCCCTTGACGGCCATGGCCACGTCCCACCCGGCAATCATGCCTTCGGCCTGTAGCCGCTCCTCAACCACGCTCTGGATCGTGTGCCGCATACGCAACGGGAGGTCTTGCGTTTGCGTTTCGATTTGCGCGATTTCCTTGACGGCTGCGACTTTTTTTTCGACCACCTCTTGCAAACGGCCCTGTATCCAGCCCTCGGCTCTTGCCTTGCGGGATACGCTGCTGGTTGCCACGCCGTATGTCCGGGCCACGTCGCCAAGGCTTATGCCGCGCACCTCGTAATCGGCCCGCGCCTGCTCCCATTGTGCGGCTGTCAGTCTGCCCATGTTGGCCTCACTTGCGCCGACGGCGCTCCTCTGCGATCCGAGAAACAGCCACAACCCAGCCCGGCCTCTCGCCATACTCCTTGCCGATGATACAGCGGGCGACTTGGCTATCGTCGCGCCAAAAACGGAGACGGGTCATGCAGTCCTTGAGTTGCTTGGCGAGGTTGTCCAGATCGGGCTTTGACGTGTGCCCTATCGTGCCCCGCAGCATTGCCGCCCGCTCGCGCCCGGACACAGATTTTGGGACGGGGAAGATCGCCTGAAAGGCCAGTTGGAGTGTGCCGTCCATCGGCTCGTCGGGCACCCACTTGAGCATCAGGGCTTCCAGGGTTCGCTCGTTGGCCTCCTGCGCCTCTGATTTATACGTCCTGTGGAAGCCGCCCTTGGTCATGTGCCGCGCCCGCTGCTGCGCCGTGGGGATGCAGGACAAGAAAAACGATATGGAGCCCGTGGGCGTATCATTGCGCCGGGGCTGGTGCTCACAGCCGGGGAACATTGCCTGCTCCATGCTCATTGCCGCACCGCCTGAACGCCCATTGCACGCCCCATGAGGCGGGCCATTTTCTCCCTTGCCTCCATGTCTCCCCGAAGGGCGCGGGTCACAACCATGCCGATACCCGGCGTCCTCGTGCCTTCGCCCTCCATAGGCAGGGCCGCGTAGTCGTGACGCTGCGCCCGGCATTGCGGGATAATCGCAAGGATGTGGGCCGGAGTCGGGAAGCGTGTGCTGCCCCGGCGGTGTGCGGCGAAGGCCCGGTCAATGGTCTCGGCATCCTCGCCCGCCAGATCGTCGGCAAAGATGTCCGCCAGCAGGGCAAGCTCTTCCTGGCTCCGCCCGGTGCGATAGACCATCTCGGCGTCGATAAGGCGCACGAGCAGCCTACGACGCAATGCTTCTCGTTCCATTCTTCGCCTCCCGCTCACTCTCGCGCATTGCCAGTCGTGTCCTTGCCAATTCTCGCGATTCCTGCTGCCGCCGCTGGTGTTCCGTCGGCGCGGATGCTGCCGTCTGCGCGCGGCCAGTGACGGGCGCAAGCCATGTCTGCTCACGCAGGTATCGCCCAAGGCCGATCTCAAAGCCTGGGCTCCATACCCCTGCCTCCTTCCGGGCCGATATGTCCTCGGCTATCCGCGCAATGCCAGGCCACTGACGGGCAGCCTTGAGTTGCTTGTACTCGGCAAAGCCTGCTCGCGGGCCTTCGGCGCGCATTAGCCTGCTGTAGAGTTCCCGGAGCTCCACGAACTCCATGCCGGGATCATCCTGGGAGACTGACGCGGGTGCGTCCCCTCCCCCCTCCTCGCGGCGCTCTGGGGAACGCGCGCGTCTTTCATTCACAGTCTCCCCTATGTGTATTTTAATATTCTTAATATCTTGTTCATGTTCATGATCATGTTCAGGGGGAGGGGCTACCCCCTCCCCTTGCTCGCCCGTTGCCGAGGGGCTTGCCAAGGGGCTTGGTAAGGGGCTTCCCGACTCGTGGGGAAGGGGCTTGCCAAGGGGCTTGGAAGGGACTTGCCCTCCCCCTTGCTCGCCCGTTGCCGAGGGACTATCGGCCATGCCGTAAGCCTCGGCATACTGCGCCCGGAACTCGGCCAGCAGATCGCACTTGGGGAGCTTTGCCCACTCGCGCGCTACCCAGGCGGCGCGATTGTCCTTCGGGCTGATCTTTTCCCCGATCTGGAACCGCGCCATATTGCGCACCCAGACGACATCCGCGTCGAAATCGTACTCGCAGAACCCGGACTTGACGCAATACTCCATAGCCTCAGCAGCTTCCCCAACGCTCATGTTGAGATCATGCGCAAGGTACATGAGAGGCATGTAGTAGAAGCCAAAGGCGTTGCTGTGCGGCGTCGTCATGAGGTACATGGCCACAAGCAATGTATTCGGGCCTGCCCGCCGAAGGGCGCGCCCGGTCTCTCCCGACCAGAATTGCGGGGCTACTGTGGCATAATCGCGCATTTTGACGCCTCCTCAACGCTGATTGGCCGGAACGTGTATGTCCAGACGTAAGGGTTATTTTCCCAAGAGTTATCGCTGCTGGCCCCGTACAGGCGATCCCAGACAAAGGCGAAGTAGTCCCGGCGGCACACCGCTTCCATGCCCTCGGCTTTGACGTCGGCCTCAGTGATGTCCTGTACGCGCGCGAGGTCGATACCCTCCACGCGCAGGAAGATGCGCGCGATCTCAAAGCGCATGTGGATGCTCGGACGCCACTTGCCGGGGAGGCTGTCCGGGCTAAAGCGTGGCCCATTGGTGGTACAGAGGCAGTAACTGCTCAGGTAGCCGTCCAAGAGGTAGTAGCGGCGCCCGTCCGGCCCCACGCGCCAGCGGTAAACCTCGCCGCCGTACTCGTAGGCAATCCTGCCGTCGGGCAATTCGCGCCATGCCTCCCGGCCCCAGAAAATATCTCCGGGGCGCACGGGTGGACGGAAAACGAGGTTTTCCTCGTCCCGGAACTCATTATCCCCGAGACGGATAACCGTCCCCACGGGCTGCTGACGCAACGGCCTGCGGGTCTGCGTCTTTTTGCGTTGCCTGATTGCCCATACCATGTCACCGCTGAAAATCAGCGGGTAAAACTTGACGCCGGGCGTGGTTTTGCTCATACTCAACTCTCTTTTGTTCGGGCGGCTGCCCACCTTTGCCCCGGAACCTCGGACCGGGGCTTTTTTATTTGCCTTCCATGTGCGCGGGCCATTCGCCGTCACCAGCGCGCAAACGAGGACGGGCGGCACAGAGTTGCCGCACATCCGCACCTGCGCCGTCTTGGACATCGGCTTGCCCTTGTAGGGCGTGTCGATCTTGTAATCCGGTGGGAAGCCTTGGGCGTTGTAAAGCTCGCGCGGGACCAGCATCCGCATACAGATGTCAGTGATGCGGTATGTCTCCGCGCCATGGCCGATGATGGGCTCGTCCGTCGGGCCGATGACGCCCCACTCGCGCAGCCAGTCTCTTGTCCGGGCCGCGCGCTCGTCCACGCCCTCAAGCGTTGCCGTGATCAGGCCCATCCGATCCTTGCTGGTAATCGTGTGCAGCGGCGCGGAAACAGGGACGCCGCCCTGCTCGTTGCCGTAGTATTTGACCATGCAAGCCGTAGCGAGAGAATGGTGATCAATGGTCGTCACCGTGCCAAGGGGACGGGCAACATCATGCCCCACGACGCCGCCATAGTTTTTGGCGACAAACGGGGCGCAGGCCGACACGGACTCCTCTGCGCGCTCCAATGTGGCGCCAACGAGCGCCATGCCGCCGCCCTTGGGATATGCCGTGATTGTCCGCAATGGCTCGTTGGCGGGCATGACACCGTGTTTAGCGCTTCCGTGCTGGACGTGTTGCACGAAGGGCACAGTGCGCAGCGAGGCAAGGGCAAAACCCGGCGCGCGCGTGATGGTACGCAGCGGCCCCTTGATGTCCTGTCCGCGAAATGGCGTATACTTCGGCGCAACATGATTGGGGCTGATGATTGCCCCGGCCACAAGCTGCTGCTTGCCCGTGGTCACGGTGGGCAGCGGGGTATCAACGGACTTCGGGGCGTGGCCTGTGGTATTGGTGATCACCACGGGCGAGACGAGCCCAAAGCGGTTTTCGGTGGTCTGGGTGGGGAGTGGCCGATGCAACGTCTGACCGCGAAAATCACTCTCGGCCTTAGCGCCATAGTAGGAGATGACAAAGGGTTGTACGGCCTGAAATACATACCGCCGCAAGCCCTCAGCGATCCGGCGCTGCGTATTGCGCGCCAACGGTTTTGCGCGGTCAAAGATGCTCCGGCTCTGAATGTGCCAGTCAATGCACTCCGCCGCCGTGCGCCAAGGCAGGAGCTTGCCGGATTGCACCTCTGGCGACTCCGGGGCCCCATGCGTGGGCCGTGGCCATGCAATGCGGCCACGGTCGCACCTGGCGACGATGAACAGGCGCTTGCGCGTAGTTGGGGCGCCGTAATCGCAGGCGCGCAGCAGGCGCCACTCCACCTGATAGCCCAGGCGGCGCAAACGGCGCGTCCATTCCCGGAAGGTCTGCCCGGCCTGCGCCTTGATGGGGTGGCCGTCCCGATCCAATGGCCCCCACGTCTGGAACTCCTCCACATTTTCCAGAGTGATCAAAGTCGGATGGGTATCCTCGGCCCATCGGATGACCACCCACGCCAGATCGCGGATGTGCTGGCTACGGGGCTTGCCTCCCTTGGCTTTCGAGAAATGGGTGCAGTCCGGGGAAGCGTGGAGGATTGCCACCTCTCGCCCGCCCGTAGCCTCAAGAGGCAAAACCCGCGTGATGTCGTTTTGCAGGTGTTGGGTGTGCGGGTGGTTGGCAGCGTGGAGCGCCAGCGCCTCGGCATCGTGATTGATCGCAATGTCCGGGTCGCGCCCAAGTGCCCAGGCAAGGCCAGTTGAGGCGCCGCCCCCGCCCGCAAAGAGGTCAACCACAAGACCCTGCATCACATATCCCCCACAGGCAGGCCGCGCCCGATGCCCCACAGATCGCTAGGGAGCGGCAGGCTATCTGCGGACATCGGCGGCATATCCGCTGCTTGGAGCTTGTCGAGGTCAACCACGATAGGCTCAGGGACTACGCATTGCCGCACGGTCTCGCGGCGCACCTCCTCAAGGCCGAGGGAGAGGTCCGCGGCCACTCCTTCGCTCAGGATGTCCGCGTAGCTCTTTCCTTTGGGCAACGCGCTGTAATGGCGTTGCAGGAGGTGTGACATAGCCGAGACCTGCGCCAGATACCTCTTGCGTGTGCGGCTATCCATTACTCCCTCCCGTCTGGCCGCGCCCTGCTTGCCACTCTCGAAAGCTCGGCACCTCCCGCGCCTTCGCGCGCAGGCTGTCGGGCATCTGCTGGTACAGGGTGCAGTACCGCGCCTGAAAAATCTTGAGGGGAGCCGACTGCATCTCGCCCGTTTCGGGGTCGATGATGTCAACGGCGTCGCCGAGGTGGCGATAATACACCGGCGAGGCGTCACTCATTCTGAGCGCCACTTCCCAAAAATTGCTGGTAGCCAAGGATTTCACCATCTCCAAAACCTCCCCCACCACGGCGCATTGCGTCGAACCGAGGCAAGCGGGGCCACCTCGGTCATATCCCGGTAACTTGCTTGCTCGGCCAGGCTGGCCTGAGCTTGGCGGCATTCCGCGATCACGTCGCCGAGGAGGCTCCGCACGTCGCGCGCGCAGGCGGGATCAATCCCCCTGCCCTCGCTATCCGCAAGGACGCGCTGCGCGTCTCCCATGCAGGCAGCGGCGCGCGCCATGGCCGTCAGAACTTCCGCCCGGCTCCGTGCGGGCGGAGCCTCCGGCACGTCAAGCTGCGCCTCGATCCACTGGACAATCACCTCATTGCCCATGGCGCGGCATAAGATCGGGATGCGTTCCAGCGTGGGTGCATACCCCGAATTGCGCTCAAGATAGTGGCGTATGGTGGACGCGGGCATGTCAGCAGCCTTGGCAATCTGCTCCACCGTCATGCCTGATACGGCCTTGGCGTGGCGCACGGCCCCTATGGCCGACATGTTCTGATAGTCCGGCATGGTAAATCACCCCCATCTTTACCCGGTGACGGCTTGCTGCGGCTGGCTTACGCTTTCCACAGGGGCCGGGGCAGGCAAGTCCTGGGCGGCGGTCATGGCCTTGAGGATGATCAGGTTTTCCATGCGCCTATTGATGCGCGAGTGCCCATTCCTCAACGCCCGGTAATATCCTGGGGCGAGTTCCAAAAACCGGGCGGCGGCTACATGGTTCCCGCACTTAGACCTCAAAACTTCAAACGCCTGTTCGAGAGTGAGTTCCATAGTCGCTCCTTACGGGGGATAATAGCAGTATTTCTGCTAGTGATGGAAGCAAAAAATCTGTCGTTGAAAAAGTGCATAAAATAAAGTGAATTAGACAAATGGATGCGTACCGATACGAAAGGATGTTCGTCCAGATTATATCCGAGATCGCCGCCCAAAGGCAGATCAATGATGCGCAGCTAGCGCGCATGGCGTGGCCGCATCAAAAGTCAGCCGCTACCGCTTGGCGGAAAATGAGAAACGATGACGAGAACCCCAAACGGCTAAATATTGAGGAAGCTGTTTTGCTGACTCAAGCTCTTGGCGTTTCCATGTCCGATGTGTGTGGGATGGTGCAGGGACGCCTCATGAAAATAGATGTACCCGCAGAGTTTCCCCCCTCAGAAAAGGGAAAGGCGCTCACTGGACACACAGAAAAACAAGGCGTTTCTGGTCATTCCGTACTCCAAAATCAAACAGTAGCATGAGAGTAGTCGTATCAGTACTTTTCTTCCTGCTATTGCTTCCTGCTACGGTTTTCCCCTCGTCAGGTGAGGAGGAAACCATTGGCTACGGCATCTCACTCACAATGCCAAAAGGCTGGAGACAAGTTTCCAACCAGCTATTGACACAGGCGTACAATAAGACGGAAGCCCTAACAGGAATAAATCAAAGAAATAATAAAGTATTGTATGGAAGTGTATGCCGCCTTGAGGACGGATCAGAAGTTGCCAGCTTCCGTATAAGTATAAAAAAGGCAAACCCAAAAGAGACGGAAGAATATACACATAATATAATATTTGCTGATGAAAATTTTTCTAAGTTTAGATTGAGTTCTGTAGCTATCGCAAAAGAATTGAACTCCAAGCACAATATGGGGATAGATATAATCAGTATTCACATTGAAGAGGTGCATATAGATAACATAATCGGCATACTCACCTCTTTTGATAGGAGATTTGGAAATACAGTTGAATCTATTTCGTCAATAATTCTTCCAGTATATGACGGATTTATAAAAATTAGGTATAGCTATATAAAACAATACAAAAATTTATTTGCTCCGATTATAAATAATATTCTTTCATCAATTAAAATAAAAAACTTTTATATTGAGGATAAAGTCAATAGCAAAAGGCATGATTATAGACCATACCTTATTAATTAATATCCAGCAGTACCCATTGTACCATTGCCGACATACCCAACTTTCCGCCTGCCAGAGCGCAGATACCTACGCGCGCGTCCGCTAATGCCAACCAGTTCATAGCGCATCTCGTTCCCTACCCACTGATCGACTGAGCCAAAGTCAATTCATTTCCCGCCATATTTCTCTAGCAGAAAAACTGCTATTTTTTTCTTGCGCACTAGCAGAATTTCTGCCATTATGGAGCTGCCAACGGGGAATGGCGGCGAACGCGATCCACGGATCAAAGTAGCCACGAACCAGGAACCAGCAGCAACCGCCTGCGCGGCAGGGAGGCCGGGACTACGAGCTCGGTGGGGCCGGAAAAGAGCCGCCCCCGCAAGCTGGAACGAGGCGCGAAAAGGGCGGGAAGCACACAGAATCGCATCACGAAGAACAAGACAACAGCCCAATAGCATGGGTTTCCCGCAAGAATGGCGCTCTGCGAGAGCGCAGGCCGAGAGGCGGCGGGCGGTGGCGACGAGAGCGCCGCACGGGTGGACGCCAGATACGAGCAGCCCGTGAAACCCCACAGCGAATTTTGTTTCTGACGGCTCGCAACCCCCGTTGCGGGCCGGATTGAAGCAAAAATCAAAGAAGGAGAGGACAATGGCAACCTATCAGGTTTCCCGCGCCAGTGACAATTCGTGGTTTGAGGACGATCCCATCCGTATTGAGGCTGATAGCCTCGCCGCCGCCAAGCGCAAGGCATACGCGCTGCGGGAGGACGGCATGAACATTTACTTGGCCGATGCCAAGGGCACCATCATGTTCGTGCGCCGCTGGCTTCAGTGTATCGACTCCCGGTTCAATCGGTTTGGCAGGTGGGAGTTTGTTGCCCCGGCGTTCTAGCCTGTCATGACATTTCGGCCCTTCGACTCCCCGGAGGGCCTTTTCTTTTGCCAAAAAATCGGAGCGTGGCGCAGCGGTAGCGCGCCTGCTTTGGGAGCAGGAAGTCGCGGGTTCGATCCCCGCCGCTCCGACCACAAGGGGCCATAGCTCAATCGGGAGAGCAGCGGCTTTGCAAGCCGCCGGTTGCGGGTTCGATCCCCGTTGGCTCCACCAAGGCGGCGTAGCTCAATAGGCAGAGCCCCCGGCTCATAACCGGAGTGTTACAGGTTCGAGTCCTGTCGCCGCCACCACACAGCCGCATAGCCAAGAGGTAAGGCATCGGGTTTTGGCCCCGACACCGTAGGTTCGAGTCCTGCTGCGGCTGCCAAATTTCAACCCCCAGGAGATGCAATATGTCCCTCAATCCGCAGAACGTCCGCCCCGGTCAGGAACAGTATGAAGAGTACACCGTCCCCGCGCGCCTGTCGCGGGATCGCAAGGCGCACAAGAGGTGCCAGTACGACTACCGGGCGCTGGACGGTGAATTGTTCTCCTGCACGGCGCCGACCCTTGAGGAGTGCCGCGCCAAGCGCGACGCCTGGCTCGCGGAACGCGCCGCGTAACCCCTCCCACGACACCATAACACCGAGGAGCAACGCTATGGCCGAGAGGTACACCATTTTCAAGAAGGATAGAGCCTACGAAAATTTCCGCTGCCTGTTCCCCTTGCCCTTCCCGGACGAGTCGAGGAACTGCGTCCCTTGGAAATGCCCGGCGTGGATTGATGAACTGGACGAGAACGGGGAACCCACCGGGCGCGGGCGGTGCGGCATGGTGCCCGCGAGGATCGAGCTGGCGCCCGCGTAAAAACACCTACCAGACCACCACGGGCCGGGGCTCATGCTCCGGCCCTCTTTTTTTGGAGGGGATCATGACCCTTGAAAACTTCATCCGGGAGCGGGCCGACGTGCTCGCCTATGAGGCCGAATGCTATCCGGCCACGGCCCATGTGGCGCAAACGTGGCTCGACAACGCGCTCCGTTGGGCCGGGGAACGCAATGCCACTGACCTTGAGGAGCACCTGCTCAAGCGGCTCAACCGCCTTTCCTGCATCCGTTGGAAAAGGCTCGGCGTCAGCAACTCCGCCTTCGCGGTGGGATAGGAGGCGCCCATGTGCTACACCGGCACCTGCTACTATGAGGACTCCTTCGGCGAGTGCCGCAAGCCGCGCCGCGTACTGTGCCCGCTGGAAGCCGAGGACTGCGAAGCATTGGACGACAGCGGGCGCGACTCCCTCTGCGACACCCTTTACGAGCAGCGGCGCGATGACGCGCTCATGGAGGCCCCATGTTCGTGTTCATAGCCCGTGACCGCGCCACAGGGCGCGAAGCCACCATCATTATGCCCCGCGCGGAGTTCCTTGAATGGCTCCGCGCCCTCGGCAAGACGCGCCTCTATGACGCGCTTTTTATTCCGGCCAGCAGGAGGCTCCAATGATGACCCCCATCCCCATCCGTGCATCCTCCCTGGGAGAGCTTTTTGACTGCCCGGCCCGCTGGGAGGCGAAGCACATCCGCAACCTGCGCCTGCCGCGCTCGGCAGCGGCGCAGCTTGGCACGGCCGTCCATGCGGGCACGGCGCTCTATGACCAGAGCCGCCTGGACGGCAATCCCCTCACCGCAGACGAGACCGCAGGGGCCGTTGTGGATGCTTTGCAGCATCCGCGTGAGGATGTGGACTGGGAGGACACTTCCGCCGCCGAGGTGGAGCGCATGGCCCTCCCGCTGCACGGCCTCTACTGCCGGGAGATAGCGCCCCGCCAAGAGTATGTGGCCGTGGAAGCCCTCTGCGAAAACCTCACTTTAACCGACATCGGCCTCACCCTCACGGGCACCGTTGACCGAGTGCGCGCAACCGATGACGGATTCGGAATTGTGGACATCAAGACGGGCAAGACCGCCGTGGCCGCTGACGGCACGGTCAAGACCCAGGGCCATGCCGCGCAGATAGCCGTGTATGAGGTCTTGGCATCCCACGCCCTTGAACACCCCATTGACGCCCCGGCCCAGATCATCGGGCTGCAAGTCGCCAAGACGGACAAAGGGCGTCGCGTGGGCGTCGGCACAATCCCGGCCGCGCGCGACATCCTTCTGGACGATGGTGAGAGCCCCGGCCTGCTGCGCCATGCCGCAACCATGCTGCACAGCGGCAACTTTTACGGCAATCCCCGCTCCCAACTCTGCAACCCCAAATACTGCCCGGCCCATGCCGGATGCCGGTGGAGGAAGTAATGAGCCTGATCCCAAATGCGCCATCGCCCAGTGGCAATGCTACCAGCCTTGCGGCTCTGAAAGCGGCAACAAAAGACCTGCCCCCCGATACCCCCATGAGCTTCTTTTCCGCTGGTGGCTTCACTCTCATGCAGCGAGCCGCAACCATGCTTTCCCGTAGCACCCTCGTCCCCCCACAGTATCGGGAAGAATACGAGAAAAAGGACAGCAGGGGTGGAAAAGAAATGGTCAAAAACCCCAATGCGCTGTCGAACTGCGTCCTTGCGCTGAACATGGCCCAGCGCATAGGCGCTGATCCTTTGATGATCATGCAGAACCTCTACATCGTGGAGGGCAGGCCCGGCTGGTCGAGTCAGTTTATCATTGCTGCCATCAACGCCTGCGGCAAGTTCAGCCCGCTTCGATTCACCTGCGAGGACAATGGCGAAAAACAGATCACTTGGAAAACACAGGAATGGTCCGGCCCCCAAGGTAATCGACAGCGCAAAGAAGTTGAGCATAAAGCGATCATTCGGGCCAAATCGTGCACCGCGTGGGCAATCGAAAAGGCTACCGGTGAAAAGCTCACGGGCCCCGAAATAACCATGGAAATGGCGGTTGCCGAAGGATGGTACGGCAAAAACGGTTCCAAATGGCAGACAATGCCTGACGTGATGCTCCGATACCGCGCCGCATCCTTTTTTGGACGCCTGTATGCCCCAGAGCTTTTCATGGGACTGCAAACGGCGGAAGAAGTCAGGGATGCCACCATCACCTTGGAACCCACTGAGCACGGTGGGTTCACGATGGAGCTTGATGAACTGCGGGCACCTCTTGGCGAGGCCGCAACGGTGGCGGAAACCCCGGCTGAAGTGGAGGCCCCCACGGAAGCCGTGAAGGCGTCGCCAGAGCAGCGCGCCGAGCCCGAAGCCGCGCCGAAGCAGGCGGGGAATGACACACCACACCAGCAGGCGCAGCAGGCCGCCCTGTCTGCAACGCCCACGCCGGAAGCGGCCCCGACGCCGCAAGCTCCCCAGGAAATGCCGACCTTCCAGTGTCCGCGCCCGAACAAGGACGGCTCCACGCGCATTGTTGACGAGAGCGTGTGCATGAACTGCAAGGATAGGCCGGGCTGCCCTGAATGGGATGGAGGTTTCTGATGGACGTGACGCAGGAAAATGTCCTTGCACTGGAAAAAGTCCCCATGACCGACGAGGCGTTCGACATGCGGACGCGAGCGCCCGCAATCAGCTTCAATTATGCCGGGCTTGAGGAGCAAGCCAAGGCCCTCATGTCGAAGTATGAGGGCCTTATTGTGTCCGAGGATCAGGTCAAGGGCATCAAAAAGGAAATGGCCGAGATCAACGCCCTCAAGATACGCCTCGATAATGCGCGAAAGGAGGCGAAGAGGCAGATTGAGGCCCCTGTGAAGGAATTTGAGGCGCAGGTCAAAAAGATTTGCGCCATTTTCGACCGAACCTATGCCGCCCTCGGCGCACAGGTAAAAGCCTTCACGGAGAAGGAGCGCGAGGAAAAGCGCGGGAAGGTGCAGCCAATCATTGACGAGGAACTGCAAGCCGCCTCCGCGCGCGTTGCCCCTTTCCCCATCCCCATACAGGAAAGCTGGCTGAACAAGTCAACCACGCTCAAGGCCGTCCGGGAGGCCGTTCGCGACATCATTGAGCAGCGCATCCAGTCTGAAGCGGCCCGCAAGCAGGCGGAACAGGCCCGCACGGAGCGGGCGTCCGCCATTGAGCAGGCCGTGAAAGCTGCCAATGCCGAATATGGCACGGCCCTCACCGTGGCGCAGTTCATGTCGCAGGGGAACCTCAATCTTGAAACCCCGCTCACCGACGTAACCATGGGCATCATGCAGGCCGCCCAAGCGGCTGCCAATGCCCAGGCGGCGCGCCAAGCTCCCGCCGCAACGCCGAGCGCCCAGACGGCCCAAGCCGCCCCGGAAACTTCCCTTTCCATCATCCTGCGGTTCAGCGCCGAAAACGAGGGCGCCGTAAGGTTCGCCCTCAACAAACTCAAGAACCTCTGCACGGAATTTGCCGTGCGGAAGCAATAAGGAGGCATCATGGCCCGGAAAAAAGCAGAAGCCTTGCCCTATCCCAACCCCGAAATGTGGGAGATCAAGGGCGAGCTCGTGCAGGAGACCGAGGACGCGATCCTGCTCATTATCGACGATGACGAATACTGGCTGCCCAAGAGCCAGATCAGCTACGACGGCGAGCGCGGGGACGTGGTTACGGTGAGCGTCCCCGACTGGCTCGCCAAGGAAAAAGGGCTTTCCGACGGTGACGGCGGCGCATACGCGCAGCGGGCACAGCGCGGCGCCTCGGCCACCTCGGAGCCGGGGGAGGAGGACGCCCCCGATGCCTTCCCTGAAGGAAGCAACAACCTCGTCCTCGATGCCGACCGCACCGTGGACATCACGCTCACCATCATTGCCTTCTCCGAGGACGGGGAAAGCGCCACCGTCAAGGTCGAAGGCGGCGAGCCCTGCGAACTCAGTATGGCGGACTTCACCCACGACGCCGAGAGCATCAGCGAGGGCGACACCCTGCTTTGCCACGTCAACCTTCTGGCCGCTATGGCCGCTGGCCTTGTGGGCCCGGACGCCCCCCACGCCGACAAGGGCGTGACATGGCTCCGCAAGGACAAATTCGAGCGGAGCTTCCCCCTGGGCGACGAGGAAAAGCTGGAACTCGGCAACCGCATGGCCGAGGCTCAACAGCAGATTGACGATTTTGAGGACGAGCTTGCGGGCATCCGCAAAGAATTCAAGGCCAAGATCGAGTTGCAGCAGACGATCCTCTCCGATGCCGCCAAAGCCTTCCGCGATGGGAAATCCGAGCCGGTGCTGGTGGAATGTGACGTACTCCAGGACTGGAACACGGAGGAACTTGTGTTCGTCGCCTGCGACGATGGCGTGGAGCTTTTCCGCCGCCCCATGACCGCCGAGGAAAAGCATCCCACCCTGTTCACGAGCGCGCCGGGCGGCGCCGCACCGCTCGGCGAGGATCCCCGCAAGCGTCACGACATCCCCACCGCCACGCCCATGACATGGGGCCACACCTGCGTTGACTGTGCCCATCTTTTCGACAAGGAATCCGGGCAGTCCGAGGAGTGCGCCACCTGCGCGCAGGCCGTGGAGGGCGGAACGGACAACTGGACGGCCCGGCGCGAGTGCAAGACGTGCAACTACCGCACGATGTCTGTCAAGATGCCGCCGTGCAGCGGGTGCAGCCGCAACCCCGAATACCAGGGCGCGCCGGAGGACGCTGACGATTATTGGGTCATTGCCGCCAATTCTGCCGATGCCAACGCCCCCGAGGACGAGACGCCCCCGGAATCCGACGGGAAAATCGCAGGCGCGGCCACGGGAGCCATTCAGTGAAGGACTACGACAACCCGGCGCGCCCCGAATGGCGCGGAAAACGGAAATCAAAAAACTTCGCGCGCATCTACTCAAGCTGTAAGGGCGAGCGCCTTTCAGACGGTAAGCCGCCCCGCGAGTGCGCCAAGTGCGGCCTCGTCTCCCGCAAGAAAATATGCCCCGGATGCGGCTGCACGACATTCAAAAAGCTGTGATCCTCCTCTCTGACTTCCCGCGTCCCCGGACGCGGGGAGGATTGAGCGGGGGTGCGGACCAGACGGTGGTTGCGCGCGTAAAACCAGGTGTAATGTCGGTTCAGATCCGACCCGCGCCCCCGCTCTATGCACGAATACACGAGGTACGTTGTGAGCGAAAAAATCAGCACCGCCAAGCCCAATTACGGAATCGTCTGTACCGACTGCGGCAGCAAGCCAACTGTGGACATCGTGAACCCGGACGGCAGCATTGAGCATACCGAGCTTTGCGGCGTGTGCTGCTTCGGGGATGCAGACTGTGCCGACCCGGAAAATTGGTGAAGGGAGCAGGGGCTATCCATGCGTATAGGCACCACCCGCCAAGCAAGCCTGCCTGGCTATGACCTCGGGGATTACATCCGGGAAAGTATCGACTTCCTGCGGGCGCACGAGCCGGGGGAAGGGTATTTTGTCGGCTTCAGCGGCGGGAAGGACAGCATCACAACCTTGGCGCTGTGCCGCCTCGCGGGCGTTAAGCATCGGGCCTTTTACTCATGCACCCGGATCGACCCGCCGGAAGTCATGCGCTTCATCCGGCGGGAATACCCGGCGGTGACGTGGCTCTATCCGAGAGCAAGTTTTTGGGCGCTGATCCAGCGCAAGATGCCGCCCATGCGGACGCAACGCTGGTGCTGTGACCTGCTGAAGAAGGCCCCGTCCAAGGACGTGCCGATGAAATATCGGCTCATGGGCATCCGGGCCGAGGAAAGCGCACGGCGCGCGAGCAGGCCGCGCATTGACCACTATCGGAGCAACCAGGTGCTACTCAAGCCGATCTTCTTATGGCCGGAGTGGGCCGTCTGGGAATTTATTGACTCGCAACGACTGTCGTATCCCTCGCTCTATGACGAGGGCTTTGCCCGCATCGGTTGCGTGGTGTGCCCCTTCATCTTCGGCTCACGCCAACGCCTCCGCGCCAGCATGGAGCGTTGGCCGGGTATGTGGCGTGTATTTGAACACGCCGTCAAACGATGGTGGCAACCGAACCGGGAACGGAGCTTTTGGCCCACGGCTGACGCCTTTTGGCAGGCGTACATCAACGGCGGAAAACTGGATGGAGAGACGCCATGAGCAATAGCATAGGATGGTGCGATTGCACCATCAACCCCACAGTGGGCTGCACAAAATGCAGCCCCGGATGCGAGAACTGCTACGCCGAGAAGTTCGCCGCCCGGCTGGCGAAGAATCCGAAGACGGCGAAGAAGTATGCTGGTGTGGTCGATGCCTGCGGGAAGTGGACAGGACAGATAAACCATGAAGGATGGGGCTGCTTGGATACTTTGCCAGAGGGTCCAAAGCGCGTTTTTCTTGGCTCGATGACCGATATTTTCCATGAAAATAGCTCCGAATCTACCTTAGATGATCTTGTGGATTATATGCAGTATGTGTACCCGCAGCATACCTTCCTGATTCTCACAAAACGGCCCCACATTGCAAAGCAACGCATACAGGCAATACCGCTCCCGAAAAACGTTTGGCTTGGGGTGACCGTCTGCAATCAACAGGAGGCGATTGATAAAATCCCCGTCCTCCTTGATACCCCGGCGGCAAAGCGCTTTTTGAGCGTGGAGCCCATGCTTGGGCCCGTGGATTTGACCCGCTTCCTTCCGGGACTCGATTGGGTCATCTGCGGCGGCGAATCCGGCCCCGGTGCGCGCCCAATGCACCCGGATTGGGTACGGCGTCTGCGCGACCAGTGCGTGAATGCTGGCGTCCCGTTCTATTTCAAGGGGTGTGGCGGGACGAAGAAGGCCCCGCCCCTGTTGAACGGCAGGGAGTGGCGGGAGTTCCCCAAGCAGGAGGCATAAAATGACCGGCGCAGAACTCATTGCCCAAGAGCGGCAACGGCAGATTGATGAAGAACAGTATTCCCTTGAGCACGATGCCACCTGGCATTCAAAAGGGGAACTTGCCAGAGCGGCGGCATGTTATGCCTTTCCCAATGAACTCCGCTGCAATATCGAGTATGCCTACATCCCCAATTCCATACCCTCGTTCTGGCCTTGGTCTTGGGAAACATGGAAGCCCACACCACAGGATCGCATCTGGGAACTCGTGAAGGCGGGGGCCCTCATTGCCGCCGAAATTGACAGGCTACAGAAGCTACCCAGAAGTAGGAGACAGTAATGCCGAGAGAAATCGACCTTTCCACTGAGGCCCTTCTCAAACACCGGGCCATTGCCGAAAAGGCCACGCCGGGGCCGTGGGCCGTCCAAATATATAATGGAGGCCCCTACCCAGGCCCCTTCCAGATTTGGAGCCAGTCTGCCCCGAATGCAATACTGGTCAGCATATCCGTAGAGGGCTCCCGGAACTGCGCCCACATTGCGGCCAACTCGCCGAATGTGGTCATGGCCCACGTTGACGAAATCCTGCGCCTGCGGAACGACCTCGCGGCCACGGAATGCCGTAAAGGCGAAGGCGACGCCTATGTGGAACAGTTGTGCCTTGAGCGTGATGATCTGGAAGCTCAGGTGGCGCGCTTGGAAGGTGAGGTGGAACGGCTGAATAAAGAGGCGGACTGGCTGGCGCATAATGTGTGCAAGGGCTGCCCCCCTATTCCCCCTGAGCGCCTCCCGGATTGCGACAACGAGAATCACCCTCATGACTGCGCCGCCTGCTGGCGCGAAGCCGCCCGCAAGGCCGTGGAGGAGCAATGCCAAAAGTGATAGATACCCCCCCCCCGAAAATAATTTAGTAATTACAATGCCCCGCAACTTCAACAGCAACACGGACAATAACGATGAATGGCTCACGCCGCCCGAAATACTCCGGGCGCTTGGGCCATTTGATCTTGATCCCGCCGCGCCCATCGTGCGCCCTTGGGATATGGCCGCGCGCCACTACACCAAAATCGACAACGGCATGGCGCAGCCCTGGGAGGGCCGCGTCTGGCTCAATCCTCCCTATGGGCGAGAGACCTTCCACTGGCTTGCCCGGCTGGCCGAGCATGGCAGCGGGCTCGCGCTGATATTTGCGCGCACCGAGACAGTGGGCTTCCACGCCGAGATATGGGCCAAGGCCCGCGCGATCTTCTTTTTCCGTGGACGGCTCCGCTTTCACCGCGTCACAGGGGAACGCGGAGGCACGGCCAATGCGCCCTCATGCCTTGTGGCGTATTCGGGGGAAGATTGTGCCCGGCTGCTTCGGGCACAAAACGAAGGGGCGCTCTCGGGCGCCCTTATTCATTTGAGGTAGCCCACAATGCCCGAAAGATTTTTGCGAAAATCGGAAATCGGCGCCGTGTTCGGCACGTCCCCCGATGTTGCCCGCGCTATCCTCATGGATCACGGCGTTCAGCCGGTCGATCTCGGCGCAGGCCGTGGGCGCGGGCTCCGTTGGTTGGAATCCGCTGTGCAGGCGGTGGCCGAAGAAATGCACAGGCGCGCGCAGCCCCCGCCAAAGACCTCAAAGACTCCCCTTCGACCCGTGGCCGGCGCCCCCGCCGGATTCCTGTCAAGGGTAACGTTGGATGAACTTTACCTGCTGACACACAAGCCAAGCGTCCAATAAATCCCTTCTGGGCACATTGGCGCATGATGGAGGGCATCATGGCCATTCGTGAACGGAAAGGGCGTGCCAGTCCTTGGCAGGTCTATTGGAACAACCCCATAACCGGGCGCAGGGAGAGCGCCAGCTTTGAAACCAAGCAAGAAGCGGAAAAGCAGGATTCTTTGGTCAAGCATCGGCTTCGCTTTGAAAGGGAATCATTCCGGGAGGAGCAAGGAGCCGGAGAACAAGGGGGAGGGGAGATAACCTTGGAAGGAGCATATCTGCTCTATCTCAGGGAAAAGCAGTTCGACCGGGAAGGGCTCGCGTGGCAAATGGGCGCTATGCGGCTGCCGTTGCGGCTGTATGGGGCGCTCGCTCTCTCAGAAATTGATGCTGCGAAAATATCTTCGCTCATGGCAACCATGAGCGCACGGCCCGTAAAATCAGCCACGGTGCGGGGGAGGCTATCCGTTTTGCGTACCGTGCTGAGATGGTGCGCTGAACATGAGTTGTGCGAACCCATCAGGTTTCCCAAGCTACCGCCAGCGTTGTACGAAAAGTTCATTCCTCCTTCCCCGGAGGAGTTGTCTGCAATCATCAGTGTTGCTGAACCTCATATCGTGAGGGTGGTCATTCTCGGCGCTCAATGTGGCGTCCGCGTCGGGCCGTCTGAATTGCTCCGCCTCACTTGGGATGACGTGGATATGCTCCAACAGGTATTGCGCGTTCATGGCGCAAAAAAGAACGCCGCCGCCCCATGGCGCGAAGTGCCAATCAGAAAGGGGCTCTTGCCGCTCTTTGAATCATGGCGGGCAGACGACGCAAGACTCGGGATCAGCCACCTAATCCACTACAACGGGCGCAAGGTTGCTTCTATCAAAACGGCCTGGCGTCGTACCCTCCAACGGGCAGGCATCCATCGGCGGATACGCCCGTATGATCTCCGACATGCGTTTGCCACGGAGCTTATTGCGGGCGGCGTGGACATTGGAACGGTGGCAAAGCTCATGGGGCATAGCTCGCCAACCATGATCTTGTCACACTACCAGTATGTTCTGGACACGCAAAAACGGGCCGCTGTCGAGGCGCTTCCTGAAATCGGAAATGTGCCCAAGGTCATGTGCCCAAAGCAACAGGCGGCTACCTCGTCACAGTAACCGCCTGGGATAATTGGCGCGCCCGAAGGGAGTCGAACCCCTGACCAAGAGCTTAGAAGGCTCCTGCTCTATCCTACTGAGCTACGGGCGCGTAAGGTGATGTGGTCTAGGTGTCGGCGTTGTCCTTGCGTTTGGGGAGCTCGAGGAAGCCCAGGCGCGCGGCAAGTTCCACGGTCTGGAGCGCGAGCGGCACGAGCGCGAGGCCGCCTGCGCCGCGCCTGAGAACGCTCAGCGAGAGGCCGAGCAAAAAGGAGCAGGACAGGCTCTTCACAGGGTGCGCGCGCACATAGTTGAGCGGCGCCACGGAGGCCGCCGCCTGGAGAAAGCGCGTCTTGGCCTCGCGGACATTTTGCGCCGCGGCCCCGAGCTTTTCCTTCATCGCTTTTCCTGCATCCGGCCGCCCCGCTGCGGGGAGTGGGGTTTTCCGCACTCGGCCCGGGTGGCCGTGGCGCCCCCATGCCCATAGGGGGCAGCGTGCGCCCAAGGGGCATGGCTCTCGGCCGCCGGCTGTCCGGCCGCGGGCTTCGGGGTCGGCGCGCTTGCAGACTTCGGGGCGCAGGCCGTTTCCGCCTCCCTGGGCTGCTTGACCGGCTCCTCCGCTCCGGGCTTGCCGGCCCCCTCCTCCGCCTTCGTCTCCCCGGCGTCCTGAGCAGCCCCGCCGCGCGCGCTCCAGAGGAACAGGCCCGCGATGACCGCGCTGGCGGCGCCAAGAAGCCCGAGGGCCGCGGGCCTGGGCAAAAGGGCGGTCAGCAGGGCATAGAGCGCGGCCAAAAGCAGCGCAAGGGCGGCGGCGCCGAAGAGCAGCCCCAGAGAGAGCAGGCCCACCCGGCGCACGGTGCGCAGGATGCCCGCCTCGAGGAGGCGCCCCTCGGCTTCGCACAGGTCGCAGAGGCTGACGACCAGTTCCGCCAGGCCCTTCACGCGGCGGGCTACCTCAAGTTCCTGAACAGGCAGGAAAAGACGCAGCCCGCGCCGAAGGCGATGAGCAGGCTCATCATGGGGTTGCGGCGCACCTGTTCGCTCACTTCGTCCATGCCTGCGCTCCCGGCGTCCTGGAGCTTGCGGGCCTGGTCCTGCGCGAGGTGGCGGTAGTGCGAAAGCTCCCGCGCGAGGCGCGAGGAAAGCTCGCCGCCAATCTCGTCCTTTTTGTCTTTCAGCGTCTCGAGCAGGCTGTCCATCTGCTCGCGCATGGCGTTGAGTTCCTGCCTCAGTTCATCCACCGTATGTTCATGATGGTTGTCGGCCATGATATTCTCCGTCTTTTGCCGGGCAAAGCCCGTCATATCCGCACCCGGGCACCCTTTGCCCGGCATGGCGAGACTTTACATAGCGGCCCGGCCCTTGGCAAGGGGCGCCGCTTTGCCTTTGCGCCGAAACGTGCTATGCCTGCTGGCGTGCCGGGATGCACCCGGCGAACGCGCCGGAGGCGGCATGGCGGACGAGCCCAGCATCAAGCCCATTATCAGGATAGAACACCTCGAAAAGAAGTATCCCGGCCACGGCGAGGCCGTCTATGCCCTGCGCGGCATCGACCTTTCCATCGGCAAGGGCGAGATTTTCGGCATCATCGGCAAGAGCGGCGCCGGCAAGTCCACCCTTGTGCGCTGCATCAACCTCCTCGAGCGGCCCACGGCCGGGCGCGTGCTGTTCGAGGGGCGCGACCTCTGTGAGCTCTCGGGCGCGAGCTTACGCGAGGCGCGGCGCTCCATGGGGATGATCTTCCAGCAGTTCAACCTGCTCATGCAGCGCACGGCGCTCGAGAACGTGCGCTTCCCGCTGGAGCTCGCGGGCGTGTCCCGCGCCGAGGGGCGGCGCCGCGCCGAGGAGCTGCTCGACATGGTGGGCCTTTCCGCCCGCATGCAGGCCTATCCCTCCCAGCTTTCCGGCGGCCAAAAGCAGCGCGTGGCCATCGCCCGCGCGCTGGCCACCCGGCCGCGCGTGCTGCTCTGCGACGAGGCCACCTCCGCGCTCGACCCGGCCACCACCGACTCCATCCTCGCGCTCATCAAGGACATCAACGCCCAGCTTGGCATCACGGCCGTGGTCATCACCCACGAGATGCGCGTCATCGACCAGATCTGCAGCCATGTGGCCATCATCAGCAAGGGCGTCATCGTGGAGCAGGGCCCGGTGGAGGAGGTCTTCTTCCACCCACGCACCGAGGCCGCGCGCAAGCTCGTGCTGCCCGAGGCGCTCCAGAACCTGCCGCTCGACAAGTGCGACAACCTCTACCGGCTCATCTTCAACGGGCGCTCCTCGTTCGAGCCGGTCATCTCCAACCTCGTGCTCCACTGCGGCTCACCGGTGAACATCATGTATGCGGACACGCGCGACATCGGCGGCACGGCCGTGGGGCAGATGGTGCTCCAGCTGCCGGACGCCAAGGCCACGCGCGAGCGCATCATGGACTGGGCGAGGGACCACCACCTCGCGCTGGAAAAACTGGAGGACGCGCCCCATGATTGACGAAAAAACGCTGGAGATGCTCCTCGTCGGCACCTGGGACACCATCTACATGACCGTGGTGGCGACCTTCTTCTCCTATGTGTTCGGCATCGTCATGGGCGTGGCGCTCGTCATCACGCGCAAGGGCGGCATCCGGCCGCACGCGGCCTTTTACAACGTGCTCGACGTGGTGGTGAACCTCACGCGCTCCTTCCCCTTCCTTATCCTCATGATCGCGGTCATCCCCTTCACCCGCTTCCTCGTGGGCACCACCATCGGCAACAACGCCACCATCGTGCCGCTGGTGCTGGCGGCCGCGCCCTTCGTGGCGCGCCTGGTGGAGTCCTCCCTGCTCGAGGTGGACCACGGCGTGGTGGAGGCGGCGGAGAGCATGGGCGCCTCCGTGTGGCAGATCATCACCAAGGTGCTTATCCCCGAGGCGCTGCCCTCGCTCATCAACGGCAGCGCCGTGGCGGCCATCACCATCCTCGGCTATTCGGCCATGGCCGGCGCCGTGGGCGGCGGGGGCCTCGGCAAGCTCGCCATCATGTACGGCTACAACCGCTACCAGACCGACATCATGATCATCACGGTGGTGCTGCTTATCATCATCGTGCAGGCCATCCAGAGTTTCGGCAACTGGGCCACCCGCCGTTCCGACCGGCGCGGCGGCTAATGGCGGCGCGGGCCCCGGTCCGCACGCCCCCGGCATCACCCTCAACGTGAAGGAATCGCAGGCATGAACAAACTCTTCCTTGCGGCGGCATTCGCCGCCAGCCTCTGCTTCGCCGGCGCGGCCCACGCGGCCACCACACTCACCGTGGGCGCCTCGCCCACGCCGCACGCCGAGATCCTCGCCGAGGCGGCCAAGCTGCTCAAGCCCGCGGGCATCGAGCTCAAGATCGTGGAATATTCCGACTATGTGCAGCCCAACGTGGCGCTGGACAGCGGCGATCTCGACGCCAACTACTTCCAGCACAAGCCCTATCTGGACGATTTCGTCGCCCAGAAGGGCGTCAAGCTCGCCTCCATGGGGCCCGTGCACTACGAGCCTTTCGGCATCTACGCCGGCCGCAGCAAGGACCTGAAGACCCTCAAGGACGGCGCCATCATCGCCGTGCCCAATGACGCCACCAACGAGGGCCGCGCCCTGCTGCTGTTGCAGGACGAAGGTCTCATCAAGCTGGCCCCCGGCTCCGGCCTCACCGCCACGACGCGCGACATCGTGGAGAACCCCAAGAAGCTCAGGATCGAAGAGATCGAAGCCCCGCAGCTCGTGCGCGCCCTGCCGGACGTGGACGCGGCCGTCATCAACGGCAACTACGCCATCCTGGGCGGCCTCAAGGTGGCCGAGGCGCTGGCCGTGGAAGCCGCCGACTCCATGGCCGCCTCCACCTACGCCAATGTGCTCGCCGTGCGCGAGAAGGACACCGCGCGCCCCGAGCTTCAGGCGCTCTATGAAGTGCTGGTCAGCCCCGAGATTGCCAAGGCCATGCGCGAGAAGTACGCCGGCGCGGTGCTGCCCTCGGTGGCCAAGTAGGAAAGTTGCAGAAAAGGGAGCGCGGCGCCCGCCAGGGGCGCCGCCTCCGCACGCCAGCCATGCCCCCCCGCGACAGCTATCATCTCTGGCACCCCGACATCCTGGGCATCTTCCAGGCCGCCCGGGCCCAGGGGGCGCCCGTCACCCTGAAAAGCCACATGCGCCTCGACGCCGCCAACGAGGCCGACGTCACCCTGCGCGGCGGCATCACGGCCGTGCGCGGGCAGGTGGCGCGCTTCAGGGCCGACGGCTACGATTTCTCCTTCGGGAGCCGCGCCCCGCTCGACCCGGCCTGCGCCTATGCCTTTGCGGTGGACCTGCCCCGGGGCCTCAGGGATGTCATCCGCGTGGAATACGAGGGCCGCGCCACCATCCTCGACCGCGCCCTCGGCCGCAACAACCTGCCCATGGCGCTGGAGCTGCGCGTCTCCCTGCCCTCGAAGATCCGCCGGCGCCGCCGGCACGACCGCATCAACTGCGGCCCGGGCCGCGTGGAGGGCGCGCGCCTCGTGCTCGTGGAGGCGCCCCCGCGCCGGCCGGCAGACCTCGAGCGCCTACTGGAGCCCGGTGGGCAGGCGCAGCAGCAACTGCTCAATCTTTCCGTCAGCGGCGCCTGCCTTCTGGCCGGCGAGGCCATCCGGCAGAAGCTCATGGCCGCGCAGGAGCGCTACCTCGTGGCCTTCACCCCGCTCACGCCGGAGCGCCCGGCGAGGCCGCTGGCCTTTCTTGGGCGCAAGGTCGGCGTGTTCCCCCGGCGCGACGGGCCCGCGGCCCTGCGCATCCGCTTTTCTGAAGAACTGGAGTGGAATGACGGCGAGCTGCGCTGGCTGAACATCGAGCGCAACGGCTCGCAGGCCCTCGCGCGCCTGCTCCGGCACTGGGAAAAGCTGGACGCCGAAGAGGCCGCGCGCGCGGCCGAGGCGGAAAGGAAGGCCCGGGAAGAGCGGGCGGCCATCGAGGCCGAGGCCGAACGCGCCGCTGACCTCGGGCTGCCCGTGGCCTTTCTGGACGAGGAAGAGCCGTAGGTATCAGCTACGACTGCACACGCGGCGCTTTCGTTATGGCTTTGTTATACTTTTGAGCAGGTGGTGCGGCTGTGCTGCATCTGTAATGCCGAAATTATCCGTCAAAAACAGCCTTGCTCCAGCCGTTGCGACGCAGGAAGCTACGGATGGAGACAGCAAATAGTTTCCTCTACATCCAGCCAACGCTGCCACTGTCGCTATCCGTGCTCCAGCCGTTGCGACGCAGGAAGCTACGGATGGAGACAGCGGTTAGGTAACGCGGCAATCATTCAACGAAACCGCTGTCGCCATCCGTATGGCTCGCAAGCTCGCCGACGGCTAGCGCGCCAGCGTCGAAAAATCTTATTTTTTAGGATTCTTCCGGCACCAGCGCCCGTCTTCCGCTGCGCTCCAGACGGATCTAAGGAAGATCTGGCAACTGCTCAGTATAACATAACCCCCGTTATCCCAACGACTGTCCCTCAGCGCTCGCGCAGGGCGTTCTGCTTGGCCTTGAGGATGGGCTTGAGCAGGTAGTCGAGCACGGTCTTCTTGCCGATGAGGATATCCGCCGTGACCATCATGCCCGGGATGATGGGCAGGGTCTCGCCGTGGTGCTCGATGGCCGTCTTCTGGGTGCGCACCTTGACCACATAGTGCAGGTCGCCGCGCTTGTCCTCGATGGTGTCGGCGCTCACCGATTCGAGCTTGCCGTCGAGGCCGCCGTAGATGGAGAAGTCATAGGCCGAGACCTTGACCATCACATCCTGCCCGGGCCGCAAAAAGGCCACGTCCTTGGGCTGCACGCGCGCCTCCACGAGCAGGGTGTCGTCCAGCGGCACGATTTCCATGATGGGCTCGCCGGGCTTGACCACGCCGCCCACGGTGTTGATGTGGATCTGCTTCACCGTGCCGCGCACGGGCGCCCGAAGCTCGGTGCGCTTCACGCGGTCGCCGCCGGCGGAGATGGTTTCGCGCAGGCTGGTCAGCTCGAGGCGGCGCTTGGTGATCTCCTGGGTGATATTGGCCTTCTGCTCGGCCTCGCGGGCGGCGATGCGCTGGCGCGATTCCTGCGCGGCGGCCTGCGCCTTGGGGATGCTCGCGGCGAGCATGTCGATCTGGCCCTTGAGCTCCACCACCTTGGCCTCGAGGCCCAGAAACTCCATGCGCGCGAAGTTGCGGCGGCGCATGAGCTCGGCCGCGGTGTCGCGCTGCTCCACGGCGATCTTGTAGCTCTTTTCGAGCTGGTCCTTGCGCGCCTCCTGCTCCTCCACGTCGCGCTCGCGCTGCTCGTACTGGGCACGGAGCACCTCGAGGTCGGCATCGAGCTGGTGCTGGCGCGACTGCCACGCATATTCCTGGTCGCGCATGAGCTGGCGCGCGCGGGCGAGGGTCTTGCTGTCCACGTCGCGGCCGAGGCGGCTCGTGAGCCAGCGGCGCAAATCTTCGGGGAAGACCGGCTTTTCGCCGCGGTGCTCGGCCTCGAGGCGGATGATGGCGAGGCTGTTCTCGATGGCCTTGCTCACCGCGTCGCGGAAGGCGGACTCGGCCATCTCGTTGTCCAGCTGGGCGAGCACGGCGCCCTTCTCCACGATCTGGCCCTCGTGCACCTGCACCTCGCGCAGGATGCCGCCCTCGAGGTTCTGGATGGTCTGGGTGCGCTGCGAGCCCACCACCTGACCCTCGGCGTGGGTGACTTCGTCGATGTCGGCCACCGCCGCCCAGATGATGAGGCAGAGGAACATGACCGCCACGGTGACGGAAAGCGCGCGCACCCCGAAGCGCGGCCGGCGCGCCAGCGCCGCGTCCACCTCGTCGGCATAATGGATGTCGTCGGGCGTGAGGCCGTTGAGGGGCGCGTCCATGGCCGCGAACAGGCCCTGGCCGCCCGCGCCCGGGGCGCCTGCCGGGCCTTGCGCGCCGCCTTTGCCGAGGCGGCTGTCCAAGGCCGCCCGCGCCATCTCGGAGAGGGGCTTGTCCGGGGTCTGCTCGTTTTCGCCACGCACGAAGATGGCGCGCACAAAGGCCGCGGCCTCGGCGAAGAAAGCCCGCCAGCCGCCATCCTGCGGGGAGACTGGGGACGCCGGCGGCGTGGGCGCGGCGGCGGACGGCGCGGGGGATTCACCGGGCATCTGGCCAGCGGGCCGCCCGGCCTTTTCGGCCGGAGCGGCGGGCGCCGGCGTTTCGCTTTCGGGAACGGAAGTTTCTGGATGTTTCTTCATCACGCCGCCCCCCCGGCCGAGGCCGGCCCGGCATTCACGGCCCGCGCACGGGCCCCGGCGCCGGCCTGTCGGGCGCCCCGCGGGGCCTTGCCGCGCAGGCGCGCCAATACCTCGTCGCGCGGGCCGTCCAGCTTGATGCGGCCGTTTTCCATGACGATGAGCCGGTCAACGATGCGCAGCATGGAGAGCCGGTGCGTTATGAGGATGAGCGTGCGCCCCTGGATGATGCCGGCGAGGCGCCGCTGGAGCAGGAGCTCCGAGTCCGTGTCCATGTTGCTCGTGGGCTCGTCGAGAATGAGCACCTCGGGGTCGCGCACGAGCGCCCGCGCAAGCGCCACGGCCTGCCGCTGGCCGCCCGAGAGCGCCCGGCCCTGCTCGCCCACCTGGCTCGCGAAGCCGGCCGGGAAGCCGCGGATAAAGTCCGTCACGCCGGCCAGCGCCGCCGCGCGCAGCACCAGATGGTCATTGATGGAGGGGTCGCCGAGGGCGATGTTCTCGCGCACGCTGCCGTAAAAGAGGGTCACGTCCTGCGGCAGCACGCCGATGCGGCCGCGCAGGTCGGCCGAGGGTATCTGGCGGATGTCCACCCCGCCGAAGCGCACCGCGCCCTCGCCCGGCTGGTAGAGCCCGAGCAGCATGCGAGAGAGCGAGCTCTTGCCCGAACCCATGGGCCCGATGATGCCCACGCGCTCGCCGGGCCTGATGGTGAGCGACACCCCTTCCAGCGCCGGGCGCTCGGAATGCGGGTAGGAAAAGCTCACGTCATCGAGGGTGAAGGTGGGCTCGAGGCTGCCGTAATCCATGCTCACGCGCTCGGCGTCGTTCTCCGAGGGGAGCTCCATGAGCATGTCCAGCGCCTTGAACGCCACGCGCGAATTCTGCACCCGCGTGAGCAGCGAGGCCATCTGGAGCAGCGGCGCCATGGTGCGCCCAACGAGGATGTTGCAGCCGATGAGCGCGCCCATGCTCATGAGGCCGTCGTTGATGCGGTAGACGCCCCAGACGATCATGATGACCGTGACGATCTGGGTGATGAGCATGGCCGAGGTCACGGCCATGCTGTTGTATTTGCGCGCCTCGCTGGAGGACTTGGCCGAGAGCCCGGCGATGGCCTCCCACAGGCGCTGCATGCGGCTTTCCGCCATGCAGGACTTGAGCGTCTCGAGGCCGCCCACCATCTCCACCAGCAGGGCGTTTTTCTGCATGTTCTGGCGGTAGCCGGCCTCGGCGCTCTGGCGCGCGCGCCGCTGGAGGAAGAGCCCGAGGCCCACGAGCACCGGGATGGCGCCCAGCGGCAGGAGCACCATGGGCCCGGCGATGAAGGCGATGAGCAGAAGAAAGATGACGAGGAAGGGCAGGTCGATGCAGGCGAGCAGGCTGGAGGAGCTGAAAAACTCGCGCAACTGCTCGAACTCGCGCAGGTTGTTGACCATGGCGCCCGTGGACTCGGGCTTGGCGTCGAGCCGCATGGAGAGCACCTTTTCCACCAGCGCGCTCGAGAGCACGATGTCCGCGTTGCGGCCGGCCACGTCCACAAAATGCGTGCGCAGGGCCGAGAGCAGGAAGTTGAAGAAATAGATGACGAAAATGCCGGAGGCGAGCACCCACAGGGTGTCCGTGGCGTTGTTGGGCACCACCCGGTCATAGACGTTCATGACGAAGAGCGGGCTCGCCACGGCGATGAGGTTGATGACCACGCTCGCCAGCGCCACATGCCGGTAGATGGGCGCGTAATAGCGCAGCACATCCCAGAACCAGCGCTTGCCGCGGCCGAGGCGCGGTGCGTCCATGCGGCGCTCCGGCGCCTTGGGCACGGCCGCGAAGATGGCGTAGCCCGCGTAGTCTTCCTGCAACTCCTCCTGCGAGACCGTCTGCGTGCTGTCGCTGATCTCGGGAAAGATGACCTCCGCGCGGCCCCCGCGCAGGGCGGTGAGCACGCAGGAGCGGTCATTTTTTAAGAGGAGGATGCAGGGCAGCACCAGGGGCGGGATGTCGTCAAGGCTCGGGCGCGAGGCGATGCGCCCGGAAAGGCCCGCCTTGCGCGCCGCCCCGAGGCAGGCGCGCGGCGTGACCTGGCTGCCGGAAAGGCCGGCCAGCAAAAGCTGCGGCGAGACCGGCTTGCCGCGCAGGCGCATGAGCACGGAAAGGCTGCGCAAGAGGCCGGGCATGAAGTCCACGTCCGACGGGCGCAGGCCGCCCACACCCTGAGCCCCGGAATTCACGGACGCCTTGCCGCCACCCGCGCCATTTTGGCCCGCGGGAGCCGCGTCTACCGCTCCTGCCGCCGCCATGGTCCCGCCGCCGGAAGCGGCGCCAGACTGCGCGGCTTCGGCCTGTGCGGCGTCGTTGCGGGCGCCGCCCTTCTCCGCGTGTTCCTCGGGCGTGTTGCCGATTCTCTCTTTCTCCGCAGGCTGTTCCGCGTTCGGCGTTTCCATGCCCTCCCCCCTGCCGCTCAGTTGAACCAGCCGAGGTCAAAGTCTTCGCGCGGGTCCTTGGGGTCGCGCGGCGGGTTCTCGCCCAGGGGCACGAGGTCGATGGAGAGCATGGGCAGAAGGTTCCCGGTGAGGGCGCACAGGCGATAGGCGCCCACGAGGATGTTGCCGCGCGCGGTCTCGGCCTGCGTGGAGGAGCTGTAGAGCTCGTTTTCCGCGTCGAGCACGTCGAGCAGGCTGCGCTTGCCGAGCTGGAACTGCTCCAGATAGGCGGTGCGCGTGAACTCGGCGTACTTCATGGCCTCGGTGTAGTTGCGGTATTGGTCCTGCGCGGCGAGGTAGTTGACCCAGGTGCTTTCGATGTCCAGCTTAAGGTCGTCGCGGAAGTCGTACATGAGCTGGCGCGCCTGGCGGATGCGCGCGGAGGCCGCCCTGGTCTCGGCCACGTCAGCGCCGCTGTTGAAGAGGTTCCAGCGCATGGTCGCCACCACGTCGAAGCTGTAGACCCAGCGGTCATAGGCGCCGCCTCGGTCGGTATAGGAGGGGCCGACCTCGGCGTTGAACGTGGGGTAGAAGGTGGATTCGGCGAGCTGCTTGTCCGCCTGCAGGGCGCGGATGTCCTGCATGTAGGCGAGGAGCTTGGGATTGTACTCCTCCGCCATCTCAAACACGGGCTCGGGCCCGGAGAAGGTCTCGGGGGGCATGGCCACGGGCTGCATGTTGGCCGCGGGCGGCATGCCGGTAAGGCGGTTATAGGTGTCCTCGGCCACGAGCAGCGCGGCCTGGGCCTCGGAGAGGCTGGAGAGGGCGCGCATGAGCCGCGACTGCGCCTGGCTCACGTCGGCCTCGGTGTCGGCGCCGAGATTGGTGCGGTCCTGCGTCTGGCCGAGGATGGCGCGGTGCTGCGCCACGTTGCGCTGCGCGAGCGCATAGAGGGCGCGCCGGCGCAAAAGGTCGATATGCGCGATGATGCCGTCAAGCGAGAGGGTCGTGGCCGTGTCGAACACGCGGGCCTTGACCGACTCCAGAGTGGACTTGGCGTTGCGCACGCGCGAGCGCGTGGCGAAGCCGTCCCAGATGGGCTGGGTGAGGCGGGCGCTGATCTCGCCGATGCCGTACATCTGCTTGTCGAGGTCGGCGTTGCGGGTGGTGTTGTCGCTCAAAAGCTGGCCGCCGGCGAGGCCCTGCACGTCCACGCTGGGGCCAAAGCCCGCGCGGGCACGGCGCAGCTCGTGCTCGAGCACCTGGCGGTTCTCCTGCATGCCCTGCAGGGAGCGGTGATGCCTGAGCACGCCATAGATGGTGTCCGCCAGGGTCACGGTGTCGCCGGCGGGCGGCGGCGGGGGCCAGGCGCTCTGTGCCTTGCCCTCGGCGCAGAAGGCGGGCGCCGGCAGGCAGAAACAAAGGGTGAGGAGCATGGCCACGAGCGCCGGGACAATGGTGACACTTTTCGCAGTTTTCACGACGGTCTCCAACAGTTTCCCACACTTGACAAGGCGCGCCCCCCACGGCCTTTTCTGTCCCTTCTGACAGAACGGCGCGGCGTTGCCTGCCGCGGTCCGGCAGGCGCGGCCACGCCCGGAACAAGGTTTGACGCGCCTTTCAATTTATCGGCGTTTGATGTATACCTCTTTAGGCATTAAGGCAATACGCCCCCATGCCCGTCACCCTCTTTCCCGGATGGACCATGCGGCAACGGTTTTTCGCTTTCTTCCGCGCTTTCCCCCGTCCTTGGGGCGCCGCAGCCGCGGCTCTCGCGCTCATCCTTCTCGGCGCCGGTGTGGCCGGAGCCCTCGCCGCGCCGGTTCAACGCACCCCCGTGGGCGTGGCCCCGGACATGGAAATGGCAGCGGAGCCCGAGGTCCACGTGCCTGAAGCAACGTCGCCCGACGCGGTATCGGGCGCCCCCGCGCCCGTCCTCCCGGCCGCGCAGGGCGCCACGGGCCACGGCATCAAGCTCTTCGGCACGGTGGAATTCCGCCGGCCGCTCTCCACCCTGCCGGGCTGGCTGGACGTGCTCGACCGCAATGCGGCTAGCCCCATCTTCAGCCCGGAGCGCCAGTTCAACCGCACGACCACCTGGAAGATCCTGAGGGACCGCGCCCAGGGCAAGAGCCCGCGCGATGTCCTGAAGGTCGTCAATACCTTCTGGAACACCTGGCCCTACCGCGAGGACATGGTCAACTGGGGCAAGCCCGACTACTGGGCCGTGCCCGCGCAGTTCCTGAAAAAGTCCGGCGACTGCGAGGATTACGCCATCGCCAAGTATTTTACTCTCAAGGAGCTGGGCATCCCGCCGGAGGACATGCGCATCGTGGTCCTGCGCGACACCATCCGCAACCTGGCCCACGCCGTCCTTGTGGTCTATCTCGACGGCGAGGCCTATGTGCTTGACAACCTGAGCAATGTGGTGCAGCCGCATTCACGGCTGCGCAACTATGTTCCGCAATATTCCGTCAACGAAAACGGCCGCTGGACGCATATCAAGGGGCGCCCGGCGGGTACCGCCAAGGCCCGGGGGGGGAAACGGCAATGATGGCACTGGAAGATACCGACAGCGCATTGGGCAACGAGTCACGGCGAAAAATGCTCCGCCGCGTGCTGCTGGGCTGTTTCCTGATTTTCCTCATCCTGATGGCCCTCCTCATCGCCCGCTTCCGGGTGGAAAACGCCACCCAGACCATCCTCGCCAAGCAGCGCGACACCCAGCAGACCTGGCTCGACAAGTCGCTGGACGCCATCCGCGTCTGGCGCAACGAGCTCGTGGAACAGTCGCGCTTCATCAGCGCCTCGGAGATGTTCCGCCTCTTCGTCATGGACGCGCGCGAGCTCGACGCGGACGCGCTTTCGCGCATCGCCGACCCCGAAGCCCTCAATTCCGATGACGAGGCCGTGCGCTCGCTCGCCGAGCAGCTCACCTACATGCAGGACCTGCTCAAGGATTTCACAAGGCGCCGCGCCTGGACCAGCGCCCGCGTCATGCGCGCGGACGGCACCCCCCTGGTCGCCCCGGATTTCGCCACGCCGCTCACCGCCCCGCAGACGGCCCTCGTGCGCCGCGCCGGCGAAAGCGGCAAGGCGGCCTTCGGGCCCCTGCGCATGACCGACAACGGCCTTGTCATGGACATGGCCGACCCGCTCTTTGAAGTGCTCGGCGCCGAAGAGCCGCAGACCGTGGCCGTGCTCCTGCTCTCGGTGCCCATGGACAAGCCCCTGGCGAGCTTCCTCGCCCGCACCGGCGAGCACGAGGAGACCCTGCTCCCGCGCATCGTGGACCAGGGCCCGGACGGCCCGGTCATGGTGCTCATCAAGGGCGGCCATGTGGTGCAGGAGCCCGTGACCCCCACCCTCGTGCAGGAGCTGGAGCCCAAGACCATCCCCTTCATGCGCCGCGAGGCCCTGGACGGCCACGGCGAGGTCTATTCCATGGGCGCCAGGCCCACCGTCCTCGACTGGCGCTTCATGCTGGAAACGCCCGCCGCCGAGGTGGACGGCATCATCCGCAGCAGGACCATCCTGAATTATGCGCTCTTCCTCGCCTGCGCCGGGGTGCTCTGGCTCTTCATCACCCTCATCTATGTGCGGCAGTCCAACCGCGCCTCCGAAGCCCGGAACCGCGTGCTCATGGACAAGAACGCCACCATCAGCAGGCAGAAGGCCCTGCTCGACAGCGTGAACGCCTCGCTCCACGCCGGGCTCGTGCTGGTGGACAGCCAGGGCCGCGTCCAGATGGAAAACCCGGCCTTCACCGCGCTGGCCGGCCACAAGGACGCCATCGCCCCGGGCACGCCGCTCGTGGAGGTGCTGCCCGGCAAGGTGGCCGTGCAGCTCCTGGGCGACATGGCCGTGGTGCATGACTGCGGCCAGTCGGCCACCGTGGAGGTCGCCATGCCGCCGCTCCCGGGCGCCCCGGCCGACGCTGACGATGACGGCGACGGCACGCGGCTTTTCCGCGTGACCCTCTATCCTTATGACGCCGACGCCAAGAGCGGCGAGCTGGCGACCACGGGCTGCGTGGCCACCTTCCAGGACATCACGCGCTTCCGCCGCAATGCCGAGCGCGCCCGCCAGCGGCAGCTCGCGCTCATCACCGCGCTCGTGCACGCCATCGAGAGCGTGGACCCGAACCAGAACGGGCACTCGGACAGGATGGCCCGCGCCGCCGAACTGGTGGCCGACGAGCTCGATCTCGACAGCCGCGAGAAGGAGACCCTGGGCCTTGCAGCCAGGCTCTCGCAGATCGGCAAGATCTTCGTGCCGCGCGAGCTTTTGACCAAGCGCGAGGCGCTCACCCCGGAGGAAAAGCAGGAAGTGCTCCGCGCGCCCGAGCATGCGGACAGGATACTCCACGACCTGCGCTTCGACCTGCCCGTGCGCGAGACCGTGCGCGAAATGGGCGAACGCATGGACGGCTCGGGCAGCCCGCAGGGCCTCACCGGGGAGGAGATCTCGCGCGCCGGCCGCGTGCTCGCGGTGGTGAACGCCTTTGTGGCCATGACGAGCCCGCGCGCCTGGCGCGGCGACAAGGGCATGGACCCTGCCGAGGCCGTGCGCCAGCTCTCCAATGACCTGCGCTTCGACCAGGAGGTGGTGGCGGCGCTGGCCCGGGTGGCCGGAAGCGCCGCGCCCGGCGGCGCGGCGGCAAGCGGGGAAGCGGCGCAGTCATGAGCCGTCCAGCGAAACGTCCGCGGCGCCCGGGGGGGGGCGTGCAGGTGACCCGCGCCAACCTGCCCCCGCTGGAGGACTATCTCGGCTGCGTGCGCCGCATCTTCGAGACCCATGACCTCACCAACATGGGCGAATACGCGCGCCGGCTCGAGGCGGAGCTCGGGCGCATGCTCGACGCGCCGGCCATCGCCGTCTGCGCCAACGGTACCCTGGCCCTGCAGCTCGCCCTGCGCCTGCTCGGGCTCAACGGCAAGACGGTCATCACCACGCCCTTCACCTATGTGGCCACCCTCTCGGCCCTGCTCTGGGAAGGCTGCACCCCGGTCTTCGCGGACATCGACCCCGAAAGCCTTTGCATGAGCCCGGAGGAGACGGCGCGCCAGCTTGAGGCCCACCCCGGGGCGGCGGGCCTTTTGCCCGTGCATGTCTACGGCAATGCCTGCGACGTGGCGGCCCTCGGAAGCCTCGCGGCCGAGCGCGGCATCCCGGTGCTCTACGACGCGGCCCACGCCTTCGGGAGCCGCCTGGGCGGCAAAAGCCTCTTCGCCTTCGGCGACGCGGCCACGGCGAGCTTCCACGCCACCAAGCTCTTCCATACGGTGGAAGGCGGCTGCGTGGTGGCGCACGACCCGGCCGCCAAGGCGGAGCTCGAGCTTTTGCGCGCTTTCGGCCACAGGGGCGACACGCATACCTCGCTCGGCATCAATGCCAAGCTCTCCGAGCTGCACGCGGCCATGGGCCTCTGCCTGCTGCCCGGCGTGGCGGAAAACATCGCCAGACGCGCGGCCCTCAATGCCGTCTATGACGCGGCCTTCGGCATCGGGCCCGACGGCGCGCCCGGGCGCGAGGGGCTGCGCCGGCCTCGGCTGGCGCCCGGGCTGGTATGGAACAACGCCTACTCCCCCGTCATCTTCCCGGACGGCGACGCCCGCGCCCGCGTCGCGAAGGCGCTCAACGCGCGTGACATCCACCCGCGCCGCTACTTCTATCCGAGCCTTACGCGTCTCCCCTATGTGGATTCGCCGCCCTGCCCCGTCTCCGAGGACATGGCCGAGCGCGTGCTCTGCCTGCCGCTCTGGGCGGACATGGCGCCGGAGCTCGCCGCCGAGGTGGCGGACGTGACACTGAAAGCCCTGCGCGGCTGAGGGTGAGGCGGCACAAGCCCGCGCCGGGCCTTGATGCTTTGGCCGCTCTCCTGTACAACCATGGCACGGCTCCCGCCGGGGCCGCAGCCCGGAGCCTTCATGCCCTGCACGTTCACGCCCGCCTTCTGCCGCATCGACCTCGCGGCCCTGCGCCGCAATTTCCGCCGCCTGGGCGATCCCGCGGGGCTTATGCCCGTCATCAAGTCCGACGCCTATGGCCACGGCCTTTTGCCCGTGGCGGCGGCTCTGGCGGATGCGGGCGCGCGGCGCTTCGCCGTGGGCACGGCCAGCGAGGGCGTAGCCCTGCGCCGGGCCGGCTTCGGGCAGGAGATCGTGCCCCTCATGGGCTGCCTCACGGCGGGGGAATGGCGCGCGGCCGCGGCCAGCGGCCTGACCCTGCTCATCGCGGGCTTTGACGACATCGAGGCGGCCGCAGCCGCCGCCACGGCCTCGGGCGCGCGCTCCGTGCCCGTGGCCCTCAAGTGCGACACCGGCATGGGGCGCCTCGGCTTCACGCCCGAGGACGCCCCCGCGCTCGCCGAGCGCCTGCGCGCCCACCCCGTGCTTGCGCCGCGCTTTGCGCTCTCGCACCTTTCCAGCGTGGACATGCCCGTGGAAGACGCCTACACCGCCATGCAGGTGGAGCGCTTCGGGCGCTTTTTCTCGGTTCTCTCCACGGCCTTCCCGGGGCTGCTCCCTTCTCTCGGCAATTCCGCAGCCACCGTGGGCCCCGCGCGGGCCGAGAGCGGCATCTGCCGGCCGGGCCTCGCGCTCTATGGCGGCAACCCCTTCGCCGGCACGAGCCGCGAAGCCCTCGGGCGGGACCTCGAATGGGCCATGAGCGTGGCCGCGCCCATCCTCGCCGTGCACCCGCTGCGCGCGGGCGAGAGCGTTTCCTACGGGCGCCTGTTCACGGCCCCGCGCGACATGCTGGTGGCCGTGGCCGCGGCCGGCTACGCCACGGGCTACGCGCGGGCGCTCTCCGGGCGCGTGTCCCTGCTCGTGGGCGGCCGCCGCGTGCCGCAGGTGGGCCGCGTCTGCATGAGCATGCTCATGCTGGATGTGAGCGCCGTGCCCGACACCGCGCCCGGCGACCTCGCCTGGGTGCTCGGCGGCCCGGCCCAAGCGGGCGAAACCCCGGTGGACGCGCAGGAGCTGGCGCAACTGCTCGACACCATACCTTACGAGATCCTCTGCCTCATGGGGGGCCTCAACCCGCGCGTCTATGCCTGATACCCCCAAGACGGACGCGCCGCCCCTCTTCTTCCTGCATTTCCCGCGCACGGCCGGCACCACCGTCGACGACATCTTCGCCGCCAACTACCCGGCGGAGCAAATCCTGAAAATTTATTCGCAGGAAGAATTCAAGAAATACCAATATATTGACGAAGCGGCCTTCGCCCGCATCCGCTACATCACCGGGCACTTGCTGCTGACCAGCACGAACCCCACGCAATTTTACGGTATGCCTGTGCGGGCCTTCACCTTTTTGCGCGACCCTGTGAAAAGGCTCCATTCGGAATATATCTTCCTGAAAACGTGGAAAAACCAGCATCTCTACGAATACCTGAACTCGCAGGACATCTCGTTTTCCCAATACATCGCGAGCACCGATAAGCTGCTGCGCTACCGCGGCAAGAACTTCATGACCCGCTGCATCTCGGGCGACCCGCTGGAAAAAACCGACCTTGCGGCATCGCTCGCCAAGGCGAAACACAATCTCGAGCACGCCTTCCTGTTTTTCGGCATTCAGGAACGCTTCATGGAAAGCATGCTCTTGTTGTCAAAGCTGGTGGACCTTCCCAATATCCTGCACCAGAAAAGGAATGCCCTTACCCATGCGGGCACGCAGGCGCCCATGGGCGCGGAAGAGGCGGAACTGGCCCAGGAATACAACAGTGCGGATATGGAGCTTTACCGCTTCGCGCAGGAGCTTTTTGCGCGGCGCGTCGAGCAGGCGGGGCCGGAATTTCAGAAGCAGCTGAAAGAATACACTTTTATCAACGCCAAATATCAGAAAATCTCAAATCTGCTCTACGAGCGCGTGGCCGAAGCCCAGGACGAGACGGCCGGCATCGCCCTGTCCAAGGACATCCGCTGGTAGGCGGGGAGAAAACGCTGCTGGCGCGGGGGGCCACCGTCACAGGCGCCCCGGCAGGGCGGCACGCCCAAACGGCCAAAGGAACCCGGAAAAGGGCGAGGCGCTAGCCCTGCTCGGCCGGCGCCTTGGCCGCGGGCTTGGCGGGATTGCGCATGGTGATCTGGCCCTCGATGACGCCGCCCTCCTCGGTGAGCAGGCTCGGCGTCTGGAGCGTGCCTTCGAGCACGCCCGAGCCGTAGACCACCACGCGGCGCTTGGCCACGACCTCGCCGTTGAAATGCCCGGAAAGCAAAAGCTCGCCCACGTTGAGCGTGCCGCGCACCTGCGCGTCCTTGCCCACGTTGAGGGTGCCGTCGCTCGTGATGTCGCCGGTGAAGCGGCCCTCGATGCGCACGGTGCCCTTGAAGCTGAGCTTGCCTTCATAGACGGTATCCGAACCGAGATAGGCGATCTCGTCCTTGCCCATGTTTCCTCCCGGGTGAAGCGGCGCTAGCCCTTGAACATGAAGCGCCGCATGGACACATTAAGCACAATCCCGAGCAAGGTAAAGTTCACCAGAGTCGCGCTGCCGCCGTAGCTGATGAAGGGCAGCGGGATGCCCACCACCGGCATGAGGCCGATGACCATGCCCATGTTGATGAAGATCTGCCAGAAAAAATAAAAGAACACGCCCACCACGAGCATGCTGCCGAACCTGTCCTTGGCCTGCACGGCCGTGGAGAAGATGGAGAGCAGAAAGAGGCAGAACAGCGTGACCAGGGCCACGCAGCCCACGAAGCCCCACTCCTCGCCGAACACGGCCACGGCGAAGTCCGAATGGCGCTCCGGCAAAAAGCGCAGCTGGCTCTGCGTGCCCTCGCCGAAGCCCTTGCCCCAGATCTCGCCGGAGCCGATGGCGATGCGCGACTGGAGGATGTGGTAGCCCGATCCGCGCGGGTCATTGCCCGGATTGAGAAAGGTCAGGATGCGCTGCCGCTGGTAGTCGTGCATGCCCACGAACCACATGAAGGCCGCGGCCAGCGGCACGGCCACGAGGCCGGTCTTGATGATGTAGCCGCGCACCCCGTGGAAGAGGATCATGCCGCCCAAAATGAGCAGGATGAGCATGGTCGTGCCGAGGTCGGGCTGGATGAGGATGAGCCCTGCCGGCACGAGGCCCACGGCCATGACCGAGCAAAAGGCCTTCCAGCCCAGGGGGCGGCTGTCGCGCGCGAGCAGGCGCGCGCCGAGCACGAGCACGGCGAGCTTGGCGAGCTCCGAGGGCTGCACGCTCATGAACCCGAGCGAGAGCCAGCGCTTGGCGCCGTAGACCGTCTTGCCGGCGATGGGCACGAGCAGCAGAAGGACAACGGTGAGGAGAAAGAAGGGCCAGGCCATGTTGCGCAGCCGGCGATAATCGAAGCTCATGGCCGCGATCATGCCGAGCAGGCCGACGAGCCCCCAGATGAGCTGGCGCTGGTAGAAGTCCGAAAAGGCGAGGCCCGCCTCAAGGCGGGTGCCGCTGGCGGAATAGAGGTTGCCCACGCCCACGAAGTAGAGCGCGAACATGCAGGCCAAAAGGCCCCAGTTGAGGTGGCTGAAGAGGCGCTTATCCACGAGAAATACCGGGGGATAGACCGGGTGTGGTTCCGGGGGAGGCGCGTGGGGCCGTGGGGGGGGCTGTCGCGCCGGGCGCGGGCAACGCGGCCGCCGGGGCCGGAACAGTGGCCGCGGCGCGCGGCTGTGCCGGGGCTGCGGGCTGGCCGGCAGCGGCAGCGGGCGGGGGCGCCATGCCGGCATCCGGCCCGAACAGGTGCTCGTAGACGCGCTTGGCCACAGGCCCGGCCACGCTGGAGCCGCCGCCGCCGTGCTCCACCATGACGATGACCACATAGCGCTTGCCGTTCTTGCTGCCCCACGTGGCGATCCAGGCATGGTCGCGCTGGGCGTATTCCATCTCCGAGGTGCGCAGGCGCCGGTCGCCCGCGGCCATCTTGAGCTTGACCACCTGCGCCGTGCCGGTCTTGCCGCCCATGTCCGCGTCCTTGCGGCCCACCACGCGGGCCGTGCCCGCGCCGGCCGTCTTGCGCATGGCGTTGACCACAAAGTCCAGCGTTTCCTTGCGCGCGGGCACCTTGCCGCGCACCTCGCGCGGGGCGTCCTCCAGCAGTTGGGGCTTCAGGAGGTCGCCGCCGTTGAGCATGGCCGACACATAGACGGCCATCTGCACCGGCGTCACGAGGGTATAGCCCTGCCCGATGGAGACGTTGAAGGTCTCGCCGCGCACCCAGGGGCGCTTGAAGCGGCGCTTTTTCCACTCCTTGGAGGGCACGAGGCCCGATTTCTCGTGCGGCAGGTCGATGCCGGTGGGCGCGCCGAAGCCCGCGGCCTTGGCGAACTGCTCGATCTTGTCGATGCCCAGGCGCTCGGCCATGAGGTAATAATACACGTCGCAGGAATGGATGAGCGAGCTCTCCATGTTCATGCTGCCGTGGCCGCCCTTTTTCCAGCAGCGGAAGATCTGGTTGCCGAGGCGCACCTGCCCGGCGCAGAACACGGTGTCGCGCGGGCTCACCCCGCGCTCGAGGAACATGGCCGCCATGAGCAGCTTCCACACCGAGCCCGGCGGATAGACGCTCTGGATGACACGGTTCTGGAGCGGGAAGCGGTTGTTGGTGCGCAGGGCCTCCCAGTCGCGCCGGGAAATGCCGCCGGCGAAGAGGTTGTTGTCATAGGCCGGCGAGGTGACGAGCGCCCTGAGCTTGCCCGTGTCCGGCTCCATGACCACCACGCAGCCGGCCTCGCCGTTGAGCGCGTTCCACGCGGCGCGCTGGAGCTCGCTGTTAAGCGAGAGCCGCATCTCGGCGCCGCCGCGCGGCTCCTCGCGCAGGGTCTTGCCGAGGGCGCGGGCGTGGGCGTCCACCTCCACGTCGTAGAGCCCCTTGCTGCCGCGCAGGTCTTTTTCCAGCTTGTATTCGAGGCCCTGCTTGCCCACAAGGTCGCCCATGGCGAGCGCCGGGTCGGCCTCCATCTCCTTTTCGTTGGCTTCGGCCACATAGCCGAGCACATGGGCGAAGAGCTCGTTTTCGGGGTAGCTGCGCTTGGTGCGGACGACTATTTCAAGGCCCGGCCAGGCATGGATCTCGGACTCGATGCGCGCCACGAGGTCGAAGTCGATGTCCGTGATCATGAGCAAGGGCTCAAAGGGCTTCACCTTGAAGCGGTCCTGCTGGTACTTCTCCTGCACATGCGAGAGCGGGATGCCCGACCAGGCGCTGATCTGCGCGAGCGTGGCCGGCAGGTCCTCGCAGTCCTCGCGCACGAGGGAGAGGCCGTAGGCCGTGCGGTTGTCGGCGAGCACGCGGTTGGCCTCGTCGAGGATGCGGCCGCGGGGCGCGAAGATGCGCTCCTGCCGCAGCCGGTTTTCCTGCGCCTGGCGCGTGAACTCGGCGCCGAGATGCACCTGGAGATACCAGAAGCGGACAACGAAGATGAAGAAAAAGACCCCCACCAGCACCTGGAGGAGGATGACGCCGCCGCGCGGGGGCTGGTAGCCCTCGTTCTCCACCTGGATCCTGAGCCAGGAGTGGCCCTGCGGACGCTTGGCGTCCTGGCCTTGGGGTGATGCGCCGTGTGTATCTTTCTGCTGCATGGGCTCGATGGTTAAAAGTTAGGAAGGCCGCAATTTTCATGCACATTCGATGCCAGCGAAACCCGGCAAAAAGCGCCGCGCTTGCAGCCCGGCTATTCCTCCTCCTCGGGGACGTTCAGCTGCCGCGCCGCCACCAGCAGGCGCCACGCGAAGGGCATGAAGAGCGCCTGCATGAAGGCCTTGTCCAGCGTGTCTTCAACATTGAAGCTCAGGTTCTGCAACGGCGCCATGAGCCACGTCACGCCGTAATAGGCCGCGCCGAGGCAGGCCGAGAGCAGGAAGACGAAGACGAAATTCTCCACCTCGAAGAGCCAGCGCCCCAGCCGGAAGAGCACGATGGTCGCCGCGTACCAGACGATGACCGCCCCGAAGGGCCGCGTGCCCATGCCCTCCTGCACCAGCACGAAGAGCGGCAAGAGCCAGGCGAGGTTTTTGTAATCCCGCTCCTGGAGCAGGATGATAAGGCCGACCGCCAGAACGTCCAGTCCCGGCGCCAGGGCCTGGATGCACACGCCCACAGCGAGAAAAATGAGCCACCAGCCGGCGGTCTTCAGCACCTTCATGGGCGCTTGCGCCTCATGGCAGCACCACGCGGTAGCGCGGCGCCGTACCGTCGGAAGCGGGCGGCGCCGGCGGAAGCGGGGAAGCCCCGGCCCTTGCGTTGCCGGCGGCTGGCGCGGAGGGCGCCGTGCCCGCTCCCGGGGCCGCGGGCGCGGCCTCCCTTCGGTTTGCAGCGGGACGCGCCACGGGCGGCGCTGCCGGGGCGGACTCGGGGGCCGCTCGTTCGGCTGCCGGCGTGGCCGGCGGGGCGGCTGGCTCCGCCGGTGGCTTGCGGGGCTGCGCCGGGGCAGAAGGCGCGTCCTGCACGGGGGCCGGCTGGCCCGCTGCCGAGGGCCCGGTTGCGGCCTGGGCTTGCGCCGCCCTCGCCTGCGCGCGCAAGGGGCGCAGGCCCTCGGGCTCGGGCGGCCCCACAAAGATCGGCGGCGGCCCCTCGGGCTCCTCGGGCGGCGGCGCGATGCCGCTGGGCTCCAGCAGGAGCACTTCCTCAAGGTGCTGCAAATCCACCAGCGGCACCGCGGCCACGGCCATGAACTGTGTATAGTCCGAGGGCGCCACGCTCACCACGCGCGCCACGGGCAAGCCCTTGGGATACTTGCCGTCGAGCCCGGAAGTCACCAGTATCTCGCCGTTTTTCACGCTGGCGTCGCGCTGGACGAAGTTGACCTCGAGCTCGCGGCCCTTGCCCTTGCCCATGAGGATGCCGGGGGCCCGGCTCTCCTGCCCGAACACGGCCACGCGGCTCCCGGGGTCGGTGATGAGCAGGGCCGTGGAGGCGTGCGGGCTCGCCTTGAGCACGCGGCCCACGAGCCCCAGGTGTGTCACGAGCGGCGTGCCCGGGCGCCCGCCCGTGGCGTAGCCGCGGCTGATGGTGATGCTGTCGAGCACGGCATTGGGCCCGAGCCTGCCGGCGAGCACGCGCGCGCCCAAGGGGCGCCAGCTCACGTCCACCGGGAGCTGCACGAGCTCACGCAGGCGCCGGAGCTCGGCCAGGTCCTCGCCGCTGGCGAGCAGGCGCGATTCCAGCTCGTCCACGCGGGCCTTGAGGCGCAGGTTTTCCCCGCGCACGTCCACAAGGTCGAAATAGCGGTCCCAGAAGCCGGAAAACACGTCCTGCACGGCGCGCAGGGGGCGGAGCACAGCGCCACCCACCTCGAGGCCCACGGAGGCCGCGAGGTCGTCAAGGGCATGGGTGCGCTGGTTCCAGGAATACATCCCCAGGAACAGGATGAGCAGAACGCCCGCGAGAATAAGGATGCGCCGCAGGTTCACAAAAGCCTACCCCCGGGGCGCCTGCCCCGAAGCGCGGGGGCGCCGCAGCCATGTGCGCGGCCGCTCAATCGATGCAGACTTCCTTGAGGATGTGGAGATTGTCCAGCGTCTTGCCGGTGCCCACGACCACGGTGGAGAGCGGGTCGTCCACCACGGTGATGGGCAGCGAGGTCTCCTCGCGCAAGAGCTGGTCCAGCCCCTTGAGCAGGGCGCCGCCGCCGGTGAGCACGATGCCGCGGTCGACAATATCGGCGGCGAGCTCGGGCGGGGTCTGCTCAAGGGCGATGCGCACGGCCTGGACGATGCTGTCCACCTGTTCGGAAATGGCCTTGCGCACCTCCTCGGAGGTGATGATGATGTTCTGCGGGATGCCGGTCACAAGGTCGCGGCCCTTGACCTCGATCTGCTGCTCCGGGTCCTGCGGGTAGGCCGAGGCGATCTTGATCTTGATCTCCTCCGCCGAGGATTCGCCGATGAGCATGTTGTACTTGCGCTTGACGTGGGTCATGATGGCTTCGTCCATCTTGTCGCCGCCCACGCGTACCGAGCGCGAATACACGATGCCGGAAAGGGAGATGACCGCCACCTCGGTGGTGCCGCCGCCGATGTCCACCACCATGTTCGACGTGGGCTCCTGGATGGGGAGGTCCGCGCCGATGGCCGCGGCCATGGGCTCCTCGATAAGGTAGACCTCGCGCGCGCCGGCGGACTGGGCCGACTCCTTGACCGCGCGCTTCTCGACCTGGGTGATGCCCGTGGGCACGCAGATCATGATGCGCGGGCGCACCATGCGCCTGGAATTGTGCACCTTGGCGATGAAGTGCCTGAGCATGGCCTCCGTGACCTCGAAGTCGGCGATGACGCCGTCCTTCATGGGGCGGATGGCCCAGATATTACCGGGCGTGCGGCCGAGCATGCGCTTGGCGTCCTGCCCCACGGCGAGGACCATGTTGTTGCCGCGCGCGTCTTTCTTGACGGCCACCACCGAGGGCTCGCGGAGCACGATGCCGTGCCCCTTCACATAGACACAGGTATTGGCCGTGCCGAGGTCAATGGCAAGATCATTGGAAAAAAGGCCCAATACGGCATCCATAACCTTGGACATGCTTCGTTCGCCTCGCTTGGACGCTGGCTTGGCATGCTAAGGGCGCATGCGGGATTTGCCCCGGGCGGGAGCTCGCCGGGGTGGAAATGTGTTCTTCCAAAATATCCGCAAAGTCAAGCCTGCCGGGGGAAAGTTCAAAATCTTTGCCGGGTTCCACGGGCTTTCCGGCGCAAGGGCGCCCGATATACGGGGCCTGCGCCGATGCGGGGCGGGCGGGCGCCCCTGGCCGGGTCAAAGTTCTGTACAGGCCCGCCAGAAGCGCCCCCCAGAGGCTCCCCTAGAAGCGGAAGTCCCGGCGCCCCGCGGCGATGTCCGCAAGGCGCTTTTCCGCGATGGCGCGCACATGCGGGCTCTCCACATTGGCGAGCTCCTTCTGGATAAGTTCCTCGCCGCGCTCGCGCGTGGCCGGGCTCGCGTAATCCTCCAGATATTCCTTGAGCGTGAGCAGCGCGTTGGGATGGCAGCAGTTCTGGATCTGCCCGCTCTTGCACAGGCTCATGAAGCGGTCGCCGGTGCGGCCCTCGCGGTAGCAGGCCGTGCAGAAGCTCGGGATATGGCCCATGCCCATGAGCCAGTGCACCACCTCGTCCAGGCTGCGATTGTCGCTCACGTCGAACTGGCGCGAATTTTCCTCCTCGGCCTCGGGCGCGGCATAGCCGCCCACGCTGGTGCGCGAGGCGCCGCTGATTTGCGAGACGCCGAGCCCCAGCACCTGTTCGCGCACGGCGCGGCTCTCGCGCGTGGAGATGATCATGCCGGTATAGGGCACGGCGAGGCGGATGGCGGCGCAGATGCGCGCGAAGGTGGCGTCGTCGATGCCGTGGGCGAAGTCGCCGGGGTCGATGCCGTCGGCGCGCCGCACGCGCGGAACGCTGATGGTATGCGGGCCCACGCCGTGCACGGCCTCGAGGTGCTCGGCGTGCATGAGCAGGGACGCGAATTCCTCCCGCCACGAGCCCAGGCCGAAAAGCACGCCCAGGCCCACGTCGTCGATGCCGCCCTCCATGGCGCGGTCCATGGCCTCGGTGTGCCAGGCGTAATCGTGTTTCGGCCCCGTGGGATGGAGCTGCGCGTAGGCCACGGGGTCATAGGTCTCCTGAAAAAGGATATAGGTGCCGATCTCGGCGGCGCGCAGGCGGCGGTAGTCCTCCACCGTGGTGGCCGCGATATTGACGTTGACGCGGCGGATGGCGCCGTTGCGGTGATGGATGCCGTAAATGGTGCGGATGGACTCGATGATGTAGTCGAGCGGGTTCTCTTTGGGGTGCTCGCCCGCCTCCACGGCGAGGCGCTTGTGGCCCATGTCCTGCAGGGCCGTCACCTCGCGCACGATCTCCTCCTGCGTGAGCTTCTTGCGCGGCATGTGGCTGTTGGTGCGGTGATAGGGGCAGTAGACGCAGCCGTTGATGCAATAATTGGAGAGGTAGAGCGGCGCGAAAAGCACGATGCGGTTGCCGTAGAAGCGCTGCTTGATGCGGCTGGCCAGGTCGAACATGGCCCGGGTGGTTTCCGGGTCGTCCGCGGCCATGAGGACGGACGCCTCGCGGTGCGAGAGGCCCCGGCCCTCGGCGGCCTTGTCGAGAATGGCGGCCACGGCGGCGCGGTCTTTGGCGAGCCGGTCGGCCTCGGCCACGGAAGCGGCCGCTTCCTGACGGTCAATGAATTCCGCCGCGTGGCGGGATGCGGGATCATACATGGCAAACCCCGGAGCGCGCCGCCGGGGCGCGCCATTGCTGAAAAGGGACGGGGCGGGAAGGATCATGCCCGGGTTCAGGCCAGGATGGCAAGGCGCCCGGCGCAAAGCCGCGCCTCGCGGACGCAGCAGGCCGGGGCGTCCCCCGCCTCATGGGAAACGAAGACGAGCGCGGGCCCGGTGCCGGACGCGGACAGGCGCTCCAAGGAAGAAAGATAACGCTCCCTCGCCGCCTCGTCCAGACCGGAACAGGGTTCGTCCAGCAGGAGCACGTCCGGGGCTCCCATGAGGGCGCGCGCGAGAAAGAGCCGTCGAAGCTGCCCGGTGGAGAGGCGGCGGATGGAGGCCGCCGCCACGCGGCCGGCCTCGCCTTCGGGAAAAAACAGCTCCACGAGCCGCCGGGCCTCCGCCTGCTCCGCGGCGCTGAACTCGCGGTAGAGGCCGATGCTGTTGTCAAGCCCGGAGCAAACGAGCTCGAGCCCCGTGAGCGGATAGCCGTAGAGCGCCTGGGAGAGGTCGGAGACGAGGCGCACGCCGTGGCGCACCTCCTCAAGGGTCTCGGCCTCGCGCCCGAGGGAGGGCAAAAAGCGCCTGAGCGTGCCGCCGGCGGCGGCGAACTCGTCCCCGGCGAGCAGGCGCAGCAGGGTGGACTTGCCCGAGCCGTTGCCCCCCGTGATGCGCCAGTGCTCGCCCCGGCGCATGGTCCAGTCGATGTCGTGCAATATCTTGTGCCTGTCGATATAGACCGAGACGCCTGAGAGCTCGAAAAGCAGCGGCGCGGATGAACTCGCTCCGGGGGCGTCTGCGCGCGGAGCGGGACGGGAACCGACGGGCCTTTCTGCGGGCGCCGGCCGGCCCGGTTCTTCGGTGATGAGGCGCCCTCCCTCCAGCCACGCGCGGCCCCGGCACCATTCGGGCACGCTCTCCGCCCGGTGCGAGGCCATGAGGACCGTGCCGCGCTCCGCATAGGCGGCCAGCGCCTCGCTGAAGCGGCGCCGGTGCGCCCCGTCGAGGCCGTCCAGGCACTCGTCCAGCAGCAACAGGGCCGGCTCGCGCGCCAGCGCCGCGGCCAAAAGCACGAGGCGGAGCTGGCCCTGCGAGAGCTCAGGGAGAAGCCGGGGGAGGAGTTCTTCGCAGCCGAGGCTTTCGGCGGCAGAGCGGGCGCGGGCCTCGGCCGCTTCTTCAGAAACGCCGAATTCGGCGCCGGCGATGGCGCCCATGATGTATTCCAGTCCGCTCATGAAGGGGGCGCGGCGCTGCCACATCTCCTGCACGGCCGGGGAGACGAGGGCGCACAGGCTGCGGCTCACGATGGGCGAGGTCTCCATACCCTCTGCACCGCGCCAGAGGATGCGGCCGCTGCCGGGCCAGAGCTCGCCGGCCACAAGGCGCAGCAGGCTCGACTTGCCCGCGCCGTTGGGCCCGAAGAGCGCGCGGTGGCCGCCGGCCGTGACCTGCCAGTGGATATCCCGGAGCACGGGATGCTTCCGCTCCGGGTCGCCGGGGAGGAAGCAGGTCACCCCCTCGATGCCGACGAGAAGTTCCTCTTGCTGCATCGCGCTCAAAACGGGACGAGCCTGCGCCGGCCGCCCTCGAAGAGTGCCTGCCGCGTGTAGCCGAAGCGCCGCGCATAGCCGGCGAGGCGGTCGAAATCGCGGGCCACGTCGCGCACGCTGTGGGCGTCCGAGGCGAAGGTCACGGGGATGCCGAGCCCAGCGGCCAGTTCCATGATGGGCGGCGCGGGATAGATCTCGCGGCAGGCCTTGCGCAAGCCCGCCGAGGAGACCTCCAGCGCCATGCCCGTGTCCGCCAGGGCCGTGAGGGCGCGCCGCACCCGCGCCAGGCTCTCCGGCCGGGCGAGCCACGCGCGGAAGCGCTCCACCGAGAAGATCTTGATGAGGTCAGGGTGCGCGGCGATCTGGAAGAGCCCGGAAGCGAGCATGGCCTCCCAGGCCGTGAAATAGGCGTCGTACCACGCGTCGCACCGCTCCTCGTCCGCGTCCCGCCACGGCGCGTCGCCGTCGTCGAAGCCCCAGTGCCCGAGAAAGTGGACGCTGCCGATGAGGTAATCGAAATCCGCGGCTTTGCAGGCCTTGCGGATGAAGGCCTCCTCGCCGTCGAGCCAGTCCATTTCCATGGCGAGCAGGGCGCGGGGCTGGCCGGGCTTCGCGTTGTCGCGCAGGGCGCGCACCTCCCGGAAATAGTCCGGGAGGTGGGCCTTGAGCTGGTCGCGGTATTCGTGACGGTAGGTGAAGCCCTCGGGCCTCGGCGAATGCTCGCTGAAACCGATGATGTCGAGCCCGGCCGCCGCTGCCGCCGCGTACATGTCCTCAGGGCTGTCCGCGCCGTGCGAATAGCGCGTATGGGTGTGCAGGTCCGCCGTGATCATTGGATGCGCATGGCCTTTGTGCGTGGCTTTGTTATGCTTTTGCGTCGGTAGTGCTGCCGTGCGGTGTGGGAATGCCGAAATTATCCGTCAAAAACAGCCTTGCTTCAGCCGTTGCGACGAAGGAAGCTACGGATGAAGACAGCAGTTAGTTATCTCAGCAGCCAGTCAACGGAACCGCTGTCGCTATCCGTAAGGCTCGCAGGCTCGCCAACGGCTAGCGCTTCGGCGCTTGCTGCGTCAGAGAAAAATTTTCTTGGTCGAGTACTTAAGTACACTCCCTGCGAAAATTTTTATCTTCCTTGCAAGCGCCGAAAAATCTTATTTTTTAGGATCATTCCGGCACCATCGCTGCTGTCGATGCCCGTAGGGCTCGCTTTGCTCGCTAACGGGCACGGCGCTTCGCGCCGCCATCCGGTCGCAGCACCCGTCTTCCGCTGCGCTCCAGACGGAATGAAGGAATATCCCTCCACTGCCCTAGATTCACATTTTTTACGCTCATTTGCCCCCGAGCCGGCGCACGATCTCCTGCGCGGCCTTGCGCCCGGCGCCCATGGCGAGGATGACCGTGGCAGCGCCCGTCACGATGTCGCCGCCGGCGAACACATTGGGAATGGAGGTCTCGCCCGTTTCCGGGTCCGCCTCAATGTAGCCCCGCTCGGTGCGCGCGAGGTCGGGCGTGGCGTCCAGCAGGATGGGGTTGGAGCGCGTGCCCAGGGCCACGATGGCGAGGTCGGTCTCAAGGTCCTCCACCGCGCCTTCCACGGGCACCGGCCGCCGGCGCCCCGAGGCGTCGGGCTCCCCGAGTTCCATCTTTTGCAGGGTCACGGACGTGAGGCGCAACTGCTCGTCGCCGTTGAAGCGCAGCGGCGCGGAAAGCAGCGCGAACTCCACGCCCTCCTCGGCCGCATGCTCGATCTCCTCGGCGCGGGCCGGCATTTCCGCGCGGGTGCGGCGGTAGACGATGTGCACGCTTTCCGCGCCCATGCGCAGGGCCGTGCGCGCCGCGTCCATGGCCACGTTGCCCGCGCCGAAGACGGTCACGTGCCTGCCCGGGAAGGGCGGGGTGTCGTGCTCGGGGAAGTCGTAGCCGCGCCCGAGGTTGATGCGCGTCAGGTACTCGTTGGCCGAGAACACGCCCACAAGGTTCTCGCCCGGCACGCCAAGGAAGATAGGCAGCCCCGCGCCCACGCCGATGAAGACCGCGTCATGGTCCTTGCGCAAGTCCGCCACATCCACGGTGCGGCCGCCCACATGGTTGAGGTGGAAGCGCACGCCGAGCTCGCGCAGGCCCGCGATTTCAGCCGCGACAACGTCCTTGGGCAGGCGGAAGGCCGGGATGCCGTAGACGAGCACGCCGCCCGACTCGTGCAGGGCTTCGTACACGTCCACCTCAAGCCCGGCCGCGGCGCAGATGCCCGCGCAGGTGAGCGAGGCCGGACCCGAGCCGATACAGGCCACGCGGCCCTTGGCCTGGGTCTCGCTCGTCTCGGACGGGCAGGAATCCGGCGCGGCGGCGCATGCGGCGAGGTGCGTGTCGGCCACGAAGCGCTCGAGGCGGCCGATGGCGATGGCCTCGCCCTTGGCTTTCAGGATGCACTTGCCCTCGCACTGGTTTTCCTGCGGGCACACGCGGCCGCAGACCGCGGGCAGGCTGTTGGCCGTGCGGATGATTTCATACGCGCGCTCCACATTGCCGGCCGCCACCTCGCGGATGAAGTCGCGGATGGGCACCTCCACGGGGCAGCCCCTGACGCAGGTGGGCCGCTTGCACTGCAGGCAGCGCGAGGCCTCGGTGGCGGCCATGTCGCCATTGTAGCCGAGGGCCACTTCCTTAAAATTATGACGCCGCTCCGCCGGGGGCTGGCAGGGCATTTCCACGCGCGGGGCGACTTTTTTGGCGGAAGCTTCAGTTGCCATGGGGCTGCTCCTTCCTGTAGCGGTCATAGGATTCGGCCTCCTGCTCGCGGAAGGCCGCGAGCCTGCGCCGAAGCTCGGGGAAGTCCACCTGGTGGCCGTCGAATTCCGGCCCGTCCACGCAGGCGAACTTGGTCTTGCCGCCCACGCTCACGCGGCAGGCGCCGCACATGCCGATGCCGTCCACCATGATGGGGTTGAGGCTCACGGTGGTGGCGACGCCGAAGGGCCGCGTCACCTCGGCCACGGCGGCCATCATGGGCACGGGCCCCACGGCCACCACCTCGCCCACGCCGCCGGCCTCGAGGCGCTCCTTGAGGGGCTCGGTGACAAGGCCCTTGCGGCCGTAGCTGCCGTCGTCCGTACAGACGACGAGCTCGTTCACGAAGCCCATGAGCTCCTTCTCAAACAGCAAAAGCGACTTCTCGCGCGCGCCGATGACCGCCACCACATGATTGCCCGCGCGGGCGTGGCCCTTGGCGATGTGGTGCATGGCCGCGATGCCCGTGCCGCCGCCCACGCAGATGACCGTGCCGACTTTTTCTATTTTGGTGGGACGCCCGAGCGGCCCGCAGACATCGAGGATGCTGTCGCCCGCCTCCAGCGCCTCCAGAAGGGCCGTGGACTTGCCGAGCACCAGATAGACGATGGTGATCTCGCCGCGCGATGCGTCCGTATCGGCGATGGTGAGCGGGATGCGTTCGCCCTCGGGGCTCATGCGGAGCATGACGAAATGGCCCGGCCGGGCCTTGGCCGCGATCTCGGGCGCGTGGAGCACGAGCTTGCTCGTCTTGCCGGGGATCAGGCGCTCCTTGCGCAAAATGGGTGTGGGCATGGTGTCCTCCGCCTCGGGTGATGGCCCGCGGGGTGGCCCCCCGCGCGGCCGTGTCGCCGGCGCAGCCGGCATGCGCCAGCATAGGCGCGAACCATGCGGCTGGCAAGCGCCGGGAGGGGCGCTTCACCGATTGCCTCTCTGTGAAAAATGGTGCATACTGTCCCCGACCTGTTGTTGAGGATACGCCCGCGCGGACGCTGTGCCCTTCGCGCGGCTCTTGTCATTCCCTCTTGTGACACAAAACGAGGAGGATACCATGGCTCAGGACTATTTCCGCGCCCTTAGGGACGTTGCGCTGGTCATCAACTCCAGCCTGGAACCCAAGGAAGTGCTCCACAAAATCACCGAGCAGACCGCCAAGACCATGGGCTGCAAGGCGAGCACCATCCGCCTGCTCGACAGCACGGGCCGCTTCCTTCTGCCCAGCGCCGCCTGGGGCCTTTCGGCCAACTACATGCGCAAGGGGCCGGTTGAGGTCAAGCGCAGCGGCATGGACGGCGAGGTGCTCGCCGGCAAGAGCATCCACCTGAAGGACGCCGCCGCCGACGGCCGCTTCCAGTATCCCGAGTCGGCCAAGGCGGAAGGCCTCGTCTCCGTGCTTTCCGTGCCGCTCATGGCCGACGGCAAGGCCATCGGCCTCATGCGCGTGTATTCCGACGTGGAACGCGAGTTCACCCCCGACGAGGAGACCTTCATGGAGGCCGTGGCCGCCATCTCCGCCGTGGCCATCGAGAACGCGCGGCTGCACGAGGCCCTGCGCAACAACTACGAGCTGATGAGCAAGCACGCCTATTCCGTCTACGAGGACTAGTCCGGTCCGCACCCCATATTTCAAGCCAGCAACGAGGTATCTGCCATGAGCAAAGTGAAAGTCGGCATCAACGGCTTCGGCCGCATCGGCCGCCAGGTGTTCCGCGCCCTGCACCAGAGCTACCGCGACAAGGTGGAAGTGGTCGCCATCAACGACCTCTTCGACGTGAACACCTATTTCCACCTCGCCGAGTACGACTCGGTCTACGGCCGCGTCAATCTCGACTACAAGATCGACAACGACACCGTCACCGTGGGCGACTGGAAGATCCACTGCTTCTCCGAGCGCGACCCCAAGCAGACCAACTGGGGCGAATACGGCGTGGACATCGTGGTGGAGAGCACCGGCATCTTCCGCACGGCCACCCAGGCCGCCGTGCACCTGGAAAACGGCGCCAAGAAGGTCATCATCACCGCGCCCGCCAAGGAAGAGGACATCACCATCGTCATGGGCGTCAACCAGGACATGTATGACCCCAAGAAGCACAACATCGTGTCCAACGCCTCCTGCACCACCAACTGCCTCGCCCCGGTGGCGCTCGTGCTGGAAAAGGAGTTCGGCATCGAGCTCGGCAACATGGTGACCATCCACTCCTACACCAATGACCAGCGCATCCTCGACATGGCCCACAAGGACCTGCGCCGCGCCCGCGCCGCCGCGTGCAACATCATCCCCACGTCCACCGGTGCCGCCCAGGCCGTCGCCAAGGTCATCCCGCAGCTCAAGGGCAAGTTCAGCGGCTATTCCCTGCGCGTGCCCACGCCCACGGTCTCCGTGGTGGACTTCTCGGGCATCCTGAAAAAGCCCACCACCACCGAGGAAGTGCTGGCCAAGCTCAAGGAAGCGACGGAGACCTACCTCAAGGGCATCATGGAATACAACGACAAGGCCCTGGTTTCCATGGACTTCAAGGGCAACCCGGCCTCGTCCATCGTGGAAGCCTCCTACACCACCATCCAGAACGGCACCCTCATCAAGGCCGTGGCCTGGTATGACAACGAATGGGGCTATTCCAACCGCGTCTGCGACCTCATCTGCCTGATGAAGGAAAAGGGCTTCTAGCAAGCCCGGGGGCTTTCCACCCCCGATGCGGCCATTTACCCGCCCCCGGCAGCCATGATGCCGGGGGCGGGGCGTTTTTTTGGGCGCCCCCCGGGGGCGCGCAGGCAGGGGCGAAAAGCGGGAAAACCGCGCCGCGGGCGCGCAAAATCTCGACAGGCCCGAAAAAATTTTCTACACTTGGCGCAAGGCGGCGGAGGAATGCGCCACGGGCGGCCGGCTTCAGGCAGATGCCCGCAAGAAAGCCTCCCCCGCCGGGCCGGCGGCCCGTGCGCCTCGGCCGAGCGATCGGGTCATGCGCTGCCCTCTCGTTTCCGTTCATTTCCGCTTCCGCAGCACAGCCCGGCTTCCTTCCAACCTCCACTCCAGGAGGCCGTATGCGGTTCAGTTTTGACAAGGCCGCCTGCCAGAATACGCGCAGGGCCCTCCGCAAGGAATGGCTGCTCACCAACGGTCTGGGCGGCTATGCCAGCAGCAGCATCCTCTACTGCAATACCCGCAAATACCACGGGCTGCTCGTGGTCGCCACGCCCGACGGGCGGCAGGTGCTGCTCTCCGCCATGGAGGAGTCCCTCACCGGCGGCGCCAAGGAATTTCCCATCTCCACGCGCCAGCACCCGGGCGTGCTGCACCCCACGGGGCACCAGTACCTCGAAAAATTCACGCTGGACCCGTGGCCTAAGTTCACCTACCGCGTGGGCGACGTGCGCCTCACCCGCGAGGTGCTGCTCGTGCGCGGCGCCAACCGCGTGCTCTTCCGCTGGACCTTGCAGGGGCCGGAAAAGAACCACGGGCGGCTGCCGCGCCTCTCGCTGCGCCTCAGGCCGCTTCTGGCCTACCGCGGCTTCCACGAGCTGACCCACGCCAACGGCGCCATCAGCCCGCACACGGACGCCGCGCCCGGCGGCTTTTCCATCGCGCCGTATGAGGGCATGCCCGCGCTCTACATCCAGGCCGGCAGCGCCTCGGTGTTCACGCCGCAGCCGGACTGGTTCTACAATGTGGTGTATTTTCAGGAGCGGGAGCGCGGCTTCCCCGAAAAGGAAGACCTCTTCCAACCCGGCGTCATGGACATCCCGCTGCCGCCGCTGCCCGAGGGCGGGAGCGTCTACCTCGCCGTGGGCACGGAGGAAGTGCCGGCCGCCAAGGGCGGCGGCGCCGCCGACCTCGAGGCCGCGTGGCAGGCCGAGAGCGAGCCGCGCCTCGCCGTGCACAAGAAGGTGCACGGCCTCATCGGGCACCTCGAAAAAATGGGCGCCCAGTTCTGCGTGAAAAACCCCTCGGGCGACGCGGCGGTCATCGCGGGCTACCACTGGTTCGACGCCTGGGGCCGCGACACGCTCATCGCGCTGCCCGGCCTCGCCTTCTACGGCGGCCGCACCCAGTTCGGCCTCGATGTGCTTTCGCAGGTGCCGGCCTCCATGAAGAACGGCCTCGTGCCCAACATGTTCGCCCATCAGGGGGAACACGCCTACAACGCGGCGGACGCGGCCCTGTGGTACGCCTTCGCCGTGCAGTGCTACCTGCAGGAAAATCCCGACGGCTACGCCTGGGTGCGCGAGCACGCATGGAAGGCCCTCAAGGAGATCGTCGCTGGCTACCGCAAGGGCCCGGGCAATGACATCCATGTGGACGAGAACGGCCTCATCCACGCGGGCAACGGCCACACCCAGCTCACCTGGATGGACGCCATGAGCGACGGCAAGCCCGTGACCCCGCGCCACGGAAGCCCCGTGGAGCTCAACGCCCTGTGGTACAACACCCTCGTCTTCGTGGACCACCTCGCCAAGAAGTTCGACGAGCCCGACTGGCGCATGGGCGACCTGAAACCCATGCGGCAGAGCTTTTTCGAGCATTACTGGGTGGCGCGCGACGGCGGCTATCTCGGCGACGTGTGGCGCGACGGCATGCTCGACCAGAGCATCCGCCCGAACCAGATCCTCGCGGTCTCGCTGCCGCATCCCATCCTCGAGGAGCAGTACCGGCCGCAGGTGATGGAATGCGTGCGCAACCGCCTGCTCACGCCGTATGGCCTGCGCACGCTGGCCCCGTCCGACCCGGCCTACAAGGGCAAGTACGAGGGCGGCCCGGCCGAACGCGACGCCGCCTACCATCAGGGCACCATCTGGCCCTGGCTGCTCGGCCAGTACACGGATGGCCTCCTGCGCGTGGCCTGGGACACGGACGGCGCGGCCAAGGCCCTGCTCGACCGCGTGACGCCGCTCTTTTCCGACCACCTCATGGACGCGGGCCTCGGCAGCATCTCCGAGATTTTCGACGCCTCGCCGCCGGCCCGGCCCAACGGCACCATCGCCCAGGCCTGGAGCGTGGCCGAGTGCCTGAGGATGCTCATCCGGCTGAAGCGCGCCGCGCCCGGCGTCTATGACGCCTGGGAGCACAAGGTCGCGCACCGCCTCGCCAACCCGGTCTCCGGCGACACCGCGGGCGTGTGCCGCGTGACCATGATCCTCGAAGACGAATCCCCGGCACCCGCGCCCACCGCCAAGCAGGCCAGGCGCGCCAAGAAGAAGGGGGATGCCTGATGCGAGTCCTCATGTTCGGCTGGGAGTTTCCGCCGTATATCAGCGGCGGCCTCGGCACAGCCTGTTACGGCATGACGCACGCCCTGGCCCAGCTCGGGGTTGAGGTCATCTTCGTGCTGCCCCATGTGGAGGACGCGGCCACCGACTTCCTCAAGCTGGAGTCGGCCTCGGGCACGCCCATCACCCAGGAGGTGCAGGAGCGCATGGCCTGGGCCGGGCAGGAGATCTGGCGGTCCAACATCCGCTACCTTCAGGTGGACAGCCCGCTCATGCCCTACCTCACCCCGGAGAGCTACCGCGAGGCCCTGAAGAACCTGTCGAGCGAGTCCACGCCGGGCGGCGAGGTGGTCAAGACCCACGCCGGGCCGGCCTTCACGTGGAAGCTCAAGGGCGGCTACGGGCCGGAGCTCATGACCGAGGTCTACCGCTACGGGCGCCTCGGCGGGGCCATCGCCCTGCGCGAGGATTTTGATGTCATCCACGCCCATGACTGGATGACCTATCCCGCGGGCATCCTCGCCAAGGCGCTCACCGGCAAGCCGCTGGTCGTTCACATCCACGCCACGGAATATGACCGCAGCGGCGAGAACATCAACGAGATCGTGGGCGGCATCGAGCGCGCGGGCCTTTTGGCCGCGGACGTGGTGGTGGCCGTGAGCCAGCTCACGCGCAACATGGTCATCCAGCGCTACGGCGTGCCGCCGGAAAAGGTCAAGGTGGTCTACAACGCGGTGGAGCGCCATGACGTGGCGCGGCATTACGAGATCCCGCCGCGCATCCGCCACGAGAAGCGCGTGCTCTTCCTCGGGCGCATCACCTTCCAGAAAGGCCCGGAATACTTCATGGAGGCCGCGCGCCTCGTGCTCGAGAAGATCCCCAACGTGCGCTTCTTCATGGCCGGCAGCGGCGACATGCTGCCGCGCCTGGTGCGCCGCGCCGGGCAGTTGCGCATCGGCAGCCGCTTCCACTTCGCGGGGTTCTTGCGCGGCGAGCAGGTGGACCGCATGTTCGCCCTGAGCGACCTCTACGTCATGCCCTCGGTGTCCGAGCCCTTCGGCATCACCCCGCTGGAGGCCATGCTCTACGACGTGCCCGTGCTGCTCTCGCGCCAGTCGGGCGTTTCCGAAGTGCTCGAGCACGCGCTCAAGGCCGACTTCTGGGATACGCGCGACATGGCCGACAAGATCTGCGCGGTGCTCCGCTACCCGAGCCTCGCCGAGGAACTTGTGAAGAACTGCCGCGAAGAAATGAAATCCATCCGCTGGGGCAATGCGGCGGAACAGCTTCTGCAAATTTACCGCAACGTTACAGGGGAAAACTGATGCCAGCTCTCTGCCTTTGCTACGAAGTGCATGAACCGTACAGGCTGCGTCGCTACACGGTCTTTGACATGGGCCAGAACTCCATCTACGAGGACGATGACAAGAACTGCGACATCCTCCTCTACACCGCGCGCGCCTGCTACCTGCCCATGAACGACCTTCTCCTCAAGCTCATCCGCCGCTTCGGGAAGGACTTCAAGGTCTGCTTCTCCATTTCCGGCACGGCGCTCGACCAGTTCGAGCAGTACGCGCCCGAGGTTCTGGAGAGCTTCCAGGCGCTGGCCGCCACGGGCAGCGTGGAATTCGCTTGCGAGACGGCGCCGCACAGCTTCTCCTTCCTCTATTCCAAGCCGGAATTCGTGCGCCAGGTGGAGGACCACGCCAAGCGCATCAAGCGCCTCTTCGGCAAGAAGCCCGTCACCTACCGCAATGCGGAACTCGTGTACAACAACGCCATGGGCGTCGCGCTTGGCGAGCTCGGCTACAAGGCGGTGATGGCCGAAGGCGCGGACCATGTGCTCGGCTGGCGCAGCCCCAACTATCTCTACAGCCCCATCGACGCGCCCAAGGTGAAGCTCTTTTTGCGCAATATCCGCCTCTCCACCGACCTTGGCCGCCGCTTCAGCGACCAGTCGTGGGACCAGTGGCCGCTCACCGCGGAGAAATACGCGGGCTGGATCCACAGCCTGGCCGGCGATGCGGAGGTCATCAACATCTTCAACGACTACCACGTGTTCGGCCTGCGCAACACGCGCGAGTCCGGCATCTTCGCCTTCATGGAGGCGCTGCCCGACCGCATCCTCGCCAACAAGGACTTCCACTTCGCAACGCCCGCCGAGGCCGTGAAAAAGCTCCCCAGCGTGGGCGAGCTGGACGTGCCCGACTTCATGAGCTGGGACTACGAGGGCCGCGACCTCACCGCATGGCTCGGCAACGACATGCAGAAGGACGCCATCCACACCCTCTACAAGATGACCGACCGCGTACACGCCCTCGGCGCGCCTGACATCACGAGGGATTTTGAGCGCTTGCAAAGCTCCGACCACTTCCATTATATGTCCACCAAGTGGTTCACGGCCTTTGCGCCCGACAGGCCCAATCCCTTCCCGAGCCCCTATGACGCCTATATCACCTATATGAACGTGCTCTCCGACCTTGAGATGCGCGTGACCGCGGCGGAGGCGGAGTGGGAACTGGTGGACGACGTGGAAAAGATGGCCCGCAAGATCACCCCCGCCAGGGGCGAAGCGAAAAAGTCCGGGGGCAAGACGAAGGCCAAGGCCGCCCCGGAAAAGGCTGCCGCCAAAAAGCCCGCTGCCAGGAAACCCGCGGCCCCCAAGGCGGCGCCCGCAAAGAAGGCCGCGCCCAAAAAGGCACCCCCCAGGGCCGCCGGCGCCGCCAAGGGCGCGAAGAAATCCGCCCCGGCCAAAAAGTCCGGGGAAAAGAAGGCCTGAAGCAGGCCCCGATGGCTGGACGCCGCTGAACCGTGGGGGGCAAAACCGCCACGGTTCAGCCTTACGTTAATGACAACTGCCTGCCGCCGCCCGGCACCGTGCCGCCGGCGCCCAAAGGAGAAGACATGGAATTCCACAACGCTCCCGTGACCCTGTTCGAGGTGAGCTGGGAGGTCTGCAACAAGGTCGGGGGCATCTACTCCGTGGTGAGCAGCAAGGCCCTCCAGGCTGTGGACACCTTCGGCGAGGATTACTTCCTCCTCGGGCCCCAGCTCCAACACAACGCGGGCTTCGAGGAAACGGACGAGCACATCTGGGATTCCATCCGCCCGGCGCTGGCGGCGCGCAACCTCAAGTGCAGCCTCGGCCGCTGGAACATCCCCGGCCGGCCCAAGGCCATCCTCGTCAATTTTGACCAGCGCTACGGCAGCAACCAGCTGCTCTTCGACCTGTGGAAGAATTTCGGCGTGGACTCCCTCTCCGGCGGCTGGGACTATGTGGAGCCCGTCATGTTCGCCACGGCCTGCGGCGAGGTCATCGCGGCCATCCACGAATGCCTCGTTGCGCCCACCAAGGGCCGCTCCGTGGCGCTCTTCCATGAATGGATGTGCGGCGCGGGCCTTCTGAGCCTCAAGCGTAACGCGCCGGCCATCGGCACGGTGTTCACCACCCACGCCACCATGCTCGGGCGCGCGCTCGCGGGCACCGGGCGCGACATCTATTCCAACCTGCGCAGCATCAATCCGGCGCAGGAGGCCGCGGCCCAGAACATCACGGCCAAGTGGTCCATGGAAAGCGCCTCGGCGCGCGAGGCCGACGCCTTCACCACGGTGAGCCCCATCACCGGCGAGGAGTCCACGGTCTTCCTCGGCCGCTCGCCCGATGTGATCACCGTGAACGGCCTCGACATGCGCGTCATCCCGGACTTCACCAAGGACCGCAAGGTGCCCGCCGCCCACCGCGCCAAGGTGATGGAGGCGGCGGGCCGCTTCCTGCGCACCGAGCTTGCCCCGAACACGCGCATCTTCGCCATCTCAGGGCGCTACGAGATGCACAACAAGGGCATCGACATCTTCCTCGACGCGCTGGCACGCGCGGACAAGAACCTGCGCGGCACGGACGCCTCCATCCTGGCGCTCTGCCTCGTCATGGGCGGCCACACCGGCGTCAACCAGGCCGCGGTCTCGGGCGACCCCAACGCCACGGACAACGGGCTGCCCTTCATCTGCACGCACCACGCCTGGAACGCCCCGCAGGACCCCATCATCAACGCCTGCCGGCGCCTCGGCCTCAACAACCAGCCGGACAGCCACGTCAAGGTCATTTTCGTGCCGGCCATGCTGGACGGGCACGACGGCTTCCTCAACATGCAGTATGAGGATGTCATCTCGGCCTGCGACATGGGCTTCTTCCCCTCCTGGTACGAGCCCTGGGGCTACACCCCGCAGGAATGCGCGGCCTGGGCCGTGCCCACCCTCACCACCGACCTTTCCGGCTTCGGCATGTGGGCGCGCAACGCCCAGAAGGGCAACGACGAAAAGAGCGGCGTGGCCGTCATGCCGAGGCGCGGCATGAACTTCGACCAGAGCGCGGAAATGCTGCACACCTATGTGCTCAAGGCCGCCACCATGGCCCCGGAGACCCTCGCCGAGCTGCGCACAAGCGCGCGCGACGTGGCCGAGCTCACTTCCTGGAGCCACTTCTTCGCCAACTATCTCGAGGCTTTCCGCATCGCGCTCGAGAAATCCACGGCCCGCACCGAGCAGGAGAGCGAGGCGCGCGAGGGCATGAACCGCGTGCTCCAGGCCTCCTCCTCGGTGACGCCTTTCCTCCGGCCCATCCTCGCCGTGGCAGAGCTGCCGCCCGAGCTCTCGCGGCTGCGCGAGCTCTCCAACAATCTCTGGTGGTGCTGGCACGACAAGGCGCGGGCGCTCTTCATGAGCCTGAACCCGCAGATGTGGGACAAGTGCCACAATCCCATCCAGGTGCTCGGCCAGGCGGACAACGAGCGCCTCGAGAGCCTTGTCGCCAATGAGGAATACATGCGCCTCTACACCGAGGTCATGGCCGAGTTCGACGCCTACATGGCCGAGCCGCTGCGCGACCTCGACGAGCATGTCAACGTCAAGCACCCCGTGGCCTACTTCTCCACCGAGTACGGCATCACCGAGTCCGTGCCCATCTATTCGGGCGGCCTCGGCGTGCTCTCCGGCGACCACCTCAAGAGCGCCTCGGACATGGCCGTGCCGCTCTTCGGCATCGGCCTGCTCTACAAGAACGGCTATTTCAAGCAGGAGATCGACGAGAACGGGCGCCAGGTGGCCGTCTATCCGCTCAACAACTTCTCGCAGCTGCCCGTGAGCATGGTTACCGACGCCAACAACGCGCCGCTCTATGTGCAGCTGGAGCTGCCCGGCCGCATCCTCTACGCGCGCATCTGGCAGATGAAGGTCGGCCGCGTCACCCTCTACCTCATGGATACGGACACCACCCGTAACAGCGAGGAGGACCGCAAGATTACCGACCGCCTCTACGAGGCCAACCGCGAGATCCGCCTGCTCCAGGAAATGCTCCTCGGCATGGGCGGCATCCGCCTCATCCGCACCCTCGGGCTGGAGCCCCATGTCTACCACATGAACGAGGGGCACTCCGCCTTCCTCGTCATCGAGCGCCTGCTCGAGTGCATGGGCCAGGGCATGAGCTATGACGTGTCCACGGTGCGCGTGCGCTCCAACACGGTGTTCACCACGCACACGCCTGTCCCGGCGGGCAACGAGGCCTTCTCCATCGACCTCATGAGCCGCTATTTCACCCACTTCGCCAGCAAGCTCGGCCTTGACTGGGGCCAGTTCGTCCAGCTCGGCCAGATCGAGGGCGGCAATGCCCATAACTTCGAGATGACGGTGCTGGCGCTCAGGTTCTCCTCCTGGGCCAACGGCGTGAGCCGCCTGCACGGCGAGGTCTCCAGGCACATGTGGAACAAGCTCTGGAAGAGCCTGCCGCTCGCCGAAACGCCCATCACCTATGTCACCAACGGCATCCACACGCCCTCCTATGTGGGCACGCAGATGCACGAGCTGCTCAACCAGTACCTCGGGCAGGGCTGGCTCCAGGCCGAGCCGGACGACCCGGTGTGGGCCAAGGTGGACGCCATCCCGGACGACACCTACTGGGCCGCGCGCATGACCCAGAAGGAAGAGCTGCTGGACGCCCTGCGCGCCGCCATCCCCGGCTACGCGCAGAAGTACCGCTTAAACCGCGCCGAGCGCGCCCTCATGGAGAGCGCCCTCAAGCCGGGCACCCTGCTCATCGGTTTCGCGCGTCGTTTTGCGCCCTACAAGCGCGCCACCCTGCTCTTCGCCGACCCCGACCGCCTCGCCCGGATCATCAACGATCCCGAGCGCCCGGTGGCCTTTGTGTTCGCCGGCAAGTCGCACCCGGCGGACGAGGCGGGCATCAACATCCTCCAGGAAGTCATCAGGATGAGCCGGGACGAGCGCTTCCTCGGCAAGATCTTCTTCATGGAGGATTACAGCCTCGCGGTCTCGCGGCTGCTCTCGCAGGGCTGCGACGTGTGGCTCAACACACCGCGCCGGCCGCATGAGGCCTCGGGCACCAGCGGCATGAAGCTGCCCGTCAACGGCGGCATCAACCTGAGCATCTCCGACGGCTGGTGGTGCGAGGGCTACAACCGCGAAAACGGCTGGACCATCGGCCCGGTTGTCACGCTGGAACTGCCCACGGACGACCAGAACGACTACTCCGACGCCGAGGCCCTGTACACCCTGCTCGAGCACCATGTGCTGCCGCTCTACCATGACCTCAACAACCAGGGGCTCCCGGGCCGGTGGATCACCATGTCCAAGCGCTCGCTCAAGAGCCTGACCGCCATGTACAGCAGCAACCGCATGGTCCGCGACTATGTGCACGAGGCCTACTGCCCGGCCGCGGCGCGCCGCGACGAGCTCGCGCGGGACAACTGGGAGCTCTGCCGCGAAGTGGCCGAGTGGAAGAAGGACCTGCCCGTACGCTTCGGCACCGTGAAGATGGAAGAGATCATCCTGAGCGGCGCGGACGGCAACACCATGCTCTGCGGCGAGCCGGTCAACGTGCGCCTGCGCCTCAACCCGGGCGAGATGAAGCCCGAGGAGATCCTGGCGCAGCTCGTCATCGGCCGCACCTACGCCAACGGCAACTTCCGCGACCGGCCCGACGTGCTCCGGCTGGAGCCGCGCGCCAATGGCAACGGCATCACCTATTCGGCCACCTATATCCCGCGCCGCAACGGCGCCTACCGCTACGGCATCAGGATCATGCCCGTGCACAAGGGCCTGTCCTCGCCGCTGGAGACCGGGCTCGTGCTCTGGGGCTAGCGGCGGCACGCCCTTCCGCTGAATGACGGACCGCCCCTTCTCCCGCGTCCGGGGGGAGGGGCGGTTTTTGTATGTGCCTTGCTGTGGTGGGGCATGGTCTCAATGCTGAAGTATCCGTCAAAAACAGCCTGGCTCCCGGCCGTTGCGGCGCAGGAAGCCGCGGAGGGAGGCAGCAATCAGGCAACGCGCCGGTCATCCGGCGAAACCGCTGTCGCCAGCCGTGTGGCTCGCAAGCTCGCCGGCGGCTGGCGCTCAAGCACCCCAAAATCTTGTTTTCCAGGATTCTTCCGGCACCACCCGCCCGTCTCCCGCCTCGCTCCGGAAGGGATAGCGGAAGATCCCCCTCCTGCATACCAACGCTCTTGCGCATGTCCCGCAGCAAAAGGCTTCGAATGACCACAAGCCCCGGGCTCCCGCTTGACTTGCCCCGGCCATCTCTCTAGGGTTAAAATTCCGGCGGCGCGCGGCGCGTTTGGTCGCGGGCGCCTGCCGTCCACCTCAGAGGAGAAGGCATCATGGCCAATACAGTGATCATCGGCGCGCAGTGGGGCGACGAGGGCAAGGGCAAGATCGTGGACATGCTCAGCGCCGAAAGCCAGGTCATCGTGCGCTTCCAGGGCGGCAACAACGCCGGCCACACCATCAAGGTGGACGGCGAGGAGACCATCCTGCACCTCGTGCCCTCGGGCATCCTCCACCCGGGCGCGCTCTGCCTCATCGGCAACGGCGTGGTGCTCGATCCCGGGGTCTTCCTCCATGAGCTCGACGAGCTGGCGGCCCGCGGCGTCGACGTTTCGCCGGCGCGCCTCGGCGTGAGCAAGAAGGCGCACCTCATCCTGCCCTACCACAAGAGCCTCGACAAGGCGCGCGAGGCCAAGCGCGCGGGCCAAAAGATCGGCACCACGGGCCGCGGCATCGGGCCCTGCTACGAGGACAAGGCGGCGCGCGTGGGCCTGCGCGCGGCCGACCTGGCCGACCCCGAGCTCGTGCGCGCCAAGGTGCGCCACGCGCTGCTCGAAAAAAATATCCTCCTGCGGGAGCTCTACAAGTTCGAGCCGCTGGACGCGGAGGCCGTGAGCGACGAGCTGCTGGCGCTGGCCCCCAGGCTGCTGCCCTATGTGCAGGACACGGACGCCCGGCTCCACGCCGCCATGCAGGCCGGCGAAAACGTGCTCTTCGAGGGCGCGCAGGGCATTCACCTCGACATCGACCACGGCACCTATCCCTTCGTGACCTCTTCCAACACCGTGGCCGGCAATGCGGCCGCGGGCAGCGGCGTGGCGCCCTCGGCCCTCGACCGCGTGGTGGGCGTCATCAAGGCCTACACCACGCGCGTGGGCTCCGGCCCCTTCCCCACCGAGCTCCTGGACGATGCCGGGAGCTACCTGCGCACCAATGGCCACGAGTTCGGGGCCACCACGGGCCGGCCGCGGCGCTGCGGCTGGTTCGACGCGGTGGTGGCGCGCGAGAGCGTGCGCCTCAACGGCATCACCGACTTGGCGCTCACCAAGCTGGACGTGCTCCAGAACCTGCCCGTGCTCAAGATCTGCGTGGCCTACGAGCTCAATGGCAAGACCCTCGACTACCTGCCGCAGGAGGAAGGCGCGCTTGCCCGCGTGACGCCCATTTATGAGGAAATGCCCGGCTTTGAGGAAGACATTTCCGGCTGCCGCACCTTCGACGAGCTGCCGGACACGGTGCGCGCCTATGTGGAGCGGCTGGAGGAGCTGGCCGGGGCGCGCGTTTCCATCGTCTCCGTGGGGCCGGGCCGCGAGCAGACCATCCTGCGCTGAGGGGCCGGGCGCCCGCGGGATTTCCGTCTATCATGGCTGACGCGGCTGACAGCCCTTTCGCGGCCATTGCCGGCGAAGACTTCGCCCGGCTGCGCGGCGTGCTCGACCGCCTGGCGCTTGCGCCGCCGCAGACCCTGTTGCTCGAGGGCGGCAGCGAGGCCGGGCGCCTGGGGCTTGCGCGCTACTGGGCCTGCGCCAACAACTGCCCGCAGGCTCTCGCCGCCGCAGGGCGCGGCGAGCCGGCGACGCCCTGCCTCGCCTGCCCGGCCTGCATGCAGGTAGAAGCCGGGGAGCACCTTGACGTGCTCGCCTTTGACGGCCGCATCGGCAACCGCGAGGACGAGGAAAACCCGGGCCCGGTGATGGCCTTCAACATGCGCCGCGCCCGCGAGCTCAAGAGCCGCCTGCGCGACGCGCCCCACGGGCCGGGGCGGCGCGTGGTGCTGCTCATGGGGCTTTCGCCCGCACGCGACGAGGCGGCCAATGCCCTGCTCAAGGCGCTGGAAGAGCCGAGCCCGCATACGGTCTTCGTGCTCCTCGCGCCGCAGCGCGAGCAATTGCTGCCCACCCTCGTCTCCCGCTCCTTCTGCCTCACCCTGCCGTGGCCGGAAACAACGGCGCCCGACGCCGGGCTCGCCGCTTGGGAAGCGGCCCTCACCGACTTTTTGCGCACCGGCCGGGGCTTTCTGGAAAAAGCCGCGGCCCGGGGCGGCCTTGACGCCGCGCAGGCGGCCGGCCTGCTCCTGTCGTGCCAGAAAGCACTTGTCCATGTGCTTGCCGGGGGCGCGCCGGCAGCTTCGGAAGGGCCGCTCGCGGCGGCGCTGGCGCCCTTGCACGACGCGCCCCGCGCGGCCCTTTGCGGCCGCTGGCTCGACGAGGCGCAGGAAATGCTGCGCTACGGCGTGGCCCCGGCCCGCGTCATGGAAGGCCTTGCCAGCCGCCTCTTCGTGCTCTTGCGGTCGGGCGGTAGTCCGGACTAACCCTTCCCTCACAGCCCGAGCAGGGCGTCGATGGCCGCCATGTCGAGGCTCGCGGCCACCACGTCGGCCACGCGGTCGAGCTCGGGCCCCAGGTCCCACACCGCGCCGGCAACGGGCGCCAGGCCCGCCTCCCGGCGCAGGCGGCCGAGCAGGGCATGCCGGAAGCTGTCGCTGTCAAACACGCCGTGCAAATAGGTGCCCCAGATGCGCGCGGTGTTGCCCCCATCCAGCCGGCCCCAGCCGAGCGGCGCCCCCTCCCTGTTCCTCATGATGACCTGCGCGCCCCGGCTTTCGCTCACGCCGTGGTGGATCTCATAGCCGGCCACGGGCAGCGCCTCGCCGGCCACAGTCGGGAGGGCCGTGCCTTCCGCGCGCCTCAAGGTCTTGCCGGGCGCAAGCTCGGTCACCAGCGGCAAGAGGCCCAGCCCGGCCACCGTCCTTTCCCCGTTCTTCCCGGCTTCCAGCCCCAGCGGGTCATGGATACGTTCCCCCAAAAGTTGCAGCCCCCCGCAGATGCCCACCACGGCGCCGCGCCCCGCCTCGAGGCACTTCAGGGCGTGGGCCCTAAGGGCGTCAGCGAGGCCCGAGGCGCGCAAAAAGGCCATGTCCGCCATGCTGTTGCGGCTGCCCGGCAGGATGGCGAGCTGCGGGCGGCCCAGCTCCTCCGGGCGGCGCACCGCGCGCAGGCGCAGGCCCGGCTCGGCGCGCAGGGCGTCGCAATCGGTCACGTTGCTGATATGCGGCAGGTCGATGAGGGCCGCGTCCAGCAGGCCGGGCGCCGCGGGCTCCTGCCCCGTTCCCATGCCCGGGCTCCTGCCCAGCTTGAAGCTGACGGAGTCCTCCTCGGGGAGCCTGAGGCCCGGGATCATGGGGATGACGCCGAAAAAGGGGCGCCGCGTGCGGCGGCTCACGGCCTCCATGGCCGGCGCGAGCAGGCTCGCGTCCCCCCGGAAGCGGTTGAGCGCAAAGCCGGCCACCCGGGCGCGGTCGGCCCGGCCGAGCAGGGCCATGGTGCCGGCAAGGGCAGCGAAGGCGCCCCCCCGGTCGATGTCCGCCACGAGCAGCACCTTCGCCCCGGCATGGGCGGCCATGCGCATGTTCACGATGTCGTGCCTGCGCAGGTTGATCTCCGCCGGGCTGCCCGCGCCCTCCAGCACCATGAGGTCGCGCCCCTCAGAGAGCTCCGCCCAGGCGCGGCGCACCGCGCCCCAGGCCTTGCGCTTGTAGATGATATAATCGCGCACGCGCATCATGCCCACCGGGCGCCCGAGCACGATGACCTGCGAGCCCTGGTCGCTTACGGGCTTGAGCAGGACCGGGTTCATGCGCGCGTCAGGCTCGAGGCCGCAGGCAGCGGCCTGGAGCGCCTGGGCGCGGCCCAGCTCCTCCCCTTTCAGGGTGACGAAGGAATTGAGCGCCATGTTCTGCGCCTTGAACGGCGCGACCTTGAGGCCCCGGCGCGCGAAGAGGCGGCAGAGCGCGGCGGCGATCAGGCTCTTGCCCGCGTCCGAGCAGGTGCCCTGCACCATGAGGGCGGGCACGCGGGGGCGGGCCTCAGGCATGGCGGGGCGGTGGGCAGGGACGCGCCCCGCGCGGAGCGGCCGGCCGGAAGATACAGGGCCGTCCGCTCCGGCAGGGCGCAACAGGCTGGCGGAGTGGGCTCACGCGGGGCTACTTTCTCACGCTCTCGGCGAGCACGTCGAGCATGAGGGCGCCCGGCTGTTTCTTGCAGGCGTCAAGAAAGGCGTCGAGGCTCTCGTTGCTTTCCAGCGCCGAGGCCGGCTGGCCGCTCTTGCCGCGCTGGTAGCCGTCCAGCCAGATGACGAAGCCGCTGCCGTCCTCCTCGTTGGCCGCATAGTCCTTGCAGGAGGTCTTGTCCGCGCGCCAGGGGCCGTCGGTGGCCGCCACCTTCTGCTTGCGGGCCTCCTCCCAGTGGGGCAGCACCTTGTCCGCCGGCGCGGCCTGGCAGGTATCGTAGACCTCGAGCAGCAGCGGCGAAAGCAGGGCCGGGTCGGCCACGGCCGCGCCGGCCCTGGCCGCGGCATAGCCGTCCAGCTGGAGGCCCTCGAAGAGCGGCGGCTCGCCGGAAGTCGTGGCGGCGACGAGTTCCGCGCAGATATAGGTGGCCGGGTCGATCTTCTCCTCGGCCGAAACGGTATTCGCCGCCAGCAGCAGGGCGCAGCAAGAGAGCAGGAGTTTTTTCAGCATGGGATTCTCCGGGGGCAGGGGCCGCGCTCGCCGGCCCCATTGAAAAATGACAGGCACAAAACGACTTTGGGGAAATTAATATGCTGGCGGGAAAAAAGGAAGCAAAATTTCCGGCCGCCCTCGTGCGCGCCCCCGGCGCGCTTCCGGGGCCTATTCCGCCCCGGCGGGGGGCTGCCTGAGCTTGCGGAAGATGGTGGTGCGGCTCACGTTGAACATCTTGGCGACCTTCTGGATGGAGCCGTGCACCTCCACGGCCTTGGTGAGGAAGTCGCGCTCCATGTCGGCCATGATGTCCTTGAGGGGGCGCTCGGTGGTGAAGATGTCCGGGTAAACGGAGGCGATGTTTTCCTTGGCGCCCATGTGGAAGGGCAGGTCGGCCGGAGCGATGAGCGGCCCCGGCAGGGTGATGGCGAGGGTGTGCACCATGTTCTGCAATTCGCGCACATTGCCGGGCCACGGATGGGTGCGCAGCATGTCCAGCGTGATGTCCATGAAGGCCAGCACCTTGTGGTACTTGCTGCAATACATGCGCAAAAAGTGCTGCGCCAGCGGCGCGATGTCGTCCGGCCGCTCCCTGAGGGGCGGGATGCGCACCGAGGCCACGTTGAGGCGGTAGTACAGGTCGCGCCGGAAGGTGCCCTCCTCCACGCACTGGGCGAGGTCGCGGTTGGTGGCCGCGATGACGCGCGCGTCAATCTTGCGCGGGATGGACGAGCCGATGCGCACGATCTCCCCGTCCTGGAGCACCCGCAAAAGCCTGGTCTGCATGGTGAGCGGCAGCTCGCCGATCTCGTCGAGGAAGATGGTGCCGCCGTCGGCTATCTCGAAATAGCCGGCCTTGCCCTTGCTGGAGGCGCCGGTAAAGGCCCCGGGCTGGTAGCCGAAAAGCTCGGACTCGGTGAGCGATTCCGAGATGCCGCCGCAGTCCACCTTGAGGAAGATCTTGTCCTTGCGGTTGCTCAGGTTGTGGAGCATGCGGCCCATGACATCCTTGCCCACGCCCGTCTCGCCGAGCACGAGCACCGTGGCGTCCGTGGCGGCGAAGCAGCGGGCCCTGGTGATGGTCTCGAGCATCTCGGCGCTCTGGAAGACCGGCTCCTCGGCGCTGCCCCCCTGGCTCATGTGCACGAGCTGGTCCTTCATGTGGTCGATGAGCTGGTGCTGCTCGGCCACGCGCTCCTGCAGGTTGGAGAGCAGGGTGATGTCGCGCGCGAAGGTCACGACGAGGCAGACCTCGCCGTTGGCGTCAAAAACCGGGAAGCCCGACAGCACGAGGCGCATGCCGTTTTTCAGGGTCTGCGCATGGGTGGCGGGCTTGCCGGTTTTCACGATCTCCGGGTTGAGCACATGGTCGAAGATGCCCTCCTTCACGAGCAGGCGCACATTCTTGCCTTCCACATGCTCGAGGCGGATGCCGGTCACTTCCTCATAGGTGCGGTTGATGTAGAGCGTCTGGCCGCTGGCGTCGGAAATGAACACGCCGTCGGGCAGCGCATCCAGTATCTGGCGCGCATAATGGCTGATGAGCGGGGGCGTGTTCCTGGCCACAGGCTTCCCTCCCGAAGGAAGCGGCTTCCCGGCGGCGGGAGAACTGATGTAGAGTATTTTACTTTGGCTTTGTTGTATATTTGCGATGCTGGCGAGAGCCTGTGGATGCCCTCCCGCTTTTCCAATGCCGAAATTATCCGTCAAAAACAGCCTTTTCGGTGCTGGCTGCGTCAGAGAAAAATTTTCTTGGTCGAGTACTTAAGTACACTCCCCGCGAAAATTTTTATCTTCCTTGCTTCAGCCGTTGCGACGAAGGAAGCTACGGATGAAGACAGCAGTTAGTTAGCGCGCCAGACAGCCAACGATGCCACTGTCGCTATCCGTAAGGCTCGCAGGCTCGCCAACGGCTAGCGCGCCAGCACCGAAAAATCTTATTTTTTAGGATTCTTCCGGCACCAGCACCCGTCTTCCGCTTCGCTCCAGACGGGAAGTGGAATTTCTGTCAACGATACGGCATCCCCGCGACATCACAAGGCTTCAGTGCGGCACCTGGAGGCGGTCCCCGATGATGCCGCGGGCGGTGTTCTGCAGCGTGGCCATGATCTTCTTGTCCAGCGTCACGTCGCCCATGGGCGGCTCGCGGTGCAGGAACTGGTATTTCTGCGTGCCGAGCCGGTGATAGGGCAGAAGCTCATAGCGGACGCGCTCGAAGGGCCGGATGAACTCGGCGATCTGGGCGATGGCCTCCGCATTGTCGTTGAAGCCCGGGATGATGGGCGTGCGCGCGAGGATGGGAAGCTCCGGGAACTCTTCCACCAGTATGCGGAAATTGGCGAGGATGCGGTCATTGTGCGCGCCGGTGTGCGCCTTGTGCACCTCGCGGTCGAGGTGCTTGAGGTCGAAAAGCGCGAAATTGAGCCAGGGCGCGGCCTCGCGGATATTCTCCTCCGGCACCATGCCGCAGGTCTCCACCGCGGTCTTCATGCGCCGCTTGCGGCCGTTTTTGAGCAGGGCAACGGCAAAGTCCTTCTGCAGGAGGGGCTCGCCGCCCGAGAGCGTCATGCCGCCGCCCGAGCGGGCGTAAAAGGCCATGTCCTGCTCCACGCGGTCGAGCACGTCGCCCACAGTGCGCTTCTGGCCGTAGACGATGAGCCCCTGCGAGGGGCAGGCGCGGGCGCAGGGCATGTCGCACTCGCCGCAGCGGGAGCGGTCGAGCTTCGGCTTGTCGTCGTCGCCCGGGGTGAGCGCGCCGTGGGGGCAGACCTCGACGCAGTGGCCGCACTTGGAAAGGCCGATGCAGCGGCCGGCGTTCCACGCGAGCTCGGGGCGGTGGTGCTGGGATTCGGGATTGCTGCACCAGCGGCAGCGCAGCGCGCAGCCCTTCAAAAAGACCAGGGTGCGGATGCCGGGCCCGTCATGGACGGAATATTTCTGGACGTTGAAGACCATGCCCTCGCGGGCGAGTTCGTCGTCGGTGGGGGTGTCGTCGTACATGCGGTTCCCGGAAAGTTGGGGCGTGTCCCGCCGGCCGGGCCTGATGCAGCCCCCCGCGCGGGAACGCCAGTGGAAGAAGCCTAGCCTGACGAGGCGCAAATGCCAAGCCGCCCGGCACATATGAAAAAAGTGCCTGCCGGCACGGGGCCGGCAGGCACAGGTCGCGTTGCGCTCAGTTAGCAGCTCTCATGTTCCGTGCGGGCGATGAGGTCATTCTGCAAGTCCGGGGAGAGATCCACAAAATAGGCGCTGTAGCCGGCGATGCGGACGATGAGGTTGCGGTACTTGTCCGGGTCGCGCTGGGCGGCCAGGAGCGTGTCGCGGTTGAGCACGTTGAACTGCACGTGCCAGAGCTTGAGGTCACAGAAGGTGCGGATGAAGGAGACGAGCTTCTCCGTGCCCTGCTCGCCCTCGAGGCACTTGGGCGTGAACTTGATGTTCAGCATGCGGGCCGCGCGGTCGCGCATGCCCATGTTCTTGGTGTTGTAGTTGGAGAGCAGGACGGCCGTGGGGCCGTTGACATCCGCGCCGTGCGAGGCGGAGGAGCCGTCCGACAGGGGGAAGCCCTCGGTGCGGCCGTTGGGCGTGGCGGAGACCACCTTGCCGAAGGGCACGTGCGAGGTGAAAGGCACGTAGCGCAGGTCATTGTGCATGCCGAGGTCGCGCATGGAATACTTGTTGCCGTATTCCACGGAGAGGCGGTCGATGTCGCGGCCGATGGCGTCGGCGTATTCGTCGTTGTTGCCGTAGCAGGGCGCGGAGCGCAGGAGCGCCTGCACGTCCTCATAGCCCTCGAAGTTGGCGTCGATGGCCTTGATGAGCTCATCCATGGTGAGCTTCTTTTCTTCAAAGACCAGCTTCTTGACCGCGGCGAGGGAGTCCACCACGGTGCCGAGGCCCATGTACTCGAAGTAGCCGAGGTCGACGCCTTCGGGGATGTGCTCCTGGTGCAGGTCGATGCAGTGTTTCATGCAGAGATCGTGCATGGCGGAGCCCATGGGCTGGGCGAAGTGCTGGGCGCGCAGCTTGTTGATGATGTACTGCTGCGTGAAGGCGGTCTTCAGGAAGAGCATGTGCTGCTGCACATAGGCGTTCCAGAACTCTTCCCAAGTCTTGAACTCGCGCGGGTCGCCGGTTTCCACGCCCAGGAGCTCGTCGCCGTATTTCTTCATGCGGCCGTTGCGCAGCACCATCTCCACGGCGGCGGCGAAGTTGATGTAGGCGCCGCCCGAGGTGTAGGTGTCGCGGTTGGGCATGCGGGCCTCGGTGCAGCCGGAGACGGCGTAGTCCAAGGCCTCCTCGAAGGTGGCGCCCTTGGAGACGTAGAGCGGCACCACTTCCTCGTCATTGATCAGCTTGGGGAAGCCCGTGCCGTCCTTGATGGTCTCGGCCACGTCCCACAGGTAGCGCTCGGGCGCGCGGGAGTGGATGCGGGCCGCGAGATCGGGATAGTGCAGCGGGAACTCGCGCTTGGACTTGAGGATAAGGTAGGTGAGCTCGTTGCTGGCGTCGCGGCCGTCCGGGGTCTGGCCGCCAACGGTCACGGCCTCCCAGTGGGCGTAGCCCTCGTTGAAGGCGCCGCCGGTGGGCGAGATGTACATGTCGATGAATTCGGCCATGCCCACCCACATGCACTCCATGAGCTCGGTGGCCTCGTGGTCGGTGAGCTTGCCGGCCTCCTTGTCCTTCTTGTAGTAAGGATAGAAGTACTGGTCCATGCGGCCGTTGGAGATGGTGGTGCCGGTCTTCTGCTCGAGGCGGGAGAACATCTGGGTGAACCACTGGCTCTGGCAGGCCTCCCAGAAGTCGCGCGCGGGCTCGCCGGGCACATGCTCGGCGTTTTCGGCCATGCGCAGAAGTTCCTTCTTGCGCTGCGGATCCTTCTCCGTCTCGGCCATCTTGCGGGCGAGCTCGGCGTGGCGCTTGGCCCAGTGGACGATGGCGTCGCAGACGATGATCACGGCCTCGAGGAAGGGGCGCTTCTCGCGGTCGTCCTTGGCGCTCAGCGGGTCGAGGGCGGCGAGCTTTTCCTGGGCTTCCTTCTTGATGCCGTTGAAGCCGCGCTTCAGGATCTTCTCGTAGTCGTGCACCCACTGGATGGAGGAGCGGAAGGACGAGGTCTCGTTGACGATGAAGCGCGAGATGAGGCCCTCGGGGTCGTCATAGGTGAGCTTGTGCACCTCGGGCGGGAGCGCCGCGTTGAGCGCCTCGTGGTAGGTCTTGCCCTTCCAGTAGGGGGCGATCTCCTCGATGACCTTCTTGGCGTCCTCGGGGTCGATGGTGGCCGGCGAGGTGGCGCGGGTGGGCAGGTCGCGCACCGCGATGTCGAGGAAGTCGCCGTCGAGCTCGGGATAGAGGATGCCGTAACGGCCGATGGCGCCGGCGCGCCCGAGGAGCAGCTGGTCATCCTGCACATAGACCGTGATGTTCTCGGCGATGTGCTTGAGGGCCTTGGCCCAGCGCAGCACCAGCGGCTGGCCTTCGGTCTCCTTCATGGACTGCGTGAAATAATAGGCGCGCTCGATATCGATGCGCGGCTTCTGCCCCGAGAAGCGGTCGAGCAGGCGGAAAACGCGGGCATGGTCCTTGCGGAAGATATTTTCCTTGCCGGCGATCTCGCGGTCCAGCCGCTGTTCCTGGGGGGACTGGCATGCGCAGGTGGTAACGTCCATCGTTCTCTCTCCCTTGTTTGTGCGTGAGTCGCACACATTTGGTTGCATGCGCCGGCATTTGCATGGCGTGTGCCAAAAAATATCCCTGTGGATTTATTGGCAGAAATATTTTCAGGTTTTTTTTCTCGGCCGCACGCGCTCTTTCCCGGCCGTGCATGGTTCAATTTTGGAACATATTTCGTGCTTCTGAAATTTTAGCGGGATTCAATGTTTCAATATTGGAACGCGACTTTCGCGTCGCCGCCGTGAAGCCGCTCAACCGCCCATGTTCCATTCTTTCACAAAGTGCCCGCAGGAGCGGCATCATGTTGCAATTTTGAATCATGGTTCGCGCCTTCCGCTCCAAAGGCCCTGCCACCCCCGGCGCCAGCCCCCCTGCAATGCCCCGAAAACCGCCGCTTTCCGGGGGGCTCCCCTCGCGGGGCGCGGCACCGGGGCCTTAAAGGAGTGGTATGGATTGTGCTAAGCAAAATTATCACAAACGCGGCCGGCAGCCGCCGGCGGCGGTGCCGCTTTTCCTTGTGTGCGCCCTGTGCCGGGCGCCCTTGCCGGCCCGGGCCATGACTTGGGGCTGCCAGGCCCATCCTGGCAAAGTTCTGCAACCGGAAGAAGGAGTATCGGGATGCGTAAACTCTTCGTCGCAGCGGCCTTCGCGGCCGCCTTCGGCATGGGCCTCGCGGGCTTCGCCACCAATGCCCGCGCCGACAAACCCATCACCCTGCGTATCGGCCACCCCATGGCCCCGGGCAACAACGTCACCGTGGGCTATGAGAAGTTCAAGGACCTCGTGGAGAAAAAAAGCGACGGCAAGATCAAGATCCAGATCTTCGGCAACGCCCAGATCGGCTCCGACCGCGTGACCACCGAAGCCGCCCAGGCCGGCACGCTGGACATGTCCTCCTCGTCCACGCCCAACCTGGCGAGCTTCTCCCCGGCCTACATGGCCATCGACCTCCCCTATGTGACCGACCCCAAGAACCAGGAAAAGCTCTACAAGGCGCTGGACGAGGGCGAGCTCGGCAAGGCCCTGCGCCAGGTGGCCAACGACATCGGCCTTGAGACCATCATGTTCAGCGAATACGGCTACCGCAACTTCACCTCGGCCAAGCAGCCGCTGAAGGACATCAAGGACCTCCAGAACATGAAGATCCGCACCACGGATTCCCCCGTGGAAGTGGCCGTGGCCACCGAGCTCGGCATGAACCCCGCGCCCGTGGCCTGGGGCGAGACCTACACCGCGCTCCAGCAGGGCACCGTTGACGGCGAGGGCAACACCTTCTCCCTGCTCAACGACGCCAAGCACTCCGAAGTGCTGAAGCACGCCATGGATTCCCAGCACAACTATTCCATGCACATCCTGCTCATGAACAAGAAGAAGTGGGACAGCCTCACCCCCGAGCAGCAGAAGATCATCCGCGAGGCCGCGCAGGAAGCCACGGAATGGCAGCGCAAGGAATCCGTCGCCCTGGAAGAGAAGGCCTGGCAGGCCTTCCGCGACAAGGGCATCGACATCACCATCCTCACCCCCGAGCAGCGCGCCGAGCTGAAGGCCAAGACCATGCCCGTGCGCGAGAAGTTCGCCAAGGAGATCCCGCAGAACATCCAGAAGCTCATCGAAGAGACCCAGAAGTAACTGCTGCGTGAAAGGCCGGGGCGGGCGACCGCCCCGGCCTCGCGCATGCGGGGCATTTTTCTGGCCGGGATGTTCCGCCGCCCGCGCGGGCGGACGGCGCCGCCGGGGCCGGGGCGCATTTTTGTGCGCCGCCGGGCCCGGGCCTGTTTTCAATCTGGTCAAACCGGGGGGAGCACATGGAAAGCGCGCCCAAGCACAAGGTGCTGGACTGGCTGAACGAGAATTTCGAGTCCGTGTTTCTCGTCATCGGCCTTCTCAGCATCATCCTGTTCATCACCTGGCAGGTCATCTACCGCTATGTGATCACCCAGTTCATCGAGCGCGCCGGCGCGGCCGTGTGGACGGAAGAACTCTCCCGCTACATCTTCATCTGGATCTCCTACCTCGCGGTGAGCGTGGCCATCCGCAAGCGCTCGTCCATCCGCGTGGACATCCTGTATGACAAATTGCCCAAGCGCTGGCAGGACATCAGCTGGATCGTGGTGGAGACGCTCTTTTTCTGCCTCACCGCGGTCATCGCCTGGTACGGCTGGGGCCAGATCGAGCGGCTGTTGCGCTTTCCGCAGCTCACCACGGCCCTGCGCATCCCCTTCCTCATCCCCTATCTCATCCTGCCGCTGGGCTTCGGCCTCATGTGCTTCCGCCTCATCCAGCGCCTCTGGGCGCAGGTGCAGGTGTGCGGCCTGAAAGATTCCTGTATCGGCTTCGCCCTCGTGGTCATCATCTGCGCGCCGTGCTTCATTTTTGAATATATCCCGCCGCTGACCGCGCTTTTCGGCTATTTCGTGGTGCTCTGCGCCATCGGCGTGCCCATCGCCATCTGCCTCGGCCTCTCCACGCTCGCCACCATCATCAGCGCGGACACGCTGCCCATCGAGTACATGGCGCAGATTTCCTTCACCTCCATCGACAATTTCCCCATCATGGCCATCCCGTTCTTCATCGCCGCCGGCGTGTTCATGGGCGCGGGCGGCCTCTCGCACCGGCTGCTCAAGCTGGCCGACGAGATCGTGGGCGGCCTGTACGGCGGCATGGGCTTGACGGCCATCGTGACCTGCATGTTCTTCGGCGCCATCAGCGGCTCCGGCCCGGCCACGGTGGCGGCCATCGGCGCGCTCACCATCCCGGCCATGGTGGAGCGGGGCTATGACAAGTATTTCTCCTGCGCGCTCGTGGCGGCGGCCGGCTGCGTGGGCGTCATGATCCCGCCGTCCAACCCCTTCGTGGTCTACGGCGTGGCGGCGCAGGTCTCCATCGGCGACCTCTTCATGGGCGGCATCGTGCCCGGCGTCCTCACCGGCCTCGTGCTCATGGCTTATTGCTACTATTACTCCCGCGCGCGCAACTGGCGCGGCCAGGAAAAGAAGCGCGACGCCGCCACCTTCGGCCGCGCCTTCTGGGAGGCCAAGTGGGCCCTCATGGTGCCGGTCATCGTGCTCGGCGGCATCTACGGCGGCATCATGACGCCCACCGAGGCCGCGGCGGTCTCCGCCTTTTACGGCCTCATCGTGGGCCTCTTCCTCTACCGCGAGATGTCCTTCAAGGGCATGTGCGTGGCCTGCGTGGAGGCCTGCGAAACCTCGTCGGTCATCATCCTGCTCATGGCCATGGCCACCCTTTTCGGCAACATCATGACCCTCGAGGACGTGCCCGGCACCATCGCCCGCACCATCCTGAGCGTGACCAACAGCAAGATCCTCGTGCTCCTGCTCATCAACATCCTCTTGCTCATCGTGGGCACCTTTATGGAGGCGCTGGCCGCCATCGTCATCCTGGCGCCCATACTGCTGCCCGTGGTGACCAATGTGGGCGTTTCGCCGCTGCACTTCGGCATCATCATGGTGGTCAACCTCGCCATCGGCTTCATCACGCCGCCGGTGGGCGTCAACCTCTTCGTCGCGAGCGGCGTGGCCAAGGCCAAGCTTCAGGGCATCGCGCGGCTGGCGCTGCCCATGATCGGGCTCATGCTGCTTGTGCTGCTCGTCTGCACCTATATCCCCGAGATCCCGCTCTGCCTCGTCAGGAAGTAAGGCCCGGGTGAAGGGATTGCACAACCTCAAGCTCCAGAAGGAACGCGCAAGATGAAGGTCATCGACTTCCGCTTCCGGCCCAATACCCCGGAGATCATCGACGGCATCAGGAACAGCTCCATGTTCAAGGCCTCCTGCAAGGCCATCGGCTTTGACGCCCGCAAGCCCGAGCCCCTGCCCGACATCGTGGCCGGCCTCGACAAGCTCGGGGTGGAGCTCGGGGTCATCACCGGCCGGGACTGCGAGACCACCTACGGCTTCCCCTCCAACAACCCGAGCGTGCTGGAGTTCTGCCAGGCCTATCCCAAAAAATTCGTGGGTTTCTGGGGCATCGACCCGCACAAGAAAATGGCCGCCGTGGAAGAGACCGAGCACGCCGTCAAGGTGCTGGGCATGAAGGGCATCGCCATCGACCCCTACCTCGCCCACATCAAGCCTTCGGAGGCGCGCTTCTATCCGCTGTACAGCAAGTGCTGCGAGCTCGGCTGTGCGGTGTTCATCACCATGGCGCCGCCGCCGCAGGTGCCGGGCGCCATCATGGAATACGCCGACCCGAGGGACGTGGACAAGGTGGCGCGGGACTTCCCCGGGCTCACCATCGTCATGAGCCACGGCGGCTATCCCTTCGTCAACGAGGCCGTCTACACCTGCCTGCGCAACGCCAATGTCTACATGGATATTTCCGAATACGAGCGCGCGCCCATGGTGAATGTCTATGTGGAGGCCATGAACAATCTCATCCCGGACAAGGTGGTGTTCGCGAGCGCCCATCCTTTCGTGGAGCTCAAGGACGCGCTCAAGGCCTACGAGGCCTTCCCGCTCAAGCCGGAAGTGCGCGAAAAGGTGATGTACGGGAACGCCCGCAGGATCCTGCGCCTGGCCGACTGAGGCGGCGGTGGCGGGGCCGGCCATGCTGTCCTGGCTGTATTTTTGCGTCACCTGGCTTCTCGCGGGGGTGGTCACCGGGCTGACCTCGTTCGGCGGCAACCTCTTCGCCGTGCCGCTCATCACCCTGGCCATGCCCCCGCGCGAGGCCATCCTGTTCGGGACGCTCTCCGGCTCCGCCATCTTTCTGGGGATGGCCGTGGTCTACCTGCGCCACATCCTCTGGCGCGAGACGGCCATCCTCACCGTTTCGGCGCTGGGCGGCATCCCGCTCGGCGTGTGGTTCCTCGCCAATGCCGGCGCCCGGGCGCTCCTGCTCGCCGCGGCCGCCGCGCTTTCCCTCTTCCTGCTCTGGCAGTTCGCCGCCGGCCTGCTGCACAGGCGCGAGCGGCCGCTCCCCCTGTGGTGCGCGGCGCCCTTCGGGCTGCTCTCGGGCACCATGATGAGCGCGGTGAGCTTCGGCGGGCCGCCGCTGGTGCTCTACGCCTTCCTGCGCCACTGGCAGAAGACCGAGACCCTGGGCACGGTCAATGCCGTGAGCATCGCCATCATGGCCTTCGTCATCCCCTGGCTCGCGCACAAGGGGCTCTTCGCGGGCGAGCTCCCCCTGCTCGGCCTTGCGGGGAGCCTCGCCGCCTTTGTGGGCATCGCCGTGAGCGTGCCTCTGGCCCGGCGCCTTGCGACCGGCTTTTTCCGCCGGCTGCTTCTGGGCATGCTCGTCCTCTCCGCCATTATGCTCTTCTGGCGCGGCTTTGCGGCGTGAAGCCGGACGCATATTTCGGGGCAACAGGAAAAGGGGACGCAAGCGCGGGCTTGCGTCCCCTTTTGAAATTCCTGGTGGAGAAGAAGGGATTTGAACCCTCGACCCCCGCCTTGCGAAGGCGATGCTCTCCCAGCTGAGCTACTTCCCCACAGGTGGAGTTGATTTGTATTCCGGGGCGCGCATCTTGTCAAGGCTTGCGGTGGGGCGTTCCCCCACGGGCATGCGGGGGCCCGCGCTTCGGTGCCCGTGATTGCCATCCCCGCCGCTGTGGTGTAAGCTGTGGGTTAGTTTACAATTTGTGGCCTTGCGAGGCTGTGCTGCCCGGGCTTTTGCGCGTGCGGCGGCGTCGCCTCGTGCCCGGCATTGCCGCGTTTTTTCGCGCGTGAGCCCGACGGTCCCCCGCTCTTCCGCAGGGCGGCCGCCCGGGCCTCTTCCTGTTGCCCGTGCCCTGCCCCGGCCGCTACGGGGCGCGACGCGCAGCGCGCATGCCCATCCCGAACCATGGAATTTGAGCGGAGAAAATTCCATGACCAGGCGCGACAAGGTTTTTTATACCAAGCTCCTCCTGCTCTTTCTCGGCATCGTCTCGCTGCTGAGCTTTTTCTATACCCTCAAGCTGCGCGAGGTCATCGAGCGCAACATCCTCTTCAACGTCACCGAAGTGGCCCAGCACGACAAGCGCGCGCTCAGGGCCAGCATCGAGCTCTTCCTCGACGAGCTCTCCGGCGTGGAAAAGCGCCTCGCCGTGCAGGGCGCCGCCTCCATCCGCGACCTGGAGGCCCAGCTCAACCTCGAGGGCGCCACCACGGCCTTCACCCGCCTTTTCATGCTGGCCGAGGACGGGCGCATCTTCACCGACAGGTTCCTCATCTACGACCGCGCGAAGGAGGGCACGGGCGCCCGCTTCGACTTCCTCCAGCTCCTCGAGGGCAGCGACCGGCGCGAGCTGGTGCTGCGCTTTGACGACAATGACGAGCTCGCGGGCATCGCGCGCGAGTCCATCCTCTACGCCATCAGGCTCGAGGATTTCAGCGTGGACGGCCTGCGCATGACCGCCCTCATGGGCTGCACGGACATCACCTTCCTCCAGCAGCACCTGATCATCGACGGCTTTGTGAAGAACGGCAAGTCCTTCGGTTTCAGCTCCGTCATCGACCTGAACGGCAATTACATCGTCGGCCGCACGCGCGATATCTACCTGCGCAACGACACCAATTTCTTCACCGAGCTCGCCGCCGGTCAGGGCAGCCTCAGCAAGCGCGACATCGTGGCGAGGATGGCCCGGCGCGAGGAATTCAGCCTCTATCTTGAAGACGGCGAGGGCAGGAAGCTCGTCTATTTCGTGCCCTTCGGCGGCAAGGAGGGCCCGAAGCTCGACTGGTACTTCATCATGGTGGTGGACAACGGCATGCTCGTGGAGCGGCAGGCCACCTTCACCCTCATGGGCCTTTCCCTGCTCGGCCTCGTGGTGCTGGCGCTGACCCTGCTTCTGCTCTACGGCATCGCAAGCCGCAAGAAGCTGCACCAGGCGCACGAATCCGTGCGCGTGCGCAGCGAGTTCCTCTCCAGCATGAGCCATGAGATCCGCACGCCGCTCAACGGCATCATCGGCCTCAACCACCTCATCGCCGCCCATGTGGAGAACCCGGGGCGGCTCTCCCAGGTGCGCGACTGGCTCAACAAGTCGCGCAGCCTGGCGGACTATCTCATCTCCCTGCTCAACGACGTGCTCGACATGTCGAAGCTCCAGGCCGGCAAGGTGGAGATCGCGCACAACCGCTACTCCATCACGGCCATGATCGCGGATGTCGTCTTCATGCAGGCCGCCCACGCCGAAAAGCGCGGCCTGCGCCTCACGCTGGAGGAGGCCGTGCCCGACCCCTGGGTCATGGGCGACGAGACGCGCGTGAAGCAGGTGCTCGTCAACATCATCGGCAATGCCGTCAAGTTCACGCCCGGCGGGGGCTCGGTGACGGTCTCCGTGCGGCAGGAGCGCGTCGCCCGCCGCCACGTGCGCACCTTCTACCGCTGCCGCGACACGGGGCGCGGCATGAGCAAGGCCTTCCTGCAAAAGCTCTTCGACCCCTTCACGCAGGACCCGCGCGCCCAGAAGGACGCGGCCCTCAAGGGCTCGGGCCTCGGCATGCCCATCGCCAAGGAGCTCGTGCTCGCCATGGGCGGCAGCATCGAGGTGGACAGCGAGGAAGGCGCGGGCAGCACCTTCACCGTCACCATCCCCTCCGAGATAGCGGCGAGGCCCGCTCTCCGGGAGGAGGAGCCGGCAGCCGCCCCGCGGCCGGCCGCGAAAGCCGGCAGGGACGCGGCGAAGCCCGGGGCTCCCAGGGCGCAGGCGCCAGTGGCAGCCGCCGACGCGGCCCCGGCGACGCCAAGCACGGCGAGCCCGCAGGCCCCGGCCACGCCGGCCGCGCCCGAGCCGCCGCGCAAGGGCCGCATCCTCCTCGCCGAGGATGCGGAATTCAACGCCGAATTTCTCATGGAAGTGCTGGCCGACGCCGGCTTTTCCGTGGTGCACGCCAAGAACGGCGAGGAGGCGGTGGAGATCTTCCGCGCGTCCGCCGAGGACGAGTTCGCGGTCATCCTCATGGACATGCAGATGCCGGTCATGGACGGCTGCGAGGCCACCGCCGCCATCCGCGCCCTCAAGAGGCCGGACGCGGAGACCGTGACCATCTACGCCTGCACGGCCAACAGCTTCAAGGAGGACATGGACAAGGCCATGGCCAGCGGCATGGACGACTTTCTCACCAAGCCCATCGACATCAAGGTCTTTTTGCAGAAGATGGCGGCCATCAACTGCGCGCCCGCGGGCCCGGCGGCGAAGGGGCGCCCGTGAGCCGCCGCCCCGCGCACGCCCTTGCCGCCGCCATGCTGCTGGTGGGCCTGCTGGCCGGCTGCGGCTCCGAGCCCTCCGCGCCCGAGCCACTGGTCATCATGACGCCCGCGCAGACCATGAACACGGTGAGCAATCCGCATATCCGGGACACCACCTCCTTCCTGAAGCAGGCGTCCGCGGCCTTTGCGAAGCAGCGCGCCGGGGGGCCCGTGCAGCCGGAGGTCAAGACCTTCAACCATGTGGACGAGATGCAGGCCGTCACCGGCAGCCTCGGCACGGCCCAGGCGCCGGACATCGTCTTCGGCGCGTTTTTCAATCTCATCGGCTACATAGACATGGGCCGCGCCGTGCCGCTGGATGATGTGCTCGACCCGGCCCTCAGGGCCGATCTCGACCCCAAGGCGCTGGACACCGGGAGCCGCGAAGGCCGCGCCTATCTTTTGCCCTTCCTGGGCACGCAGAACGTGCTCATCTACAACAAGGAGCTCTTCCGGCGCTGCGGCCTCGGCGACTATATCGGCAAGGGCCGCGAGATCCAGGACTGGAGCCTCCCCCAGTGGCGGCAGATCCTCGACACCCTCGCCGCAAAACTTCCGCACGGCATCTACCCGCTGGCCCTCTTCGCCAAGAACAACGACGGCGACACGCACATCCTCACCTATTTGCGCGCCTTCGGGGGCACCATCTTCGACAGCGAGGGCAATTTCGACTTTCAGGCGCCCGAGACGGTGAAGGCCCTGGCCTGGCTGCAGGAGGGAGTGCGCCGCGGCTGGTTCCCGCCGCATCCCGAGAACCTGGAGATGAAGGATTGCGCCGCGCTCTTCGCCAACGGGCAGCTCGCCATCTTCATGTTCAGCAACGTCAACCCGGCGCTCGCCCCGCATCTGGACGACTACGGCTTCGTGAACTATCCGGGCACGGTGGCCACGGCCTTCTACATCGGCTTCGCCGTGTTCGACAACGGCGACCCGGCCCGGGTCAAGGCGGCCAAGGATTTCCTGGCCTATCTCTACAGCCATGACGAATGGCGCGACCTCTCGGCCGGCAATATCCCGGCAAGCCGCCGCAGCCTCGCCCGCTACCGCGACCGCATCGCCCTGATCGACCAATTCGAGCGCAATGCCGTGAACGTGGTCAACTTCACCAACAAGAGCCCCAACTGGCAGGGCCGGCGCGACTCGTTCCGCAGCGTGTTCTGGCCCAACATCAACAGGTTGCTGGCGCTCAGGATCACGCCGGAACAGTGCGCCGCCGCCCTCGACCGCGCTTGCAACGCCGCGCTGGAACGGGGCCGCAAGGAGCAGAGGCTGCATCCATAAGAACTGCGATCCACTGCATGCAGGGTTGCGGGGTGCCGGCTGACAGGGCGCGACCGCCCACTCCTGTCACTCCTGCCCGAGCAGGCGCGCCAGCGTCCCGAACAGGACGTTGAAGTCGATGGGCTTGGCGATGTGGCCGTTCATGCCGCGGCGCAGGGCCTCCTGCTTGTCCTCCTCGAAGGAATTGGCCGTCATGGCGATGATGGGCACGGAAGCGAGGCGCGGGTCCTCCAGGGCGCGGATGGCCTGGGTGGCGCCGTAGCCGTCCAGCACGGGCATCTGCACGTCCATGAGCACCACGTCATACGTTCCCGCCGGGGCGCCCGCCAGCATCTCCACGGCCTCGCGGCCGTTGGCGGCCACGTCCACCGTATAGCCGGCGTCCGTCAGGAACTCCACGGCGATCTCCTGGTTCATGGCATTGTCTTCGGCGAGCAAAAGCCGCCCGGGCCGTGGCGCGCGCGGCACCGCATGGCCCCCGTCCCCGGCGTGGGCCGCCCGCGCCGCCTCGAGCAGGGCGCGCACATCCCCCCAGAACACGGGCTTGCCGAGCCACGCGTCCACGCCTTCTTCCGGCGTGTCGGGCATGTCCGGGTGCACCCCGGCCCAGTTGTCGCGCATGAGCGCCGTGAAGGGGCGCCCTTCGCCGCCGGACGCGGCGATGCGCCGGGCGATCTTTGCCGCGCCGCCCGGAAAATGGCTGCTCACAAGGCACAGGTCGTAGCCGCCGGGGCTTGCCAAAAGATCCAGCGCCTCGGCCTCGGTCGTGGCGAGATGCGCCTCCACGCCGCGGTCAGGCAGCATGCGCAGGAAGCGCGCGCCGTCCGCGGGGTCGGGCTCGGCCACGAGCACGCGCGCCGTGGCGCCGCCGGGGAGGCCGTGCTCCGCCGCATCCTCCGGCAGGCGGAAGCTGACGCGGAACACGAATTCCGTGCCCACGCCAAGGGCGCTCGTGACCTCGATGTCCCCGCCCATCATGTCCACGAGGTTTTTCGTTATCGCCATGCCGAGGCCCGTGCCCTCGGTGCCGGCCACGGTGGAGGTCTGCGCGCGCTCGAAGGGCTCGAAGATGCGCGCGAGAAAGTCCTCGCTCATGCCGATGCCGTTGTCGCGGATGCGGAACTCATAGGCCGCGCGCCCCGGTTCCGCGCAGGCCGTCTCGCGCACGAGCATGCCGATGGCGCCGCCGCGCCCCGTATACTTGACCGAATTGCTGAGCAGGTTGAGCAAAATCTGGTTCAGGCGCAATTTGTCGCAGAGCACGCGCTCGTCGCGCAGGCCCTCCACCTCGAGGGTGAGGCTCTGCTCCCTGGCGCTGGCCGTGGGCTGGACGATGTTCCAGATCTCGCGCAGGATGACGGGCAGCTCCTGCGGCTTTTCCTCCAGCTCGATCTTGCCGCTCTCGATATAACTCATGTCGAGGATGTCGTTGATCAGGCTGATGAGGTGGTTGCCCGAGGCGAGGATCTTCTGCAGATAGCCCTCCACCTGGCCGCGCCGCCCGAGATGGGTGAGCGCGAGCGAGGTATAGCCCACCACGGCATTCATGGGCGTGCGGATGTCATGCGACATGTTGGAGAGGAAGAGGCTCTTGGCGCGGCTCGCCTTCTTGGCCTGCTTCAGGGCCTCGGCGAGCTGGCTTTTCTGCTCCATTTCGCGGCGGGTGCGCGCGTCCACGCTCTGCAGGCCCACCACCACGCCGAAGTCCTCACCGGGCGCGCCCACGCGCACGGCCTTGAGCTGGAAATAGAGGATGTCGCCGCCGTTCTGCGCCCGGTAATTGTGATAGACCGTCTCCCGCTCGGCCAGGGCCGCGCGCAGCGCAGCGGGCGAGCAGCCTTGGCGCAGGGCCTCGCGGTCGTCCGGGTGAACGCAGGTGCGCACATAGGTCTCCACCTTTTCCATGAAGGGCGCGTCGCCGGCGAAGATCTCGCCGAGGCGCCTGTCCGGGGCGCCGGCGAGCTGGAGCACGCGGCCGTCGTCCGACCCCGCGTCGAGCACGCACACGAGCTGGTAATCCGCGCTCAGCGCGCGCACGAGGCGCCGCTGGCGGCGTTCCTTCTCGTGCTGCTCGCGCTCCTCTGCCAGTTTTTGCGCCGTGCAGTCCAAAAGGAAGCGCTGGCAGACGAGCTCGCCATCCTTCTCCACAAGGCGGGCGCTCCCCATGATATGCACGGTGCGGCCGTCGCGATGCAGGACGCGGTATTCATAGTTGGTGCTGTCGCCCGCGTTTTTGAGCTGGCCGATGGCCGCGCGCAGCTTGTCCTTGTCCTCCTCGGCCACGGTGCTCGCCACCATCTGGAAGCCGTGCGATTGCAGGTCCTCGCGCGAGCCGAAGTCCAGCAGCTCGAGGGCCGCGCGGTTGATGCTGATGACGCGGCCGCCGTCCAGCGAGTGGCAGAGGATGCCGCAATCCATGCTCGTGAACAGGGCCTCCAGGGCGGCGTTGTCCTGCAGGATGCGCTCACGGTAGCGGCGCTCGCGGGTCACGTCCACGGCGATGCCCATGGTGCCCATGACCGAGCCATCCACATTGTGAAGCGGCGACTTGTAGACCGTGAGCAGCCGCTCGCCCGCGCCCGTGTGGATGGCCTCCTCGGAGACGTGGATGCCGCCCTCTGCCATGACGATGCGCTCGGACTCGACGCAGGCCGGGTCGTCGCGCTCCACGTCCCACACGGCGGCATGCCCCCGGCCCTCTATCTGCGCCTTCGTCTTGCCCGCGGCGCGGCAAAAGCTGGTGTTGACGCGCTCGTGCAGGCCGTCCCTGGTCTTGAACCAGATCATGTGCGGGCTCGTCTCGAGCACGGCATCGAGGAACTCCCGCGCCTGCCAGAGATCCTTGCCCTCCCTGAAGCGCTCCTGCCAGCGGCCGAAGCGGAAGCGCAGCTCGGCCTCGTCCATGGGCAGGCGCCAGATGTCCGCGGCGCGCCGAAGTACGTCCTGCGGCACGTCGAGACCGCAGGGGGCCAGCACGACGAGCCCGGCCGACGGGTGTTCCCGGCCAAGGGCGAGCGCGGCCTCCCAGTCGGGCGCCGTGCCTTCCCCGGCGGCGCTCGCGATGATGACATCGGCCCCGGCGACCGGCTCAAGGAAAACTTCGTGCGAAAAACCGGGCAGCGGCGCAAGGGCCTCGGCCACGCGGACGACAGGCTCCGGGCAGCCCGCAAGACAGATCCTGATGGTGCAGCTATACATGGAGGCGCTTCCCCGGCTCCGTGCCCCTGGGCCTTGCCCGTGCGGCCAATGCGGGCCTACGCCTCGCGGCTGTCGGGCGCTCCCGGCGCGAGCCTTGAAAAAGGCGCGATACAACGCGGCAGGTGCGGAAAATCGTACCCTTGGCTATACGGCGATTTGCCCGCTTTTACAAGCCCGGCGCGCTTCGGGCGCGAAAAAACCGCCCCCTCCCCTGCGCTGGTGGGGAGAGGGCGGCCGGGGCCCGAGGGAGGTGTGGGCCCGATCTTGAAAAGTGTGTTGGCGGTCTAGGGGGCGACGTGACCGCTCCCGCCTTCGCAGGCCCGCCAGCGGGCGTGGAGCTCGCCGGCAAGGGCCTCGGCCCGTTGCCGCCCGCGCACGCCGTGCACGGCGAAGACCGCCCACGGGAGATCCGCGCAGCTTGCCTGCGCCGCGCGGAACACGCCTTCAAAGGCGCCGTCGCGCCGGGCCTCGTCCTCTATCTGCACAGCCGCGGCGCAGGCCGCGTCCAGCCGGCCCCGGGCCGTCGCCTCGGCCGCCACGGCACTCAGGCGCTGCGCCTTGACTTCCGGGGCCACGAAGCCGCTGGCCGCGCTCACGATGCGCTCCTTCCACGGCCGGCCCCCGGGCGTATCGAGGTCGATGGCGAGCGCCCGGGCCTTGTCCATGAGCGCCCGCGGCAGCTCTGGCGGCGGGGCGGGCGGCGTGCGCAGGAGCGCGCCCAGCCCCATGAGGACGAGCATGGCCCCGCAAAAGAGCAGGGGCACCTTCCAGCCGGTCGCCTTTTGCCGTGCGCCCATCGTGTTCTCCGATTCCCGCGTCCTGCATACCTGACCGGCACCGGGCCGGGCAAGAAAAAGCCGGTTCCCGCGGCCAGATTTTTATTGAAAAATCATTGAAAATTTTAGAAGGGCCCCCACCTGCCCGTGCCCGGCCGGGGCATGGCCGGCTGCTGCCCGCTCCCCGGGTGCCCCGGGTGGCCGCATCCATTGTGAGCCAGCGGCCCGGCGTTGCAGTCGCAGGCCCGGGATGAAGTTCCCCACAGGGCCGAAGCCCGGGCGGAACAGCCGCCAACGGCCTGGCACCCCCGAAGCCGGCTCCTGGCAGTTCCGCTGTTGTTGCGGAAACGGGCCGGCCCTGGCGCACCGCACCCCTTTATTTTGCCCGGAGGAGCTTGATGAGCACTTTTGCCATCTCAGGGGTTTCTGCCATATGGCCGTCAGGATGGGAATACACCCACGTGGTAAACGGTGAATCGGGAATATGGTGGATACCCTCCGGGAGTTCCGGCTTTGGGGTGGAGAGCGCTGCCCTGAAAAATGGCAGAAAATGGTCTTGATAATGATGGGTATCCAAGATATTTTGAACCATAAAGACAGTATTGTTGGAAAAATTTTTAATGTTTGCGACCGTACTCAGGCGATTGTTGAAAGTATTAATCATTTCTTCATCTGAAAGCCCCTTGAATCCAATTTTATATAACATAGTATGATATTCATATTTAGATATATCTGTTTGCGCGTTGACTGCAACGGCTGTTGACAAGGGGAAATACTTGGCGAATTGCATCGCAATAAATCCGCCCGCTGATGAGCCCCAAAAAAATAGATTTCTGTAATTGATGTGTAATGTTTCACAAAAGATTTTGATTACTTTGCTGAAGCACACCGTGGCATCTTCCTCCCGGGTTCCCACAAACCAGCCGGCACCAAGACGCGGGTCAAGCCTGAAGGTGGGGTCAGACACGACGAGGACATTTCCCGGAAATTTCCCTTGCGCCGCCCATTTCCACCGATAAAAGTGCGGGACTGGAGTTTTGCCGGGGATAATGGCGCTCGGGCAGAGGACAAACAAGTTTTTACTGCGGGCCGGGAAAAAGATGAAATCAAAAACCAGGCTCTTGCTCCGGCCCTGAAATGCCGTTATGGCCGACTCTTTTGAAGCGGCGAGCACCTCTTTTTCAAAATCCCGGACATCCCTCGGGGAATCGAAGCGATACCCTCTCTCCGGCGGAAAATATCGATATTCATAGGTGGAAATAACTACTTCATCATTTTCCTGGGCATAGGTCTTGGCCTGATAGATTCCTGGGGATGGAACTTCATAGATAATTTGATTATTTTTTACCCGTCCCTCAACCTGTATTTCATCATAACGGCTCACGGTATAGAGAATCGGAGCATCGCCCGAATTCGTATTTCCAACAGTATATGCCAATATTTCTTTCATGATACCTTCATGCCCAAGAGAAGTTCCCTGTGCTGGAACGCACTGTCATGAGCAGCCCCGTGCACTGCCATGGCCATGCACCTGTGCCCGTTTTCCTTGTGCACTGCTGGCATGGCGCATGCCTTCGCACGGAACAGGCGTGCATGTCCGCATTTACCGTCCCAAGGGCTTGCCGCTCTTGTGGCGGGGCGCCCCCTCAGGACAGGGCGCGCCCGTGGAGGCGCGGGGCACGAGCTCGGGGCGGATATGGCGGCGCACGGCCACCTCTGTTGCCTCGCTCTCGCCGGCCATCTTGCGGTAGAGCAGGCGGAAGGCCTCCCGCGCGTTCTGCGCCATGGAGTGCTCCACGCTCGTCAGGCTCACGCCCACGAGGTCGGAGGGGAAGTCATTGTCCAGCCCGCAGACGCTGCAATCCCCGGGCACGGAAAGGCCCGCGGCGGCCAGCGCGTCCAGCGCGCCATAGGCCATCATGTCGTTGATGGCCACGATGGCCGTGAAGGGCTCGCGCGCCTCCTCGAGCACGGCTTCCGTGATCTTGCGGCCGAGGTGCCGCTCGAGCAGGATATTGTCCCTCGCCTGCGCGTGGCTCGCAAAGCTCGTGAACAGCGAGACCTTCCCCTCCGGGCAGAGCTCGGCCCAGGCGTCGCGCAGGCCCTCGAAGCGCCGGACGCGCACCGGAAAGGCCTGGGAGAGCGGCGTGGAGATGCAGATGATGCGCCTGTGCCCGAGCCGGGCCAGGTGCCGCGCGGCCAGCGCCCCGGCCTCGCGGTTGTGCAGCTCCACGAAGTCGGCCGCGCTCTCGCCCTCGCGGTCGGCCATGATGACCATGGGGAGCTGGCGGGCGATGCGCCGCACCAAGGGCCGCGACTGCGGCATCATGGCGAAGATCACCCCGCCCACGTCCGACTCGGCCATGACGCGCAGAAGGCGCGCCTCCTCGGCGGCGTTGCCGTAGGTGGTATAGACGAGGACATTGCACTCCATGCCCGCGGCCTCGCTCTGGAGCGCCTGGACCACGGTGGAGTAATAGTAGTTGCGGATGAAGGGGCAGACCACCATGACGGTGCGCCGCGCGAAGAGCGCGCCCCGCCGCCGCGCGGCCGTGTAGCCCAGCTCCTCGGCGGTGGCGCGCACGAGGCGCACGGTCTCCTCCGCGAAGGAGACATCGGGCCGCCGCGACAAAATCATGGAGACCGTGGCCTGCGAAAGCCCGGTCTTGCGGCTCACGTCCGCCAGTGTCACCCGCCGGCTCATGCTTCGGCCATCAGCAACGCGTTAATCCTGCTCAAGGCCGTACTTGCGCAGCTTGTTGTGCAGGGTGGCCCGGGTGATGCCGAGGCGCCGGGCGGCCTCGCTCTTGTTGTCGCCGGTCTGGCGCAGGGTGTCCTCGATGGCGAGGCGTTCCACGTCCTCGAGGGCCATGCCGGCGAGGGAGATGGCGTCCTGCGGTTCCGGGGCCTCGGCGGGCTCGGGCGCGTGGGCCACGGTGTCCGGGAGTTCCGCGGGCGTCACGAGGTCGCCGCAACAGAGGATAACCGCGCGCTCCACGGCGTTTTCCAGCTCGCGCACATTGCCGGGCCACCGGTAGCGGCGCATGCTGTCCAGCGCCTGCGGCGAGAAGCCCTTGATGCTCTTGCGGTTGCGCTCGGCGAAACGCTGGAGGAAGTAGGCCGCCAAAAGCGGGATGTCGTCCCCGCGCTGGCGGAGCGCCGGCACCTCGATGGAGATGACATTGAGGCGGAAGAAGAGATCCTCGCGGAAGCGTTTTTCCTGCGCCTCGCGCAGGAGGTTGCGGTTGGTGGCCGCGATGACGCGCACATCCACGGTGATGGGCACGTCCGAGCCCACCCTCTGGATCTCGCCCTGCTGGAGCGCCCGGAGGAGCTTCGCCTGGAGCTGGAGCGGCATCTCGCCGATCTCGTCCAGAAACAGCGTGCCGCCGTTGGCCTGCACGAAGCGGCCCTCGCGGCGCCGGTCGGCGCCGGTGAAGGCGCCCTTTTCATGCCCGAAAAGCTCCGATTCCAGCAGGGTCTCGGTGAGGGCCGCGCAGTTCACGGTGACGAGCGGCTTGTCCGCCCGCGCGCTGGAGGAATGCAGGGCGCGCGCCACGAGTTCCTTGCCCGTGCCGGACTCGCCCGTAATGAGCACCGTGGCCTCGGTGGGCGCCACGGTCTCGATGAAGCCGAGCATGCGCTTGAGCGCGTCGCTCCTGCCGACGATGTCCTGGCTGCCCGAGGACTCGGTGAGCTGCCGCCTGAGCTCGCGGTTCTCCACGCTGTGCTGGGAACGCTCGATGGCCTGCTCCAGCGTTTCGCGCAAGAGGTCGAAATCGAGCGGCTTGACGAGATAGTCGTAAGCCCCGATGCGCAGGGCGTCCACGGCCGTCTCCACCGAGGAATACGCTGTCATGAGTACCACGGGCAGCGCCGGATTGTACTCCAGCATGGCCTTGAGCGCGTGGATGCCGTCCATGCGCGCCATGCGCACGTCCGAGAGCACGGCGTCGAAGGCGCGCTCGCGCACGAGGTCCACGGCCTCGTCGCCGTCCGTGGCCTCTTCCACGGTGAAACCCCAGGAGCGCAGCATGGTGCGCAGCATGCTGCGGTGGGCGTCGTCGTCATCGACCACAAGAATGGAGCTTGCCAAGCCTTCCTCCTTCATCCCTCAGCAGTGCCCGGGCGCCTTCCGAAGCGCCCGGCCAGTCCCCCGCCCGGCCTTCCCCCCGGGCCGGCGGGGCATCACAAAAATCCCTGCCGCTGCTCAGCGGCCGCCGTGCTCTTCCTCGGGCGCCAGCGGCAGCCAGATGCGGAAGATGGTCTCGCCGGCCTTGCCCTTGCCCCCGTTCCTGCCGGGCACGGCCTCCCGCGAGGAGACCGAGATCCTGCCGCCGTGGGCCGTGACGAGCTTATGCACGAGCGGGAGCCCCAGGCCCGTGCCGCTGCCCTTGGTGGTGAAATAGGGGTCGAAGATATGGTCCAGCGTGTCCGGCGACATGCCCGTGCCCGTGTCGCGCACCATGAGGCAGACGCTGTTCTTGGCGCGCGCGATGGCGATGGTCAGCGTGCCGCCGTCGGGCATGGCGTCCAGCGCGTTGAGGCAGAGGTTGAGCAGGGCCTGCCCCAGGCGCTCCATGTCCACATAGACCTTGGGCACCCGGCGCGAGGTGCGGCAGACGATCTCCACATGGCGCTCGGCCGCAGTCTGGCGGATAAGGCGCAGCACATGGGTCACGATGGCGCCGAGGTCCACCGAGCCCGGCTTCACATAGCTCGGCCGGGAGAGCCCGAGCAGGTCGGTGATGACGCGGTTCAGGCGGTTGACCTCGCGCACCATGATGGAGGCGGCCTCGCGCTCCTCGCTACCCTCGCTGAAGCGCTGGCGGAAATAGGTGGCGTAGCCCTTGATGGAGCTCAAGGGGTTGCGCACCTCGTGCGCCACGCCGGCCGCCATGGTGCCGATGGCCGCGAGCTTTTCGCGGCGCCGCACTTCCTCCTCGAGCTCGTGCACCTTGCCCTCGGCGCGGTACTGGCGCCGGCGCGACTCTGTGGCGCGCTGCGCGAAGCTCACGGCCAAAAGGCAGAGCAGGCCCATGAGAAAGGTGACGACGCCGAGCGCCGTGGCGTAGCTGCGGTTCTGGCTGCGCGTGATCTCGAAGGGGGCCACGTCCAGCCCGAGAAAGATGGTGGGCAGCGGCAGGTCCGCCGGCCAGTTCTCCCGCCCGAGCAGGAAATGGCGGTAGACCACGAAGACGCGGCGCCCCTCCATGCGCACCATGGTCCAGTGGGTCTCGTCCGTGGGGTCAAGCTCGGCCATGCGGTCTTCGTCCATCTCCGCGTCCTGCATGCGCAGGGTCTCGCCGAGGCGCGTGCGCTCGCTGTGGGCCACGATGGTGCCGTCCGGCATGGTCACGGCCACGAACTCGATGTCCGGGCTGCGCGCCATCTCCTCCAGCAGCACCTGGAGGCGCACGGCCGATTCGCCCCGAAGCCCGGTGCGCAGCGAGCTCTCAAAAGCCATGATGAGCGAGGAGCCCTTTTCGGCGAGCAGGTCGGCCATGCCCTCCTCGCTGCGCAGGATGGAGAGATAGGTCACGAGGGCCACGGCAAAGATGAGGATGAGCGCGGCGCTGCCGAGCATCCAGCCGATGGGCATGCCGAGGGCCGGATTGCGCGGGCGCGCGCCGCCCACGACCAGCCGGGCCGTGCCCTTGCCGCCCTTGCCCTCCTTCCCGCCCTTGCGGACGGACGCGCCGGAAGACAAGGACGGCTCGGGCGCCCCGGGCGACGCCGCGGTGGCGGCCCAGGCATCCCTGAGACGGCCCTCGCCCGGCGTGCCGGGCGCTGCCTCGTGCTCTGCATTCATGGGCGGAGTATAGCCGGGCGGCCGCCGCCTGTCATCTCCCGGCGGCGCCCCTTTTAACGGAGTTTTTCGCACATTTTTTGCATATCATTTCCTTAATGGTGCCGGACTGCCCGGCCCAGGACTCCGTTTTTCTGTTCCTCCGCAACGCCCTTTTGCCGTATCCTGCGCATACGCGCGAAGAACAACGCCATGTCCAAACTCCCCTGTACTCTCCTGCTCGCGGCCGCCCTGCTGGCCCCGGCCGCAGTGTCGGACGAGGCCGCGGCCCGCGGTGGCGCGCCGGCGCGCCACGCCATCCAGAACGAAACCGACCAGCATGACCTCTCCCCGGAACGCGAGGCCCACTACACGCGCTCGGTGCGCCAGTGGCTCGAAACCCTGCCCGAAGGCCAGCGGGAACAGGCGCTGAAGATCCTTCAGGAGGCCCATCCCGATGTCCACGCCCTGCGCGTGCGCATCCGTGAAAAAAAGGCCGAGCTGGAGAGCCTGCGCTTCGACAGCACGACCCCGCCCGACACCCTGCCGCGCATCGGCCTTGAGCTCCAGATGCTGCGCAGCCAGTTGCGGCGGCGCCTGCTCCATATCAGCGAGGTTTTGCGCACCGAGGTCGGCGTGCCCATGGGCCCGCTCGGCGAGGAAGGCTTCTGGCTCAACCCCTTGACCGACGACCGCCCCATTCTGCCGCGCAAGGGCTCGGGCCTCGTCAGGCCCGTGGCCGCGCCGGGCCGCAGCTAGCCGCCCACACGCCGCGCGCGTTCCTCCTCACCCCTTTTTCCCCAGGGCGCCCCATCCGGGCGCCCTGCTTTTTAGCGCCGTCCCTTCCCTCCTGTTCCTTAATCCTTAATGGGGAAGGAGTACCTCGCCCTCCCGGGCTTTCGCCTCCAGCCCCCTGCGCACTTTCTAGACACCTGGATGAAATTTTTACAGCCCATCTGGACAGATGTAAAAAAAGCATACATCCACCCCGGGCATGGCGCTCCCTACATGGTGCATGGAAATAAATTATCAATATATATTACATAGTTATCATCTAAAATATATGTTGGCACGCGGGTTGCTATAAGAAAGGGCAAGAGCGCGCCGGAAAGGGGCGCTGGAAAAACCGAAGAGAGCTTGAAAGAAACCCAAGGTTCCGCAAGAGGCCAAGGGCCCGGAACCTGGAAAAGATATACAGCGGATGGCGGAGCATGGGCCCGCATCCCCCCAACACTCTTTGACTCCGCCACCGGCGGTCAACATATAGGCAGACCAGCGAGGCGCGCATGAAGCAAATTTCCGTAGCGTCCTGAGCCCCCATCAGGGACGCCGCGATTTTCACCCCCCAACCTTCCTCCCTTACAGAACACTCTGAAACCCCCATCAGAACATCCTCCCTCCCAAGCGGCCACCGTCCCCCCGGTGGCCGCCCTTTCTTTTAACCATTGTTAGTTGGAGATTTTCCCAATTCCCCTGCAGGGGAATTGGGAAAATCTCCAACCTTACGCGCTGGCGTTTCGCGGCGGGGGCGCGGCCCCGCCGCTCACTATCGCGCGGGCGCCCCTGCCCGGGGCGCCTGTGTCCCCTCACACCGGCTGATGGGAAAATGAAGGGTGTGCGCGCTGGCGTTTCGCGGCGGGGGCGCGGACTTTTACTCCTCTACCCAGAGCCGGAGCACAGGCTCGCGCGCAAAGCGCACCTGCCCCGGCCCAAGGCCCAGAGCGGCCCAGCCCTCGCGCAGTTCTCCGCCGTGGCCCCAGAAATGCCCTTGGGCATGGGCCGGCACATCGAGATGGAGGGCGCCCGCACCTTCATGGCGGCGCAATGTCCGCAGAAGCTCCCGCACCTCCAGCCACAGGGCGCGGCCGAGCACGCGGCCCCCCAAGGCCGGATGCCACGGCCCAGACAGGAGCGCCCGGCCAAGGTCCTCCCCGGATGCCACGCCCATGCGCAGCACAAGGGCGCCGGCCTTGCGGGCCATGCGCCAGCCCTCGGCCAGCGTGTCCAGAGTCAGCTCGAGATCCCACGGCATATACTCCCCGGCGCGCCAGCGGGCGGCGAGCCCCGTGCCTTCGAGCACCAAGCAGGGGTAAAAGCGCAGGGCCGTCGCCCCGGCCTCAAGGGCCGCCCGCACATCCGCGCGAAAGACCTCGGGCGTGACGCCCGGCATGCCGGGCAGGAGCTGCACGACCAGAGCGAGCCCGGAATCCCTCACCTGCGCACAGGCCCACTTCGCCTCCCGGCCCGTGTAGCCGCGCCCCGTGAGCGCAAGCGCCCGGCCGGAAAAACTCTGGACGCCCAGTTCCACCGTGGCGCAGCCCGCGCCCGCGAGCCGGCGCAAGATCGCGGCGTCCACGCGGTCCGGCCGCGTGGAGCAACGGAAGGACGAGGCAAGGCCCGCGGCCTGCATGGCTGCGGCAAAGGCGAGGCAGGCGTCGAGCGCTTCAGGGGGAAGCGCGGTAAAAGTGCCGCCATAAAAGGCCAGCTCGGCTGGCGGGAGGCCCCGGGCCGCGCGCAGCTCGAGGCATTGGCGCGCCTCGGCCAGCAGGGGGGCGAGGTCGGCTGGCCCCGGCGCGCGCCTGCCGGTCTGCGCCTCCTGGGAGCAGAAAAGGCAGCGCCGCGGGCAGCCGAAAAAGGGCAGGAAAACGGGCACAATGGCGCGGCGCGGCGGCGCGGGCCACGCCACGGCGACGGAAACGGCGGCCCGGGAGCGGGAAGACGGCTTCATGGCACGGGTATTCCGCAAAAAAGGGAGCGTCAGGGAAAGCCCCGCAAGCAGCCCCACAGGGCGGCCGCACGCACGGGTGTGTCCCCCGGGAAAAGAGGCCGGCCGCCCTCAAGAAAGCGCTTGCCCCTTGCGGGCATTCCGCGTATTTTCCTACAAGAAATCTGTGCCCGTGGGAAGCGGCATGGCCCTCCCGGCACCAAGGCAGCCAGGCCAATGCAAAACCCGGGCAGGATGTGGAGAACCTGCCATGAAAAAAACTCTTACGAAAGCGGACATTGTGGAGGCCATCTACGAAGAGACCGACAAGAACCGCGTCGATGTGAAACAGGTGGTGGAGAAGCTGCTGGAGATCATGAAGGAGGCCATCAAGAAAGACCGTTCCCTGCTCATCAGCGGCTTCGGCAAATTCGAGTGCTACGAAAAAGCGTCCCGCAAGGGGCGCAACCCCCAGACGGACGAGACCATCACCCTGCCGCCGCGCAAGGTCATGGTGTTCCGCCTCTCCCGCAAATTCCGCGCGGAGCTCAATTCCTGAAACCAGAAGGCCGTGCCGGTTCGCCGGTGCGGCCTTCTCCGCTGCCGGGGCCCGGAGCCTCCAAAAGCGCCGGGGCCCGCGTGCATGCCGCGCTTGGCGGGCGCTTTTCCTGCTTCCGGGCGCGGGCGCTCCTGCGCCGTGCCACCCGGACCGCGCACAAGGGCTGTGCACCTGCGCGAAAAAGCCGCTCCGGCATCCCGAAGCGGCCTTTCCGGCAAAAAAGCGTCTTCTTGAAAGAGCCCGCGGCGCCCGCTCAGGCGACCACGTTGAGTTTCGCGCCGATGCCCTCGGCGGCGAGGCCCTGGCTGCGGAGCATCTGCTCCATTTCCGCGCCTTTTTCCAGCGAGCCGTTGATGAGGTTCGCGCTCATGCTGGCCTGAAAATTCATGGCCTCCTTGGTCACGGCCACACTCATGCCCATCTGTACGTCGTCCATGACATCCTCCGGCCGCCCTCCGGCGGCGCTGTTTATTGATCTTCGTCCTCCTTTTCGGCCGATACGCCGGAAACTTTAGGGGAGTTGCGGGCCGGCCGCGCCGCGTGTACACAGGGGAAAAAAGGAAGTTCCCATGGCATTTTCCCTCGGCGGAAGCGGCGTTCACGCCACGCTCGACGCGGTGACCGAGCGCCTCTGCCGCCCCGAATCCCTCGATGCTGTCTGGCACCGCCAGGCCCACGGCGCGCCCATGCCCTCGCTGGAGACCCTGCGCGAGGTCATGGGCCGGCTACGCGCGGCCATCTTCCCCGGCTATTTCGGGCCGGTGCGCGTGGGCCGCGAGTCCATGCGCTACCACCTCGCCGCCAATCTCGACACCATCCTGCGCCGCCTCGGCGAGCAGGTCGTGAGCGGCCTCTGCTTCGACTGCGCGGACAGCGAGGACGACCCGGCCTCCGGCCCCTGCGGCCGCTGCGAGGAGCGCGGGCTTTCCGCCGCGCTCGCCTTCATGGAGCGCCTGCCCGAGATCCGCCGGCTGCTCGCCGGCGACGCCACCGCCGCCTACGAGGGCGACCCGGCCGCCAGGAGCCCCGGCGAGACCATCTTCTGTTATCCCTCGCTCACGGCCATGTTCCATCACCGCGTGGCCCACGAGCTCTACCGGCTCAAGGTGCCGCTCATCCCGCGCATCATCGCGGAAATGGCGCACTCGGCCACGGGCATCGACATCCATCCCGGCGCCACCATCGGCGAGGAATTCTTCATCGACCACGGCACGGGCGTGGTCATCGGCGAGACCTGCGTCATCGGGCACGGCTGCCGCCTCTACCAGGGTGTGACCCTGGGGGCGCTCTCCTTCCCCAAGAACCCGGATGGCACGCTGACCAAGGGCATCCCGCGCCATCCCGTGCTCTGCGACAACGTGACCGTCTATGCCGGGGCGACCATCCTCGGGCGCGTCACCATCGGCAAGGGCGCGGTCATCGGCGGCAATGTGTGGATAACAGAGGATGTGCCGCCGGGCGCGCACATCTCGCAGAAAGGGAACAGCAAGGGCGGGAAGCGATGAACGGGGAACGCGGCCAGCGGCGGCGCGTCCGCAGCCTCGCGGGCGCCATGGGGCTTTTGCTCGTCTGCGCGCTGCTCGCGGCGTGCGCGGGGCAGGGCGTGGAGGTGCGACCGCGCGGGCAGGCCGTCATCAGCGTGGGCACGGGCAGCCGCTGAGGGGCGGTCAGCGCGCGGCGCGCGTTTCGTGATACACGGCCGGCACCATGTACATGAGGCTCATCTGGCCGTGGGTGGGCGCGTACTGCGTGGCCACGAGGGTGGAGCCGAGGTTCCAGAGGCGCGAATCCTCGCCCTCGCCGGCCGAGGGCGTGCCGAAGCGGCCCTCCACCATCTTGAGGATGGCCTCGGCCCGGGCCTTGTCCGGCGCGGGATAGTCGATCTTGATGAAGGCGAGCCGCGCGTCCTTGCCGCGCCCGTAGCAGACGGCCATTTCGGTGGCGCCGGGTACCACGCGGCTGGCGTCGTACGTGTCGCAGATCTTGCCCGCATCCTCGCTGCGCGGCGCGGCTCCGGCCTTGTGCAGGGCTTCGCGCATGCCGGCGCGCGTGGCCGTGTCGAGCTTTTGCCCGAAGAGCACCGCGGGCTCCTTGCCATCGCCCGCCATGAGCCTGAGCTCCTCGATGGCCGCCGGCAGTCCCTCCATGGCCGCGGCATAGAGCAACAGGCTCGCGCGCTGCGGATTGACCGCCACACCCCGGCCCACGCGGTAGAAATGCCCGAGCCGGCCGAGCGCCTCGCGCTGGCGCTGGGAGGCGGCGCGGCTGTACCATGCGGCGGCCGCGGCGTCGTCGCGGGGCACGCCGCGCCCGTGCTCATAGAGAAAGCCCAGATTGTACTGCGCCTCGGGCTGGCCCTGGCGCGCGGCGAGGTCGAACCAGCGCGCCGCCTCGGCCGGGTTGGCCTCCATGCCGCGCCCCTGCTCGAGCATGCGGCCGTAATTGCTCATGCCCGAGGCGTTCCCCGCCTCGGCGGCCTTGGCAAACCAGTGGAGCGCCCGGCCCACATCCGGCTCCACGCCCTGGCCCTGGTCATAGAGGACGCCCAGGTTGTTCATGGCCTGGCCGTCGCCCTCTTCCGCCAGTTTCTCCCAGATGGCCCGCGCCTTGGCAATGTCGCCGGCGGCAAAGGCCCGCGCCGCGTCCCCGGCCGGCCCTTCGGGCCACACGGGCGCCGGGGGCTCGGGGAGCGGTGTCGCCGCGGCAGCGGAAGCGGGGGCCGGGCTTGCCGGAGCCGGGGTCGAAGCGGGCGCTGGCGCCTTCGCGCCGCTCTTCTGCGCCGCCCAGGGCACGCCAGCCGCCAGCGCGAGCGCCAGCAGCACGGCGCAGGCCAGCGCGGTCTTCTTGAGCAGGGAAAGCACACCATTCATGGCCGGTCCTTCCTCGGGGCGCCAGCTTCACTCCCGGGCGGCACGTCGCCCGGCGTCCGCTTGGGGCAGCCGAGGCGCATGAAGTCCGTCTCCGGGAGCGGGGTCAGGCGGCTGTCCGGCACGATCACATGCCCGGCCCAGCCGCTGATGACCGCATCCAACTTTTCCATGTCCACATAGGGGAGCAGGGCCGGCCAGCGGTCGGCCATGCGGCGCAGGATGCGCGCATAGCTTACTTCGCCGCCGTGAAAGCCGTCAATGAATTCGCAGTCGCCGGAGGCGAAGCCTGCCGCGTCCGTGCAGTCGAGGGCGTCGATGCCGCGGCTTGCCAGCGCCTCGCGCAGGCGGAAGAGATGCGGCCAGGCCCCGGGCGTTTTGCGCATGGCCTCAAGCACCCTGGGGGAGAGCGGCGCGATGAACACGAAGGTCTTGACGCCCCGGCTGCGCAGCCGGCACCAGATCTCGGCGAAGGCGTCCAGATGCGCCTCCGAGGGGCCGTCCTGCCCGGGCCGCGCGCGGTAGAAGGCCTTGCTGCCTTGGGCCACCTGCGCGAGCGTGTCGCGGAACTGGAAGTCCAGCGGGAGCTTCTGGCCCGTGGCCTCGGCCGTGGCATACCACGAGCCGTCCGGGCCGAAGCCGTCGTCGGTCTGCTGGGCCATGATGCCGAAGCGGTCTTCGCGAAAGCCCGCGCCGAAGAGGCCGAGCAACGGCGCGGCGAGCTCCCGCGGGGAGATCTTGCCCTCCAGCAGCCACTGCCACGGCTTTTTCAGGCTCGAAAAGCCGTAATTGTACGAGCCGCTGGTGGGCGGCACCTCCTTGAAGGGCTCAGCCTCCCACTGCGGCAGGAACCACCAGAAATCGAGGCCCAGGATGACGGCCCCTGGCTTGTGGATGCGCAGCATGGCGTCCACGGTGGAGCGGAGCACGGCGAGATTGCCCGCCACGCCGCCCATGTTGCAGAAGGGCTTGCGGAACCACGCCCCGCGGAACTGCATGACGCGGGAAGAGCCCACGGCCGCGATGTCGGGCTTTATGGCCGCATAGAGCCTGAGCTTGTAGTCCACGAAATCCTGTGACACGCCGGAGCCGAAGAGGGCGAAGCGGCCGGAACCTTGCGCGGCCACGGCGCGCTCCACGGCGGCGTCGCCGCTTGCGTGGAGCCACCATGCCGCATAGGGCGCGAGCACGAGCAGCCCGAAAAGCCCGAGCCCCGCCAGGATGAGGAAATAGCGGGTGAGCCATGCCGCCGCTTGCGGCGCTTGCGTGGCCTGTGTCTCCGTCGCGCGCATGTCTTCCCGCCTAGAACTGGAAATAGAGAAACACGGTTTCCCGCGAGGCCAGCACCAGCGCGGCGAAGCCCAGCAGCGCGAGCGCCGCGGCCCATCCCGTCGTCGGGCGCCAGCGCACGCGGGGCCCGGCGCCCTCCTTCCTCCCGAACACCACCTCCTGGCTGTTGGGACAGCACCAGACGATGACGCCGCACACGGCGAGCAGCGCAAAGGGCAGCCAGCCGCTGAAAAAACGGTTGGGTAATAGCGCGGCCATGAGGCTGCCGGGCGCGGCCGGGTCGAGCCGGGCGAGAAAGCCCTCAAGCCCCGCCCCGGCGTCGGGCGCCATGAGCGGCGGCCACACGTCAGGCCCGGCGCCGGCCATGGCCGTGTAGATGGTCAGGGCCGTGTCAAGGTTTGGCGCGCGGAACACCACCCAGCAGAGATTGATGCAGAAAAAGGTGAAGGCCACGCAGACAAGGCGCCCGGGCGCGGCGCCGAGCAGCCGTTCCGCCAGCGTCCCGCGCGTACAGGCGCGGAAAAAGTGGTTCACCGACAGCATGGTTCCGTGGAGCGCGCCCCAGACGATGAAGGTCCAGCCGGCGCCGTGCCAGGCGCCGCCGATGAGCATGGTCAGGAAGAGGTTCGCATACTGGCGCGGGCGCCCGCGCCGGTTGCCGCCGAGCGGAATATAGAGAAAGTCCCTGAGCCACGCGCCGAGGGTGATGTGCCAGCGCCGCCAGAAGTCCACGATGCCCGTGGCCTTGTAGGGCGAGGCGAAATTCTCGGGGAGCCTGAGGCCCAGCATGAGGCCGAGGCCGAGGGCCATGTCCGTATAGCCGGAAAAGTCGAAATACAGCTGGAAGGTATAGGCGAGCGAGCCGAGCCACGCCTCCAGCGTGGAGGGCCAGATGCCCCGGGCCGCGGCGTTGAACACCGCGTCCGCATAGGCGCCGATGCTGTCCGCCAGGAGCACCTTCTTGCCGAGCCCGAGCGTGAACAGGGTGAAGCCTTGGGCGAGGTTTTCGGCCCGAAGGCCCGCGAGCGCCCCCAGTTGCGGGCCCATTTGGCCATAGCGCACGATGGGCCCGGAAATCACCCACGCGAAGCAGGAGGTGAAGAGCGCGTGCGCGGCCAGGCCCTCGGGCGCCGTTTCGCGCCGGTAGACGGCCACGAGCCACGCGATCTGGATGAAGGTGTAGAAGGAGATGCCGAGCGGCAGGCCGGCCGGCGTGAAGCTCCAGTCCGCCCCGCAAAGCCTGGCCGCGCAGTCCGTGAGAAAGCCAGCGTACTTGAACCAGAGGAGCGGCAGCAGGTTGCAGGCGAGCGCAAGGGCGAGCAGGCTCTTGCGGGTGAGGCGCCTTTTGCCCGCGCCCTCCTGTTGCGGCGCGGCGAGCGCCGTGCCGAAGGCGTGGTTCATGACGATGAGGCCGAGCAGCAGCACAAGGAAGCCGGGGCCCCAGAAGGCGTAGAAGACGAGCGACAGCGCGAGCAAAAGCCAGCCGAGAGCCTGCGCGGGCTGCGCCGCCGCGCGCGCCGCGAGCTGCCACGCGGCGAGGGTGAGCGGCAGGAAGCAGAAAAGGAAGCTGTAGGAGCTGAAGAGCATGTCGACCCTGCCTACGGGCGCCCGCGGGAAGTTTCAGGCTGCGCCCGCGGCCTCAGCGGACTTCGTTGCCCCGGCCGGGCCCCAGCGGGAAGAAGTCCTCGGCGGCCACGCTGAAGATGATGCCCGAGCCCGGCTCCTCAAGGCAGGGCGCCCTGCGCACGGCCTCGAAAATGGCCGGCGCCGCGTCGTCCGGCGCCAGCACGAGCAGCACTTCCTTTTCCGGCACGATGGTGATGCCGAAAAAGCTGGCGTCGGCCTCGGTGCCCGTGCCGCGCGCCTTGAGGATGGTGCCGCCGCCCGCGCCCGCGGCCCTGGCCGCGGCCATGAGGTCGTCGGCGTAGCCCGCGTTGACGATGGCGAAGATGAGCTGGTGCCCGGCGGGCTTTTGCGGGGCTGTGTCGTGCATGGCCTCCCCCTGGGGGCGCCCGCCGGGGGCGGGCTTTTCCGGCTTCGGCGCCGGTCTCGACAGGGCGCCGCGGACGATGGCGTTGACGTCGAGAACGATGCCTATGCCCGTGGTCTTGCGGAAGACCTCCGGCGAGCCGCGCACCGCGGCGATGATTTCCTGCATGTCGGGCGCGGGCGCCAGCACGAAGACGAGGTCTTTTTCGGTATCGGCGAGGCAGAGCAACTGCAACAGGCGGTTCGCCGCGCAGCCGCGCCCGGTGAGGATGGTGCCGCCGCGCGCGCCGGCCGCCCTCGCCACGCGCGCCACGCGGTCGCCCGCGCCATGGCGCGTCACCACGATGAGCAGCTTGCCTGAGGCGAAGCTCGGGAAATCACTGGTCATGCGCCCTCCCCGCCTGCCGGGGCTGGTGGCGGCGGCGCGGCCGAAAGGCGCCGCGCCGCCCTGCCGTAAAGGATGCCGAGCGCCTGGATGGCGATGAGCGGCGTCATGGCGATGAGCGCGATGACGCCGAAGGCGTCGGTGATGGGGTTGCCCCCGAGGCCGCCGGAGGCGCCGAGGGTGAAGGCGAGGATGAAGGTCGAGGCCATGGGCCCCGAGGCCACGCCGCCCGAGTCAAAGGCGATGGCCGTGAACATGGGCGGGCACAAAAAGGTCAGGCCGAGCGCCAGCGCGTAGCCCGGGATGAGGAAGTACCAGAGCGAGAGCCCCCCGGCCACGCGGAACATGGCGAGCCCCACGGCCGAGGCCACGCCGATGCAGAGCGTGACGAGGATGACGCGGCTGCGCACGCTGCCGCCCGAGACCTCCTCCACCTGCGCGGTCAGAACCCACACCGCCGGCTCGGCGAGCACGGCCAGCGCGCCGAGCACCACGCCTGTGACTATGAGCATCCACGCGGGATGCGTCACCGCGATGATCCGCCCGAGGGAAGTCCCGGCGGGGATGAAACCGCCCTTGACGCCCACGAAAAAGCAGACCAGCCCGAGAAAGGTGTACATCAGGCCCATGACCACGCGCACCAAGCGCATGCGCGTCATCCGGCGCAAGAGGAAGATGCGGAACGCGGCGAAGAGCACGACGAGCGGCGCCAGCGCCATGCCCACTTCAAAGGCCGTGCCCGGCACGAGGGCGAAAAAATGGGCCGCGAGGCCGGCCGCGCCCTCTTCGGCCAGGGCCGGGGCGGCGGCGCCCGCGCCCTTGTGCAGCATGCCGAGCAGGAGGACAGAGAGGATGGGCCCGATGGAGGCGAGGCCAATGAGCCCGAAGCTGTCGTCGCGCCCGTCGCCCCCGCGCACGGCGGCCACGCCCACGCCGAGGGCCATGATGAAGGGCACGGTCATGGGGCCGGTGGTGGCGCCGCCGGCGTCGAAGGCCACGCCGAGAAAGGCCGGGGCCGTGAAGGCCGCGCAGGCGAAGATGACGCCGTAAAATATGAGCAGGAGCAGCCGGAGCGACACCTGGAAGACGATGCGCGCGAGCGCCACGGCCACGAAAAGGCCCACGCCCACGGCGATCATGCCCACGAGCACGAGGTTCGAGATGCCCGGGTCCACCGCGGAGACCTGCTGGGCGAGCACATGCACGTCCGGCTCGGCCACGGTGATGAAGAAGCCGATGACAAAGCCAGCTCCGAGCAGAAGCGGCAGGTTGCGCCGCGAGGTGAGCGCCGAGCCCGCGCGGCTGCCCACCGGCACCACGCCGATCTCCGCGCCGAGCAAGAAGACCGCGAGCCCCAGGATGAGCAGCACGCCGCCGGCGAGAAAGCGGCCAAGCTCGTCCCCGAGCGGCGCGGCCGTGAAATGGAGCAGCCAGACCACGCCCATGACGGGAATGACCGAAGTGGCCGCTTCTTTCAGTTTCTCGAGCAGGATCATGCGCCCTCACCCCGCAAGGCTTTTGTCGTCCTTGTTGTATAGGAAAAAGGATGCGCAGGGTCAAGGCGCGGGCGCCGCAAGCGCCCGGGGCGCCCCAACTCCGCCGCCCGCGCGCGGGGCCGCGCCGGCTTGCCATTCCGCCCCCGAGGGGGCATACTGCCGAATCCCCGCTTTCATGCGGGCTCCCTCCCCCAAAGGACGCCCATGAAGCCCATCACCCTCCAGCGCCGGCCGCGCGGCAAAAAGTCCCTGTGGCGCGAATATGCGGAAGCGCTCGCCGTGGCGCTCATCCTGGCCTTCGTCATCCGCACCTTCATCGTCCAGGCCTTCAAGATCCCGTCGGAATCCATGGTGGGCACCCTGCTCGTGGGCGACCACCTGCTCGCCAGCAAGTTCGCCTATGGCGTCAAGATCCCCTTCACCGACACCTATCTCTACGAGGGCGACGAGCCCGCGCGCGGCGACATCATCATCTTCCGCTATCCCAACGACAAAAGCGTGGACTATATCAAGCGCATCATCGGCGTACCCGGCGATGTCATCGAGGTGCGCGACAAGCAGCTCTACCGCAACGGCCAGCCCGTGAAGGAGAGCTATATCCGCCACAGCGACCCCACGGGCCGCGAGCCCGTGCGTGACAACTACGCGCCCGTGACCGTGCCGCCGGGCAAGTACTTCGTCATGGGCGACAACCGCGACAATTCGCTGGACTCGCGCTTCTGGGGCTTCGTGGACAAGAGCGACATCAAGGCCAAGGCCTGGCGCATCTACTGGTCCTGGGGCGGCCTTGACGACATCCGCTGGTCGCGCATCGGCCAGAAGCTCCTTTAACGGCCGGCGGCGCGCGTGATCGTCCGCCTCTTGAGCGGCGCCCTCTCCGGGGTGGACGCCTACCCCGTGGAAGTGGAGGTGGACTACGCCCGTCAGGGCCTGCCCGGCTTCAGCCTCGTGGGCCTGCCCGAGACCGAGGTGCGCGAGGCGCGCGACCGCGTGTTCGCCGCGCTGCGGGCCAGCGGCTTCAAGCTGGCGCCGGCCCGCGTCACCGTCAACCTCGCCCCGGCCGGGCAGCGCAAGTCCGGCGCGGGCTATGACCTGCCGTTGGCGCTCGGGCTGCTCGCGGCGGCCGGGCTCGTGCCGGCCGAACGCGCGGAGCGCCTCGTCTTCACGGGCGAGCTCTCCCTCTCGGGCGGGCTTCGGCCCGTGCGCGGCGTGCTGCCGCTGGCCCTGCTCACGCGGGAGCTCCATGCGCAAGGCCGCGCCGACGGCCTCGTGGTGCCACCGGCCAATGCCGCCGAGGCGAGTGTGGTGGCGGGGCTTTCGGTCATCGCGCCGCCAAGCCTCGCGGCCTGTGCGGCCTTCCTCGCCGGGGAGGACGCATCGGAACTTCCGCCCCGGCCGGAGCCCGCGGCCCCGGACGCCGCTCCCGTGCCGGACTTCGCCGAAGTCAAGGGACAGGAGGCGGCCAAGCGCGCCCTTGAGATCGCCGCGGCCGGCGGCCACAATATCCTGCTGGTGGGCCCTCCCGGCAGCGGCAAGACCATGCTCGCCCGGCGCCTCCCGGGCATTTTGCCGCCGCTCTCCTTCGAGGAGGCGCTGGACGTGACGCGCATCCTGAGCGTGGCCGGCCAGCTCGCGCCGGACTCGGGCCTTGTCACCGAGCGCCCCTTCCGCGCACCGCATCATACCGTCTCGGACGTGGCCCTCGTGGGCGGCGGGCGCACGCCGCGCCCCGGCGAGGTGAGTCTGGCGCACCGGGGCGTGCTCTTTCTCGACGAACTCCCCGAATTTCCGCGCGCCGCGCTGGAAGCGCTGCGCCAGCCGCTGGAGGATGGCATGGTCACGGTGTCCCGCGCCGCGGGGAGCGTGACGTATCCCGCGCGCTTCATCCTCGTGGCGGCCATGAATCCCTGCCCCTGCGGCCATTATGGCGACAGCGCCCACGCCTGCGCCTGCCGCCCCGAAGAGGTGGCGCGCTACAGGCGCAGGCTCTCCGGGCCGCTGCTCGACCGCATCGACCTGCATGTGGACGCGCCGCAGGTGAGCTATGCCGAGTTCCGGCCCGGCAGCCCTACCGTGCCCGAGCGCTGGAGCAGCGCGGCCATGCGCGGGCGCGTGCTCGCCGCCCGGGCGGCGCAGGCGGCGCGGGCTTCCGCCGAAGGGGGCGCCCACGCGGCGCCAGCGCTCAACGCCACGCTTTCCGGGCGCGAGCTGGAACGCCACTGCGCCCTGGACGCGGCCGGCCACGCCCTCATGGAAGCGGCCATGGACCGCCTCGGCCTCTCGGCCCGCGCCTGCACGCGCATCCTGCGCGTGGCCCGCACCATCGCAGACCTCGAGGGCGCCGGCGCCATCGGCGAGGCCCACCTTGCCGAGGCCGTGGGCCTGCGCCTCCTCGACCGCCAGGGCGGCCATTCGGGCCGCTAGTCCCTTTCCCCCGGCCGGCGCCCCTGCGCCGGGGCGCTTGCACCGCGGCTTTTTTTCACGTATCGCATACGCTGACGGGGCGCGCTCGGCACCCGGCGCACCGCCAGACTTTCGCCCCAAGGAAAGGATCATGACTACCGCCCCCAAGAGCAAACATATCCCCCGCGCCACCATCCAGCGGCTCGCCATCTATGTGCAGGTTCTGGAAAACCTTGCCCGCGACGGCGTGGAGGTGGTGTCCTCCAATCCCCTCGCCGAGGCCTGCGGCGTCAACGGCTCGCAGGTGCGCAAGGACCTCGCCTATTTCGGCGAGTTCGGCGTGCGCGGCGTGGGCTACCGCGTGGACGCGCTCATCGCGGCCATCAAGAACGCCCTCGGCGTCAACCGCGAGTGGCGCATGGCCCTCGTGGGCGCGGGCAATCTCGGGCGCGCCATCCTCAACCACGGCGATTTCCGCGCGCGCGGCTTCAATATCGTGGGCGTTTTCGACTGCGACCCCTTCAAGATCGGCGAGATCATGCACGGCCTCGAAGTGCGCTGCACCGACGATTTGCCCGCGTGCGCGCCCGAGCTCGACATCCAGATGGGCATCATCACGACCCCGCCGGAACGCGCCCAGCGCGCGGCCAACCACATCGTGGAGGCGGGCATCACTTCCATCCTCACCTTCGCGCCGGCCCGCATCAAGGTGCCCGAGCATGTGCACGTGGAATATGTGGACTTTTTCCACCACCTCTATGCCCTCGCCTTCGCCCAGACCCAGGGGGGCCGCGCCTAGTGGGGGCGTGGAGGCCCGCCGGAGCGGGCCTTGCCGGCGCCCTCGCCTTTCTGAGCCGCTTCGCCCTGCCGCGCACGGCCGCCGCCATGCCGGGACCCAACGCGCCCGGGCTTGACCGCGCCCTCGCCTGGTTCGGGCCCGCGGGCCTCGTGCTCGGCTGCATCTGGACACTCCCGGCGCTCGCGCTGCCTGGGCTTTTCGCCTGGGGGGACGGTGCGGGATGCCCGCAGTGGCCGCAAGCCCTGCTCGCCGGCTGGATCTGGCTCTTCCTCTCGGTCTGGACGACCTTCGGCCTGCACTGGGACGGCACCGCCGATTTGGGCGACGCCGAGGGCAGCGGCGCCACGGGCGAGCGCTTCCGCGAGATCCTCGCCGACAGCCGGCTCGGCGCCTTCGGGGCCCTGCGCCTGCTCCTCGTGTTCGGCGGGGAGTGGTGCGCCGTGAGCTGGCACGCCGCCCGGGTGTTCGCGGCTGACGATCCCATGGCTGGCGCCGCCCTCGCGCTCCCGCTGGCGCTGGCCCCGGCCTGGGGCCGAGGGGCTGCCGTGCTGCTCGCGCACATGGGCCCGCCCCGCAAGGGGCCCGGGCTCGGCGCCCTGGCCTGTGCCGCCGCCAGGCCCGGGATACGCGCGCTCTACCGCATGGCCGGCCTTGCGGCCTGCGCGGGCCTCGTGATGCTCGGGCTGCCGCCCTTGCGCGCGGGCCTGTTGCTCATGGCGCAAATCCTCCTCCTGCGCCGCCTGACAGGTCTTGCCCGGCGCGAGGGCGGCCTTTCCGGCGATTTTTTCGGCGCTGCCATCGAGGAAGGCACGCTGTGCTTCTTGCTCTTCACCCTCTAGCCGCTCTCCTAAGCCCAAGAAAAAGCATGTTACACAAAGCCCTTGAGAGACCTTCCTTATGTCCGGCTGGAGCGCAGCGGAAGCCGGGTGGTCGTGCCGGAAGAATCCTAAAAAATAAGATTTTTTGGTGCTTGCAAGGAAGAAAAATAATTTCCGAAGGGAGTGTACTTAAGTACTCGACCGAGGAAATTTTTTTCTGACGCAGCAAGCAGCAAAGCGGTAGCCGTTAGCAGGCTCTGCCTGCTTACGGATAGCGACAATGGCATCGTTGGTTGACATTTGCGGCGACTTGTTGCTGTCTTCATCCGTAGCTTCCTGCGTCGCAACGGCTGAAGCAAGGCTGTTTTTGACGGATAATTTCGGCATTACTGGGGCGCACAAGCACTGCACAAACTCGCAAATGCACAAAATAAAGGAGAAACCCATGCCCGTAAGCCCCCGCGATTTTCAGGCCCTTGTCCGTGAGGCGCGCACCTGCCGCCGCTTTGTGGAAGATCAGCCCCTGAGCATGGCCGACCTCGAATGGCTCGCGGACTGCGCGCGCCTGACGCCCTCGGCCCGCAACGCGCAGGTCCTGCGCTTCGTCCTCGTGACCAAGGGCCAGACCTGCGACGAGCTCTTCAGGCTCACGCGCTGGGCCGGCGCCCTCAAGGACGCGGGCACGCCCAAGCCCGGCGAGCGGCCCACGGCCTTCATCGCCATCCTCGCCCCCGCCGAGGGCGCCAAGCTCGTGCCCTATGACGCGGGCATCGCGAGCGAGACCATCCAGCTCGCCGCCGCCACCCAGGGCTGGGGCTGCTGCATCATCTATTCCGTGGACCGCGCGGCCGCCGCGCCGCTGCTCAAGGTGCCGGCGGGCATGGACATCCCGCTCGTGCTCGGCCTCGGCGTGGCGAAAGAGCAGCGCGTCATCGCCGAAATGCCCGCGGACGGCTCCTTCAACTACTGGCGCGACGCCCAGGGCGTGCACCATGTGCCCAAGCGCAGCCTCGGGGAGCTCGTCGCAGGCCGCTTCGGCGCCTGAACCCGCACCCCCACCGCGCAAAAAGGCTTTGAGGATGCCGGATTTTCTGGTATCCTCAATGCGTTGCGGCAAGGGCCGGCCCGGGAACCAGCCACCTCCAATCAAGGCGGAGCCATGACCGAAGACAACGCGACAGGCGAGCGCGGGCTCAAGTACGGGCGCGTGCTGCTCAAGCTCTCTGGCGAGGCCCTGGCCGGCGCCCACAAGACCGGCATCGACCCCGAAACCGTGGCCGCCGTCTGCGAGGAAATCGGCTCGGTGCTCGACATGGGCGTGGAGATGGCGCTCGTCATCGGCGGGGGCAACATCTTCCGCGGGCTTTCCGGCTCGGCCAAGGGCATGGAGCGCTCCTCCGCCGATTATATGGGCATGCTGGCCACGGTGCTCAACGCGCTGGCCGTGCAGGACATGCTCGAGAAGCAGGGCTATCCCACGCGCGTGCTCTCGGCCATCAACATGAAGGAAGTGTGCGAGCCCTTCATCCGCCGGCGCGCCCTGCACCACCTCGAAAAGGGCCGCGTGGTCATCTGCGCGGGCGGCACGGGCAACCCCTATTTCACCACCGACACCACGGCGGCCCTGCGCGGCATGGAGCTCAAGTGCGACGCCATCATCAAGGCCACCAAGGTGGACGGCATCTATGACAAGGACCCGGCCACCAACGCCGACGCCGTGAAGTTCGACCACATCAGCTACGAGGACACCCTGCGCCGCCGCCTCGGCGTCATGGACGCCACGGCCTTCGCGCTCGTGCGCGACAACCATGTGCCCATCATCGTCTGCCGCATGTTCGGGGGCGACATAAAACGCGCCATCCTGGGCGAGCCCGTGGGCACCATCGTCCGCGAGGAGTGAGCGCCCCCGGGACCTCACGCGCCATCAAGCCGGGGCCAGCCCCGCAAGGAAGAAGCCATGGACATCGACACCACCCTGCTGGACACCGAAGACCGCATGGAAAAGGCGCTCGCCTCCCTTGAGCGCGACTTCGCCAAGCTGCGCACCGGCCGCGCCTCCACGGCGCTTGTGGACGGCATCAAGGCCGACTATTACGGCACGCCCACGCCCATCAGCCAGATGGCCTCCGTGGCCGTGCCCGACAGCCGCACCCTCACCATCCAGCCCTGGGACAAGGGCGGCATGGCCGCGGTGGAAAAGGCCATCCTCAAGTCCGACCTCGGGCTCACGCCGGTCAATGACGGCAAGATCATCCGCATCTCCATCCCGCCGCTCACCGAGGAGCGCCGCAAGGAGCTCGTCAAGGTGGCCCGCAAATACTGCGAGGAGGCCAAAGTGGCCGTGCGCAACGTGCGCCGCGACGCCAACGACAGCCTGAAGCGCGCGGAAAAGGAGAAGGCGATCACCGAGGACGCGCTCAAGCGCGCCACCGACGAGGTGCAGAAGCTCACCGACCGTTTCGTGGCCGAGGCCGACACCCGCTGCCAGGCCAAGGAAAAGGAAATCATGGACATCTGACGTGGATGACATGAGCGGGGCACAGGAGGGCGCGGAAAAGCTGCCCAGGCATATCGCCATCATCATGGACGGTAACGGCCGCTGGGCGCAGGCGCGCGATCTGCCCCGCACGGCCGGGCACCGGGCCGGGGCCGACGCCGTGCGTACGGTGGTGCGCGAATGCCGGCGCCTCGGCATCCCGCACCTCACGCTCTACGCCTTTTCGAGCGAGAACTGGAACCGCCCCAAAACCGAAATCAGCGCGCTCTTCGGGCTTTTGCTCGAATTTCTCGGCGCGGAAGTGCCCACCATGCTGGAGCGGGGCATCCGCCTCAAGGTGCTGGGCGACCTCGACGGCCTGCCGCTCGCGCAGCGCACGGCCCTGCGCCACGCCATGAACCGCACGGCCGCGGGCAAGGACATGACCCTCAACCTGGCCCTCAACTACGGGGGGCGCGCCGAGCTCGTGCGGGCGGCCAAAAAGCTCGCCGCCGAAGCCGCCTCCGGCGCCCTCGCGCCCGGGGCCATCACCGAGGCGGCGCTTGCCGAGAGGCTCGACACGGCCGGCCAGCCCGACCCGGACCTGCTCATCCGCACGAGCGGCGAGCTGAGGCTGAGCAACTTCCTTCTTTACCAGTGCGCGTACAGCGAGCTCTGGTTCACGCCGGTGCTCTGGCCCGACTTCGGGGCCGAAGAGCTCGCAAAGGCCCTCAAGGACTATGCCGGGCGCTCGCGCCGCTTCGGCAAAACGCGGGAGCAGGCCGATGGCTGTTGACCATGCAGTGGACCTCCGCCGGACCATCACCGGCCTCATCCTGGCGGCGGGGCTGCTTTTGGTGCTCTGGTGCCGGGGCTGGCCGCTTCTCGGCGTCATCCTCCTCGTGTCGGCGCTCGGGCTGTGGGAATTCTATTCGCTCTTCTGGGGGCCGCGCGGGCGCATCCCGAGCCGCATCTGCGCCATCGGCCTTGGCTGGGCCATGCTGGTGCTCACGTGGATGCACCGCCCGCAGGACGCGCTCGTGTGCCTCGGCGCGGGCTTCGTGCTGGCGGCGCTCTCCTTCCTCTTCCGCTGGGACGTGGTGGAGGAGGAAAACGCCTTTTCGGCCAGCGGCATCTTCATGGCCGGGCTCGCCTATGTGCCGCTTCTGCTTCTGCCGGCCACCTATCTCTCCACGCTCAAGCTCATCTTCGTGCTGGCCGCGGTGGCCGCGTCCGACACGGCCGCCTATTTCGTGGGCACGCGCTTCGGCCACCACAAGCTCTGGCCGCGCGTGAGCCCCAACAAGAGCTCCGAGGGCGCCGTGGGGAGCCTCGCGGCCTGCGTCATCTTCTGCGCCGTCTACGGCGAAATCTTCGGGCAGGCCGGGTGGTTCGCCTTCGCGCTGCTCGGCGTGGCGGTGAACGCCTTTGCCCAGCTCGGGGACCTTTTCGAGTCCGCGCTCAAGCGCTCGGTGAACGTGAAGGATTCCGGCTCCCTCCTGCCCGGGCACGGCGGCGTGCTCGACCGGGCGGACAGCTTTCTCTTCGCCATGCCCATGGTGGCGGTGGTGGACCAGTGGTTCTCCTTTTTCTGAGCCGAGCGCCCGGGCGCGACACTGAACCCGGCGCCCCTGACCACAGCTTTGGGGGGCGGCGCCCGTGACCGCGCTCTGGCCCGGACGCGGGGGCCCGGCGGTGGACTATATCTCGCCCCCGCCGGCTGAAGCCCTCGCCGCCATCCGCCCGCGCCGCGTGGTCCTGCTGGGTTCCACCGGCTCCATCGGGCGCAACGCGCTTTCCGTGGTGGAGGCGTCCGAAGGGCGCCTTGAGGTCGCCGGCATCGCCTGCGCGCGCAATGTGGAGCTTCTGGCCCGGCAGGCCCTGCGCCACCGGCCCCCGGTGCTCGCCGTGCTCGACGAGGCGGCGGCCGAGGCCCTGCGCCCGCTCCTCCCCGTGGGCTATGCTCCCGATATCCTCACCGGCCGCGCCGGCTATGCGCGCCTCGCCGCGCTCGACGGGGCCTGCGCCGTGCTCTCGGCGCAGGTGGGCGCCGCCGGCCTCACGGCCACCCTGGCCGCGGCCCTCGCGGGCAAGATGGTCGCACTCGCCAACAAGGAATCCCTCGCGCTCGCCGGCGCCCTCGTGCGGGCCATCTGCGCGGGCACTGGCGCGGCCGTACTGCCCGTGGATTCGGAGCACGACGCGCTCTTCCAGTGCGTCGCCGGGCGCGGGCAGGAGGTGAAAAACCTCGTGCTCACGGCCTCGGGCGGCCCTTTCCGGGGCCGGAGCGCCGAAGAGCTCGCCCGGGTGACGCCCGAGGCGGCGCTGGCACACCCCAACTGGCGCATGGGGGCCAAGATCAGCATCGACTCGGCCACTATGATGAACAAGGGTCTCGAGCTTATTGAGGCCGTGCACCTCTACGGCGTGCCGCCGGAGCGGGTGCGCATCCTCGTGCATCCGCAGTCGGTGGTGCATTCGCTGGCCGAATTCGCCGACGGTTCCTTCATGGCGCAGCTCGGCGCGCCGGACATGCGGCTCCCCATCGGGCACTGCCTGGACTGGCCGGCCTGCGCCGGCCGCGGCGCGCCGCCCCTTGACCTTGCTGCCGTCTGGAGCCTCACCTTCGAGGAGCCGGACCCGGAGCTTTTCCCCTCCCTGCGCCTCGCGCGCGAGGCGCTCCTGGCCGACCGCGCGGCCATGGGGGGCGCGCCCGGCTTCGGGCCGGCCTGCGTGGCGCTCAACGCGGCCAACGAGGCGGCGGTGGAGCTTTTCCTCCACGGCGGCTGCGGCTTTACGGACATCCCGGCCCTTGTTTCGGCCACGCTGGACGCGCTGCCGGGCCTTGACGAGGGCCGCGCCCTCGCCCCGCTTTCTCCCGGCGACCTGCCCCGGGCTCCCCTTGACGAGGCCCGCGCGGCCGCCCTCGCCGTGGAGCTCGCCGCCCGCGTGGACGCCCTTGACCGCGCCTGCCGCGCCCTTGTGCGCCGCCGCGCCGCCCATCCCGAGGAGCCAAAGTGCTGACGACCATCGTTGCCGTGATCATCGTCCTCGGCGGACTGATCTTCTTCCATGAACTCGGGCATTTCGCCGTGGCCCGCGCGCTCGGCATGGGCGTGTCCACCTTTTCGCTCGGCTTCGGGCCCAAGATCCTCAAGCGCAAGATCGGCAAGACCGAATACGCGCTCTCGCTCATCCCCCTGGGCGGCTATGTGGCGCTTGTGGGCGAGAGCGACGAGGCCGACATCCCGCCCGGCTTCACCCCCAGGGAGAGCTTCGCGCTCAGGCCCGCGTGGCAGCGGCTGCTCGTGGTGGCCGCCGGGCCGGTGGCCAATATCCTGCTCGCCTGGCTGCTCTGCTGGGCGCTCGCCTTCGGCTGGGGCGTGCCCGTGCTCCAGCCCGTGGTGGGCGCCGTCTCGGCCGGCAGCCCGGCCGCCCGCGCCGGGCTCGTCCCCGGCGACCGCATCCTCGCCATTGACGGCAAAAAGCTGGAGAGCTGGGAGGCCATGTCCGCCACCATCAACGCCAGCGGCGGCCGTCCGCTGCACCTTGAGGTGTTGCGGCCCGAAACGCCCGGGGAGAGCGGCCCGGAAGCGCGGGGCCATGTGCTCGAGCTCACCCTCACGGCCGAGCGCGCCACGCGCAAGACCATTTTCGGCGAGGAGGAGACCGCGTGGCTCATCGGGGTGCGCGCGGGCAACAGCGTGAGCGCGGAGCCACAGGGCTTCTGGGCGGCCGCCGCGGCCGGCGCCCGGCAGACCTGGGGCATGGTCTCCCTCACCTGGCAGAGCTTCGTCAAGCTGGCGCAGCGCGTGGTGCCGCTGGACCAGGTGGGCGGCCCCATCATGATCGCCCAGATGGTGGGCGAGCAGGCGCACCAGGGCCTCGCCGGCCTCATCGCGCTGACGGCGCTCATCAGCGTCAATCTCGGCATCCTCAATCTCCTGCCCGTGCCCGTGCTCGACGGCGGCCAGATCGTCTTCTGCCTCATCGAGATGATCTTCCGGCGGCCGGTGCCGCAAAAGGCGCAGGAAATGGCCACCCGCGTGGGCCTCTTCCTGCTGGTGGGCCTCATGGCGCTCGCCACCTTCAACGACGTATGGCGGCTCTTCAAATGAGCGCGCGCGCACCGGGCTACTCCACCGGGCTCGAGCTCGTGCTCAACGCCGCCGAGGGCGCGCTCCAGATACTGGTGACGGAAAACGGCCGCCGCCGCTGCTTTGAGGAGTGGCACGAGCCGAACCGCGCCACGGAGCTTCTGGCCCCGGCCCTGCGTGACATTTGCGCGGCCCTCGCCATCGCTCCAGCCGGTTTCCGGCGCATCGGCTGCGTGGCCGGCCCTGGCTCGTTCACGGGCATCCGCCTCGTGCTCGCCACGGCAGCGGCCCTGCGCCGCGCGGGGCACGCCCAGCTTGCGAGCCTTGACTATCTCCAGGCGCTGGCCACCAGCGCGGTCATGCAACGGGGCCTGCTCTATCCCGCGCCCGTCATGGTGGTGACCCATGCCCGGCGCGACCTCGTCCACTACCGGCCTTTTTGCTCCTACGGCCCGCAGATCCCGGCGCAGCCGCTCGGGCCCGTGGAACTCATCACGCCGGAGGAAGCCCTTGCCCGCATGGCCGGGGCGCCCTGCCACGCCTGCGGCAGCGGGCTTAGTCGCAACCCGCGCTGGTTCGAGCCCGAGGCCACGGGCTTGGGCCCGGCCGGCGCGCCGGGCGCCGTCGTCATGCCCGAACTCGTGGACCCGGGCGCCCCGGCCCTCGCCCTGCTCGCCCGCCACGGCGACTATTTTCCCAAGGATATCGAGCCCCTCTATGTGCGGCCCTGCGACGCCGCCGAAAACCTCGGCGAGCTCGCGGCCCGGCAGGGCATGGACGGCAAGGCGGCCTGCGCCGAGCTGGAAGACCTGCTCAGCCGCAAGCCGGAAAGCCGGGAAGAATGAGCCCGCGGTGAGCCCTCGCGCCCCTGCCCCCCAGGCGGCGCCCGCGCTTCCCCAGCAGCACGGCGCCCCCCTGCACATCGCCTACGGCATCCACAACAGGGACGGCTATTTCATCCACGGCCTCGCGTCCATGCACTCGTTGATGAAAGGCGCGAGTGTCCCCCTCGTGGCGCACATCCTGCATGACGGCACGCTCGGTGCGCCGGAGCGGGACGCTTTTCAAAAAGTCGCTTCCCGTTCCGGCGGCGAGGCGGTATTTCACGACCTGGCAAAAGAGAGCGCCGGGTTTCCGCAGATTCCGGCGCTTGAGCGGTTCAGCAAGGGCTGCCTGTTCCGGCTGTTGCTGCCGCAGCTTTTGCCCAATGAAACTGTACTTTATCTGGATAGCGACATCATCGCCACGGGGGATGCCCTGCCCCTTTTTGCCGACGCGCTGGCAAGGAAGGACGGCCCGCCGCTCTGGGCCGTACGGGACAGCGCCCCGGCGCATCGCCCGGGCTTTCGGGCCTACATCAGGTCGGTCTTCGGCGAATATGACGGCTATTTCAACTCCGGCGTCCTGGTTTTCAGGAATGCCGAGGTGAACAGGCTGGTTCCCGATGTTCCCGCCGCCGTTTTTTCCCTGTTCAGGGCGAGGCCGGAATTGCAGTTCCCGGACCAGGACGCCCTCAATTTCCTGTTCGGGCTTCCCGGGCACACGGGCGCCTTGTCCGGGAAGGCGAACTTCCAGATGGAATACGGCAGGCGCCTTCTCCTGGGCGAGACGGCGCTTCGCGGAAAACTCCTTCATTATTCGTGGCACAAGCCGTGGCAAAAAGCCTTCCCGGCCGCGCTCCCCTATTGGCGCAACCGGGAGGAGGTGCGGGCAATCCTCGCCTGAGGGACCGGCATGCCCCAACCGGCAAGAGCGAGGACGCCGTCCCTTTCATTCAGCGCTTTTCACCGCCCAGCGGTGCGCCCTCGCAGCACCGCTGGGCGTTCGTTGCGCCGTTCACGCCGGCGTGTCACAGAAAGAGCTTCGTTTCCAGGTGCAGGCCGGCAAAGGTCACTGTCGCCGCCTGGTGCAGCATTTCCCGCGCCTTGGCGTCGCCCATGGTGCGCGCGTCCACGGGGCAGACATGCGCGCAGGCCGAGCAGCAGATACAGAGCTTGTCGTCCTGCGTGACGAGGTCATCTTCCGGGATGGCCCCCGCCGGGCAATTTTCCGCGCACTGGCCGCAGCTGATGCAGGCGTCCGCGTCGGTAATGGGGAAGAACACAAGATCCTTCATGGGGCCGCGCTCGCCCGGGATCTTGGAGAGCGATTTTCCCTCATTGGCCTGCGCAAGGGCCTTCTGCCCAAATTCGTTCAGCAGTTTCGCGTCGTCGGCGTCGGGCCGGGCGTGGCTCACCGTGGGCATGAGCGTGTGCTCGGCCACGGCCGCCACCGCGGCCACGGGCCTGAAGCCGCGGGCCCTGGCCAGGTCGTCCATGGACCAGTAAAAGCCGCCCGGCTCGGTGTCGCCGCGCACGGCCACATACACGCAGGGCGTGTCCTTGCCCTCCACGCAGGCGAACACCTTGTCCGCGATTTTCGGCAGGCCCGCATAGACCGGGAAGCTGAAAAATACCAGGGTCTCCGCATCGAAGGCCAGTTTCGCGTCCCTCTCGTCCGGGAGAGTGAGGTTATGCCGCTCCACTTCCACGGGCAGCCTGGCCGTGAGCAATTCGGTGACTTTTTCCGTGCTGCCGCAGGGGCTGAAAACCACCGTCGCCACTTTCCTGATAGCCATGGTTCCTCCTTATGGCTGTTCGCTTGCGGCCCGGGGCCGAGACTCCGCCCGGGCGCGTTCATTCCCCGTTGAACACATAGTCCATTTCGGCGTAGCCGGCATGCAGGGTGATCTGGTGCTTCTGCCCGGCCGGGATGAAATAGATGTCGCCCTTCTTGTACGTGACGGTCTTGCCGTCCGCGGTATAGGCACAGGAACCGCTGACGACCACGGTATATTGCGCCCCGTGCGCATGCTCGGCAAAGACGATTTCTTTCTGCGCGCTGACAAAATAGGTCTCGCCGAGGGGCGAAGTGTCCACATGCACGGTCAGGCCCGGAAGGCCGTAGTCCCGGAGCGGCAGTTGCTCCACAAAGTCGGGAAAGGGACTTTTCATCGCGCCTCCGAATGCGTTTCCGGGCATATCTGGCAATTGGCCGCTTTCGTCACCCTGATACTCACATACAGGAATTGCCCGTGCCGCTGAAGCAAAAGACCAGTTCTTCCGCCATTTCATCTCCCGCGTTTGCCGCAAGCATCAGTGCGCCTGACCGAGGGCGAGCGCCCTGCCCATCGCCCTGGCCTTCTCGCGGTCGATGGGGAACTGCGCTTCGCGCACTTTCGCCTTGGCCTCGGGGGAAAAGGCGTCCGACTTGTACTTGGCGTACTCCTTGAACTGCCAGGTATCGCAGACATATTCCATCAGCGGCGCGTGGCCGAGCATCCGCGCCGCAATGTCTTCCATGACTTTCAGGCGCTCGGGATAGTGGATGTCTTCCAGCATGCCCTCGGGCGCGTTCATGGTATAGACAAAGCCCGTGCGCACCTTTTGCGGCGCAAGGGAGGAATAGTTCTTGTCATACACGAGCACGGGGAAGAACAGGCGCTCCCAGTAGCAGCGCATCATGCCCGTCACGTCGGAAAAATAGATGGGCGTGCCGAACACCAGGCAGTCGGCGTGCAGGGACTTTTCCAGCACTTCCGAAATGCCGTCTTTGACGGCGCACTTGCCATAGCTCTTGCCGCCGATGCGCTTGCATTCAAAGCAGCTCACGCGGCCCTTGTAGTCATGCTCATAGAGATGGATGAGCTCGCCCTCCAGCCCGGGCATCGCCTCTTTGGCCCCGGCGAGCACGCTTTCAAGAATGGTCGCCGTGTTCCACTTTTTACGGGGGCTTCCGTTGATGGCCAGCAGTTTCATGGGATGACCTCGTGTTGAATTTTGTAAACCTGATAATAAAAACAGGCCGCGAACGTCAAGGCGCGTGGCGCGCCCCGAGGCGGACCTTCAGTCCTGGCCGGCGTTGGGGAGCAGGGCGAGGCCGCGCCGGGCGATCTCCGCAAGCTCGGCCTGGCACAGCTCGCCGCGGGCGAGCAGGGCGACGCCTTTCATGAAGGCGATGAGGGCGCCGACGATGGCCGGGACATCGCTTTCTGGCGGAAGCTCACCGGCCTCGATGGCCAAAAGGAGACGCTTGCGGAAAAGGGCTTCCGTTTCCCGGTCGAGGACGGCGAGGGCTTCGATGATGCGCGTCTCGCCCGGCGCGAGGCCCACGGTGGAGATCTCCACGAAGCAGCCCTTGGGGAGGCCCGGGCGCATATAGATCTGCACGGCGTCCTCAACAAAATTTTTGAGGGCCGTGCGCACGTCCCCTGCCTGCATCAGGCGGTCGAGGGCCTTGTCCCAGTACTGTTGTTTATAGTGCGCGACGGTCTCGAGAAAGATGTCCTCCCTCGTCCCGAAGGCGCAATAGAAACTCGGCGCGCTGATGCCCATGGCCTGGCAGAGGTCGGCAAGGGTCGTCTGCATGTAGCCCTTGCGCCAGAAGGTCTCCATGGCGGCGTTGAGGGCCGCGTCCCGGTCGAACTCCCTGGGGCGGCCGCGCGGGGCGGGGTCAGGCGGGCTTGCGGTTTTTTTGGGCGCACGCGGCATGGCAGGCTCGGCGCATTGTATCCGGCGTTTGACAAATATGGCGCGGGGGGCGCGCCCCATGCGCCCCGCAGGGGCATGGTCAGATGACCTTGTTCAGCGCGTACTCGATGATGCCCTCGGCCCCGGCGGCGCGCAGGCGCGGGATAAGGTCGCGCACGATGCCCACCTCCACCACGGTCTCCAGCGAGAGCCACGCCTTGTCGCGCAGGGGCGAGACCGTGGGCGAGTTGAGCGCGGGCAGCATCTCGAGGATGGCGTCGAGCCTGTCTGCCGGGGCGTTCATCTTGAGCGCCACAAGGTTCTCGGCGCGCAGGGCCCCCTGCAGGAGCAGCGTGATCTGGTCGATCTTGGCGCGCTTCACGGGGTCGGCCCAGGCCTCGCGGTTGGCGATGAGCACAGGGAAGGACACCATGACCTCGTCGATAATCTTGAGGCCGTGGGCGCGGATGGTCGTCCCGGTCTCGGTGACTTCCACGATGCCGTCGGCAAGCCCCTCCACCACCTTGGCCTCGGTGGCGCCCCAGGAATAGAAGATGTCGGCGTCCACGCCCTTGCCCGCGAAATAGCGGCGCGTAAGCCCTTCGAGCTCGGTGGCGATGCGCTTGCCCGCGAGGTCGGCCGCGCAGGTGTAGGGCGCGTCCCCGGCCACGGCCAGCACCCAGCGGCAGGGCCTGGAAGAGTTCTTGGAATACACGAGGTCGGCCACGCGCACCACCTTGTCTTCATGGCCGCGTTCGCCCAGCCAGTCGAGGCCGGTGATGCCCACGTCCAGCACGCCGGCCGCCACATAGCCGCCGATCTCCTGCACGCGGCAGAGCGAGGCCGACAGCTCGGGGTCATTGATGTCCGGGAAGTAGTTGCGCGCATGCTTGCGGATCTTCCAGCCCGCGCGCTCGAAAAGGTGGATGGTGGCCTCCTCGAGCGAGCCCTTGGGCACGCCGAGCTTGAGGACGGGACGGTTCTGGGCGCTCATGCGTTGCTCCCGTGGCTGGAAGTGGAGGGGGATCCGGCTGTGCCGTACACGGCCGCGGGGTCGAAAACCATGGGCGCGCACTCGGCAACTTCGCCCGCCCGCCACTCGCGGAAAAAGCAGGAGCGCCGCCCGGTGTGGCAGGCCGCGCCGCCAATCTGCTCCACGAGGAGCAGGATGGCGTCGCTGTCGCAGTCAAGGCGCACGGAGAGCACGCGCTGCACATGGCCCGAGGTGCCGCCCTTGTGCCAGAGCTCGCGGCGGCTGCGGCTCCAGAAATGGGCCTCGCCGGTCTCAAGCGTGCGCCGCCACGCCTCTTCGTTCATCCACGCGAGCATGAGCACCTCGCCGCTTGCGGCGTCCTGCACCACGGCCGGCAGGAGGCCCGCCCCGAATGCCGGCGCAAAGCCGGACTCTTTCGCTGTTTCGGCCACTGTGTCCGCCATGGCGTCCCTCTCCCCTCGCTGGTTCCGCGACCGGCCCTCGCCGTGCGGCCCCTCACGTTAGGCGCATTCCGTGCGCGGGGCAAGCCGCATTTCGCGGCGCCCCCGGCCTACGCCTTGCGGAAGCCGGCGGAATGGCGTATTCTTTGGCTTTCCATGGACGGGAAGCGGCGCAGGCCGCCTCCTCATTTTGGCGCGCCCGCGCGCAAAGGCCCCCTATGCCGGAACCCTCCTCTTCCCCCTCCCCGGAGGAAAACCCCGCGGAAAGCGCCGCCGCGCCGGCCGCGCCTGTCGTCGCTGAAGACGAACTTGTCGATATTTCCGTCACCGAGCCGGAAAACGCGCTGCCCCCGGTGACGCTTGACGAGCTCGCCGCGTCCCTGCGCGAGGCCTGCGCCCGCGCCGGCTGGCACAGCCTGATGCCCGTGCAGTCCCTGGCGCTGCCCTACCTGCTCGCCGGGCGCGACATCATGGTGCAGTCGCGCACGGGCAGCGGCAAGACGGGCTGCTATCTCCTCCCCATGCTCGAGGAGCTGGACCCGGGCCTCAAGGCGCCGCAGGCCCTCGTGCTCGTGCCCACGCGCGAGCTCGCCCTGCAGGTGGAGCGCGAGGCGAAGACGCTTTTCGCCGGCACGGGCCACGATGTCTGCGCCATTTACGGCGGCGTGGGCTACAAAAAGCAGATGGACGCCCTGCGCGCCGGCGTGCAGGTCATCGTGGGCACGCCGGGCCGCGTGCTCGACCATCTCCTGCGGCACACCCTCGACCTTGCGAAACTGCGTTTGCTCGTGTTCGACGAGGCCGACCGCATGCTTTCCATCGGCTTCTACCCGGACATGAAGGAGATCCAGCGCTATCTCCCCACCCGGCGCCATACCTGCCTCTTCTCGGCCACCTATCCGCCCCATGTGCTCAAGCTGGCCGCCGAATTCATGACCGAGCCGGACATGCTCTCCCTCTCGCGCAAGGAAGTGCATGTGGCCGAGGTGGCGCACGAGTTCTGCGAAGTCAAGCCCATGGACAAGGACCGCGCCCTCGTGCGCCTCCTGGAGACGGAAAACCCGGCTTCAGCCATCATATTTTGCAACACCAAGGCCAATGTGCACTATGTGACGAGCGTGCTTCAGGGCTTCGGCTACAGCGCGGACGGCCTCTCGGCCGACTTGACGCAGGCGAAGCGCGAGGCCGTGCTGCAAAAAGTGCGCGAGGGCAAGCTCCAGTATCTCGTGGCCACGGACGTGGCGGCGCGGGGCATCGACATCCCGGCGCTCTCGCACGTCTTCCTCTACGAGCCGCCGGAAGACCACGAGAGCTACATCCACCGCGCCGGGCGCACCGGCCGGGCGGGCTCGGCGGGCACGGTCATCTCGCTCGTGGACGTGATGCAGCGCATGGAGCTCGAGCGCATCGCACGGCACTACAAGATCAATCTCACGGAAATCCCCGCCCCCACGGACGCCGATGCGGCCAGGGCCGCTTCCGCGCGCCTCATGGCCGTGCTCGAGGCGCGGTACCGCGGGCTCACCGGGCTCGAGCGCATGCGCGTGGCGCGCTACGCCGACCTTGCGCGCGAGCTCGGTAAGGCGCCGGAAGACGGGGGCGCGGGAGACGGCGAGGCCCCGGGAGATGGCGAGGAAAACGCCAACCTGCTCCTGCTCGCCATGCTGCTGGACGCCTGCCATCAGGAAAATTTGCGCGAAGGCTTCGTCTTCCCCACGGGGAGCGCGGCCCCGGCTCCCAAGAGTTCCGGGAGTGGTGCCGGCGGCCGCGGCGCCCGGGGAGGCCGCACGCGCGGCAAGCGCGGCCCGCGCCCGCTTGGCCCGGATGCGCCGGCGGCAGCGGCACCGGCGGAAGCCGCCCAGCCCCCCGAGGACGGGGCAGCCGGCGGTGAAGGCCAGGCTCCGCGCAAAAGGCGGCGCCGCTCGCGCGGGCGCCGTGGCGGCCAAGGGGGCGGCGGGGCTTCTGCCGCCACCGGCGCAGCAGGTGACGACGGAGACTAACGGCCCCATGGCGGCGGGCACTTTGGGTGTGACAGCAAGACGCGGCAATTGATTTTTCCTCCTTCCGTCTGGAGCGAAGCGGAAGACGGGTGCTGGTGTCGGAAGAATCCTAAAAAATAAGATTTTTCGGGGCTGGCAAGGAAGATAAAAATTTCCGAAGGGAGTGTACTCAAGTACTCGACCGAGGAAATTTTTCTCTGACGCGGCCAGCACCGAAAAGGCTGTTTTTGACGGATAATTTCGACATTAAACGGGCAGCAACAACGCGCCTGCACGAGGACGACAACTCAAACCTACAACCACGCCTTCAGTCCATTGCACGGAGCGTCCATGCAGTATCTCGCGGAGCCAGACGAATCGCCCGGCATCACCCAGGTGGCGCTGGACAATTTCGCCGCCCTCCTGGACGACGCGGACTTCACGGCCGAGCTTGAGCTCATGGGCGTGGGGCGCTTCCAGTTTTTGCGGCGCCGCCAGATGGGCCTCGAGCTGCGCGGCCTGTACATCGCGCTCTGGCGCCTGGCCCTTTCCCGCTCCTTCCCCAACGATGCGGACGCCATGTTTGCGTCCTTCCTCCATGGCCACCTCACGCGCCACCCCGACAAGGGCGCCCGCCAGACGGCGGAGCGGGCGCGCCAGTACTGGGGCATGCTCCAGCCCACGGGCGACGCGGATTTCAACGAGGTGGCGCGGCATCTCACCTCCTTCGCCGAGCGGGACGAAAAGGCGCAGCGCACCCTCACGCTCAAGCTGGCCCTCCACATCCGCAAGGTGTACCGCTTCATCTTCGACCGCCTGATCTGAGCGCCCCGAGCCCCAGCCATGCAGATCGCCGACACTCCCGCCGCCTTTGCCGCGCTGCCTGCCACGGGCGTGACCATCGGCAACTTCGACGGCGTGCACTTGGGGCACCAGGCGCTCGTGCGGCGCACGCTCGAGGTCTGCGGCGCCCGCGGCCTTGACTGCGTGCTCGTGACCTTTCGCCCGCACCCGCGCACCGTGCTCACACCCGAGCGCCCGCACGCGCCCCTGAGCACGCGGGCCGAGCGCTTCGCCCTCCTGGATCGCCTTGGCGTGCGCCACATCCTCGAGCTGCCCTTCACGCGCGGGCTCGCGGCGCTCACGCCCGAAGACTTCGTGCGCGGCTACCTCTTGCCGCTCAGGCCGCGCGAACTCGTTGTGGGGCATGACTTCACCCTCGGCAGGGGCCGCAGCGGCCACCCGGAACTTTTGCGGCAGCTCGGGCGCGGCATGGGCTTCGGCGTGGAGCAGGTGGGCGCGGTGCTCGCCGACGGCGCGCCCGTGAGCTCCACGCGCCTTCGGGAATGCCTTGCCGCAGGCGACGTGGCACTGGCGCGGCGCCTTTTGGGGCGCCCCTATGCGGTTTCGGGGCAGGTGGCGCACGGCGAGGGCAGGGGCCGGGGCCTGGGCTTTCCCACGGCCAACCTCGACGGCGCGGCCACGGCGCTGCCGGCAAACGGCGTCTATGCAACGCGCGCGCGCTGCGGGGGGCGGCGCTTCGACGCCGTGACCAATATCGGCATGAAGCCCACCTTCGGGGGCGACCGCCTCACCGTGGAGAGCTTTTTGCTGGATGCGGAAGGCGACTTCTACGGCGAGGACCTGCGCCTCGAGTTCGTGGCGCGCCTGCGCGGGGAGCAGCGCTTCCCCGATGCGGCCGCGCTCGGCCGCCAGATAGGCGCCGATGTGGCGCTAGCCCGGCGCCTGCTGGCGGAGGACGGCGAACACCCGGAGCCCGCATGATCCTTGCCGACATGCACAACCACACCACGGCCTCGCACGGCACGGCCGATGTGGCCGCCATGGCCGCGCAGGCCAAGGCGGCCGGGCTCGCGTGGTTCGGCTTTTCCGAGCATTCACCGCTGCCCGGGGGCTTTTCCTGCGCGCTCTATACCGGCGACCTCGCCGCCGAATTCCCGCGCTATGCGGCCGAGGTGCTGCGACTCAGGGAAAAATCCGCCCAGCCCGGCGCCGACGGCCCGCGCATCCTCCTCGGGCTGGAGCTGGACTGGCTGCCCTCGCGCCCCGGCTATATGCGCGAGCTTGTGGCCGCATGGCCCTTCGACTATGTGCTCGGCTCCCTGCACTACCTTGACGGCATGTCTGTGGGCGCGGTGGCCAACTGGGGGCCGGAAGTCCCGCGCGAGGAGCGCTTCGCCCGCTTTGCCGCCTATTTTTACGAAATGGCCTCCATGGTAAAAAGCGGCCTCGTTGACGTGGCCTCGCACCCGGATTTCATCAAGCTGCGGGCGGTGGACGATTTCCATGCGTGGCTCGGCGCCGCGGAAAGCCGGGCCCCGCTCGAGGCTGCCGTTTCGGCCCTCGCCGAGAGCGGCACGGCCATGGAGGTCTCGGCCGCGGGCCTGCGCCTGGACTTTGCCGAGCCTTACCCGGCGCCTGCCATCATGCGCCTCGCGGCCGAGGCCGGGGTGGACATCTGCTTCGGCTCCGACGCGCACCGCCACGCGGACGTGGGGCGCCCCTTCGACCGCCTGGCCGACTACGCACGCTCCTTCGGCTATGCGGCGTCGGTCATCTTCATCAACCGCCAAAAACGGCGCCTCGCGTTCTGAACGCCCGCGCCCCGGAGCGCCCATGGACGGCACCAAACTGCCCGGCCCCGACCACATCGAGGCCAGCCAGCCCGACACGGACGAAGGCCGCGACCTGCTGGAAAGCCTGCCCGAGCTCGCCCCGGACGAGACCTTCGTTTTCGACTGCGGGCCGCACATGCCCTGCTTCAACCGCTGCTGCGCCGAGCTCACCCTGCCGCTCACGCCCTATGACGTGGTGCGCCTGCGGCGCCAGCTCGGCATGAGCGGCGAGGACTTTTTGCGCACCTTCGCCAGCATGCGCTCCTTCCCGGATACGGGCTTTCCCCTGCCGCTCCTGCGCATGCTCGAAAGCCCCGACGCGCCCTGCCCCTTCGTGACCCCGGCCGGCTGCTCGGTCTATGAGGACCGCCCGGGCGCCTGCCGCTGCTACCCGCTCGGGCGCGGCGCCCGCATGGGCACGGACGGCGTGAACGAGCGCTTCTTCCTCGTGCGGGAGGAGCATTGCCGCGGCTTTGACCACGGCACGGCGCGCACGCCGGCCCAGTGGTTCGCCAACGAGGGCATGGAGCCCTACACAGCCTTCAATGACCGCTACATGCGCCTCATGGCCATGGTGCGCGCCACGGAGCGGCAGCTCGAGCCCAGGCTCGCCACCATGGCCATCCTCTGCCTCTTTGAGCTCGACAAGTTCCGCGAGCTCATCGAGACCATGCGCATCTTTTCGCGGGTGGAGGTGACAGAGGAGCGGCAGGCGCGCATCATGGAGGACAGCCTCGCCGGCGACGAGGCCGCCCTGGACTTTGCGCTGGACTGGATGGAGCTCGTCATCTTCGGGGTGAGCCCCAACCTCACGCGCGCCGGGAGCTGAAGCCGGCCTTCCGTCCGGCACCGGGCCAAAAGCGTCCTTGGCATTGACGGGCAGCCGCCCCCATGGTAGCAGGGGATACTCTCCCGTGTTCCCGATTTCCGGCACGGTCACCTGTCACCCGTGAGGTCCCGCATGCTGGATTGGCACGAACGCTACGAAGTCGGCGTGGAAAGCATCGACCATGCCCACAGGGAAATTTTCCGCGTCATCAACCGCCTGCACAAGATGGTGCGCGTGGGCGGCAACACGCAATGGGCCGCCGCCGAGGCCGTCAAGTATCTGCGCACCTATGTGGTCAAGCATTTCGAGGACGAGGAAGCCTACATGCGCTCCATTGACTTTCGGGATTATGAAGCGCACAAGGCCATCCATGACGGCATGCGCGACCGCATCGTGCCGCGCCTGTACTCCCGGATGGAAAACAAGAAGTATTCCGAGGATTCCATCCACCAGTTCCTCGACATCTGCGGCAAGTGGATGAGCAAGCATATCCTCGGCCATGACCGGGAATTGCTGAAGTATCTCGAGAGCGAGGAGGAGGCCGAAGCCGCGGAGAGCTGAGCCGCCGGATTCACAAAACGCCTTAAAAACATGAGCCGCCGGGGCGCCTTTGCATGGCATCCCGGCGGCGTGTTTTTTAGCTGCGCCGCGTCTGCGCCCCGGCTCAGGCGTAAATCTGCGGGTCCTTGAGGGCCGTGTCCTTGTCCACGGGCACGCCGCCGCTGCCCTCGTAGGGGATGCGCTCGAAGAGCTTGCGGTGCGGCGTGAGCGCGATGTGGAAATACTGGTTCTGCGGGATGTGGATATAGGGCACATCTTCGGTGCGCTGGCGCAGGAAGAGCGACACGAGCACGCGGTTGATGGCCTGGTGCCCGAGGATGAGCAGGGGCTGGTCGCCCGCGAGGAAGAGGGCGCGCCGAAGCCCGCGCTGCACGCGCTCGCGCAGGATGGCGTAGCTTTCGCCGTTGGGATAGGCGTAGGCGTACTTGTCCGCGTTGCGGGCCGCCGTGACCTCGGGCATTTTTTCGCGGATCTCCGAGTAAAGCATGTTCTCGCAGTCGCCGGCCCAGATCTCGTCAAATTCGCGCAGGGCCATGACATGGGCCTCGGGGTGGCTTTCCAGCAGGGGCGCCGCCGTCTCGTGGGAGCGCATGCGCGTGGAGGTGAACACCCAGTCGATGGGGCGCCCCTCCATGTGGCGCGCCAGCGCCTGGGCCTGGGCGCGGCCCTTGGCGGTGAGCGGCGGGTCGCCGCCGATGCGGCCCTGGACGTTGAACTCGGTCTGGCCGTGGCGCGCGAGGTAGAGGCAGGGCGTCCACACGCTGACCACGATCTCGCGGATGGCCGAATAATAGGGCGAGCTCTCGCACGGTCGCTCGGCCAGCACGCGGTTGGCCGTGGAATCCACACACATCCAGTATTTTTCGTCCGTCAGCGGGTCGTAGATGGTCTCGTAATACTCGATGCGCTGCATGAAGCTCTTGAGCGCCTCGTCCTTGGTGTAGGACGCGTATTCCGGCAGGTCCGCCTTGCGCCGGATGCAGGCGTTGAGCAGGAGCGGGTCCTCGTTGACGCACTCCACAAAGAGCACGGGATGGTCGCGCAGCTTGGACTCGATGAACTGGCGCCGCGCGCGGCTCGCGTTGGTGGCGTCGAGGATGGCCACCTCGCCGTCGCCCGAAGCGAGCCAGGATTGCGCCTCTTCAAGGTTGCGGCGGGCAATCATTTCGCGCGCCTGGCGCCCGAAGCTGTTGTCTGGATTGTAGAAATCCGGCTCCGTGGATTCGGCGCCGAGCAACTGGCGCCGGATGTCGCCATTATTGAAGCTCTTGGCGGCGATGCCCTCCGCCAGGAGCCCGTCGCGGATGCGGCGCGCCATGGTGGATTTGCCCCGGCCCGGCAGGCCGACCATTGCCACATAGAGCTTGTGCATCTCGTGCCTCCGTGGGTGGATGCGGGCGCCGCCGCTGGCGGCAGGCGATCTCAGCGCACCGTGAGCCGCAAAAAGCGCTTCTTGCCGAGCCTGACCTCGTAACTCCCGGCCGCAAGGGGCGCCGCCGCGTCGTTCACGCGCTCGCCATTGGCGCTGAGCGCCCCTTCCTTGACAAGGCGCTTGGCCTCGGCGCGGCTCTTGACGAGGCCCGCGGCCTCGAGAAACGCCGCCGGGGTGCTGGCCTCGCCGGCCTCGCAGGCATATTCGGGCGCGTCCGCCGGGAAGGAACCCCCGGCAAAGACCGCGTTGAACGACTGGCGCGCGGCCCTGGCCGCGTCCTCGCCGTGGTAGCGCGTCACCATTTCGCAGGCCAGGTCTTCCTTGGCGGCCTTGGGATGGACTTTGCCGCCCTCCACCTCGGCGCGCAGGGCGGCGATGTCCTCAAGGCTTTTGGCCGAGAGCAGCTCGTAATAGCGCCACATGAGCTCGTCGGAAATGGCCATGAGCTTGCCGAACATCTGCTCGGGCGGCTCGCTGATGCCCACATAGTTGCCATAGGACTTGGACATCTTGCGCACGCCGTCCGTGCCCTCGAGGAGCGGCATGGTGATGATGCTCTGGCCGGGCTGGCCGTAGTGGCCCTGCAGGTTGCGGCCCATGAGCAGGTTGAATTTCTGGTCCGTGCCGCCCATCTCCACGTCGGCCTGAAGCGCCACGGAGTCATAGCCCTGGCAGAGCGGATAGAGGAATTCGTGGATGGAGATGGGCCGCTCCTCGCGGAAGCGCTTTTCAAAGTCGTCGCGCTCCAGCATGCGGGCGACGGTGCTGTGCGCGGCGAGGCGGATGAAGTCGGCGGCGCCCATCTGGCCGAACCAGCGGGAGTTGAACTCCACGATGGTCTTTTCCGGGTCGAGGATCTTGAAGACCTGGCTCTTGTAGGTCGCGGCATTGGCGAGCACCTGCTCCCCGGTGAGCGGCGGGCGCGTCTCGCTCTTGCCCGAGGGGTCGCCGATGCGGCCCGTGAAGTCGCCAATGAGGAAGATGACCGTGTGCCCCAGCTCCTGGAAGTGGCGCATCTTGTGCATGACCACGGTGTGGCCGAGGTGCAGGTCGGGCGCGGTGGGGTCGAAGCCCACCTTGACGCGCAGGGGGCGGCCGGCCGCCAGCTTGGCGGCAAGCTCGCCCTCGTCGATGATTTCCGCCGCGCCGCGCCGGATGAGCGCCATCTGGCGGTCAATGTCGGTCATGAGTGCCTGCCGGTATCTTGACGTGGAGCCCGGGCATCCGGCAGGCGGGCTTCTGCCCCGCCTGCCGGAAGGCCGGAAAAAAATGCCGGGCGCCCCGTCACCATGACGGAACGGCCCGGCATTTTGATACTCTTTCGCCGGCGGCGCTGTCAAATGCCCGGCGGGCGCGGCGCGAAAGGCCGGCCCCGGGGGCTGCCCGGGCGCTACATGCCGAGCAGGGCGAAGACGCGGCTTTCGGAAAGGCCGCCGTGGACGGACAGGGCCGCCACATTGTCCTGCGCGATCATGGAGAGGGTGTCGTCGAGGACGCCGTCCACCTCGCTGTCGTCGAGCAGGGTGGGCGCGTGGATGTCGACCATGTCTCCAACCGGCGCGGGCGCGGCCTCGCCGCCATCCTTGTCAAGCGTGGGAAAGGCAAAGGGAAGCGCGGAACGGATGCCGGAAATTTCCATGGTCAGTCTCCTTTGGTCCAAAAACCGCCCGCAGGCGGGGTGCGTCAAAATTGCCGCATGAGCGGGAACGCCTACTAGTATGCAAGGGGAATGCCAACTCGAAATGAAAGAAGCCGGCCCCGCAGGCGCAACCCGCGGGACCGGCCCCCAAACGCGAGGCTCTGGCCGGCTACATGTCCGGCGGCAAGCCCTGCAATTCCTTGAGCGTGAACACCGGCCCGTCCACGCAGACATAGCGGCTGCCGATATTGCAGCGGCCGCAGATGCCGATGCCGCACTTCATGCGCTTTTCCAGCGTGGTCACGATGTTCTCGGGCGCGAAGCCGAGCTTTTCCAGCGCCTGGAGGGTGAACTTGATCATGATGGGCGGCCCGCAGAGCACGGCCACGGTATTCTCCGGCGAAGGCGCGAGCTCCTCCAGCACCTTGGGGATGAGGCCCACGCGGTGCCCCCAGTTCTCATAAGGGTTGTCGATGCAGAGGGTGCAGTCGAGATCCGGGTTCTGCTTCCAGTCGTCGAGCTCGTAGCTGTAGGCCATGTCCACCGGGCTGCGCGCGCCGTAGAGCAGGCTGATCTTGCCGTAATCCTCCTTGCGCTCCAAGAGGTGCAGCATGATGGTGCGGATGGGCGCCATGCCGATGCCGCCGCCGATGAAAAAGACATTCTTGCCCTTCCAGTCCTTCCACGGAAAATAATTCCCGAGCGGCGCGCGCACGCCCACCTTGTCCCCGGGCGAGAGGTGGTGGATGGCGTCCGTCACCTCGCCGGCGTCCATGACCGAGAACTGGAGAAAGCTCTTCTCGGACGGCGGCGAATTGATGACAAAGGTGGCTTCGCCCGCGCCGAACACCGAGACCTGCCCCACCTGCCCGGGCTCGAAGGTGAAGTTCTCCATGGCTTCGGCGTCGTCCAGCACCACGCGCAGGGTACGGATATTGCGCGTCTCCTGAATGATCTCCACCACGGTGGCGAGCTTGGGGAGGTACGGGTTGCCGGTCATGAGCGGGCGCGGCGAGATGCCCTGGGGCATGCGCGGGCCCGGCTTGCCGGCGGCATCCTGTTTGGGCGCGGGCTTGGGGGCCGCCTCCTCCTTTTCGGCAGCCTTGGGCGCGGGCTTGGCAGCTTCCGCTTTCGGGGCCTTGGGCGCTTCCGCAGCCTTGGCGGCGTGAGGTGCCTCGTTTTCGGGCACGGGCAGGTTCTCGCCCTCCACGGCCGGGAGCGGCGCTTCCTTCAATTCGGTCAGCATGGGCTGCTCGTCCGCGGGCAGGGCCTTTTCCTCCGCGGGCGCGGCCTCCTTCACGGCCTTGGGGGCCTTCACGGCCTTGTCGGCCTTGGCGCTCTTGCCCCCGGCAGCCGGGGCGGCGCGGCCCTTGGTCTTTTTCGTATCGGCGTCCGAAGCCTTGGGAGCGGCCTTGGCCTTTCCGGCAGTCTTCCTGGTTGCCATGAATCAGCTCCTTTCACACAAATGGACTTCAAGAGATGCCACGAAGGCCCTAGACCTTGCCCTTGGCCGCGGCCACGGCGTCGAGCACGATGGCGCGGATGTCGAGGCACACCGGGCAGTTGGTGATACAGCGCCCGCAGCCGCTGCACAGGTAGGGCCCCCAGTTTTCCGGGTAGGTCCAGAACTTGTGCGAAACGCGGTTGCGCATGCGCTGGTACTTCTCCGGGCGCGGATTGTGGCCGCTGGCCTCGCGCGTGTAGAGCGAGGACATGCAGTTGTCCCAGCTCCTGAGGCGCCGGCCGCCGCAGGGGCTTTGCGGCTCGCCCTCGTCCGTGATGTTGAAGCAGTAACAGGTGGGGCAGAAGTAGGTGCAGGCCCCGCAAGAAAGACAGCGCGCGGTCTCGGCCTCCCAGAAGGCCGTGTCCTCGAACATGGCCTTGAGGCTTTCCTGCGCCGCCTTGAGGTCGGGCGCGGGCACGAGGCTCGCCCAGGCGGCCTTGCGCGCGGCCTCGGCCAGCGGGAACTTGTCGGCCCCGTCGGGAAGGCCGCTCGCCTCAAGGAGTTCCTCGCCCTTCCCCGTCATGGCCTGGAGCACATAGCCGCCCTCGATCTCGGTGATCAGCACGTCCGAGCCGATGGGCGAGGTGGGGCCGCCGCCCACCCAGTGGCAGAAGCAGGTCTCGCAGCCCGTGGCGCAGGTGAGGCTCACCACCGTGAGCTTTTCGCGCCGCGCCTTGTAGTAGGGATCGGCATAGAGGCCTTCGAGGAAGGGCTTGTCCAAGGCCGCGAAGCCGCGCGCGTCACAGGGGCGGCAGGCGAAGACCACGGTGGGCACGCCCTCTTCCACCGCCGTGAGCGCCAGCGTCGTCTGGTTGAGGTCCGCCGGGTCGCGGCTTTTCTGGAAGGTCATCAGGGTCTCGCACTCCGGCAGCACCGCCTCTTTGGGGGGCACCGTGGCCTTGGCGAGGGTCATCTTGATACCCGGCTCATAGGGCGCGAACACCACGGAGGGCTTGGAGGCCGCGGGCTTTTCCACGGGCACGAGCACGCGGCGGCCGCCCTTGGCGAGGCTGGCCGCAAGGCCCGGAAGCCCGTCCGAAGCGACAAAACGGATCTTGCTCATTACCAGTCCCTCTCATGGATATGCGGTTCTTCCACGGCGTAGGTCAACAGCGGCGGGATGGCTTCCGGGTTGATGCCGGACTGGTAGCCGCCGAAGAGCTTGCCCACCGCGCGGGCGATCTGCTGGCGCAGGGCGAGGATGGGGATGCCCACGGGGCAGGCGCGCTGGCACTCGCCGCAGCCCGTGCAGCGCCCGGCGAGGTGCAGGGCGTGGATGGTCTGGAAGAAGAGCTTGTCGCGCGCGCTCTCGCCCTGGCTCATCCAGTGCGGATCGCGGGCATCGGAGATGCAGTAGTCGCGGCAGACGCACATGGGGCAGGCGTTGCGGCAGGCGTAGCAGCGCAGGCAGCGCTCCATCTGCGCCTTCCAGAAGCCCATGCGTTCCTCAAGGCTCATGGCGTCGAGCATGGCGAGCTCGGGCGGCGTGTGCGCGGCCGGCGTCACCTCCACGGGCGTGCCGAAACGCTGGTCGGCGATGACCGCGCCCGGCGTGGTGCAGCCATAGCACTTGCCCTGGGCGCATTCCGTCATGCAGAAGCGGTGCTCCTTGCCGTCGGCCGTGATGGTCACCGAGGCCTCGTCCATGGTCACGCTGTCGATCTTCGTGTAGCGGCCGAGCTCGGTGTTCACGCGGGCCATGTCCAGCACGCCCTCGCAGGGGATGGAGAAGATGGTCACGTCCTCGCGGTTGATGAGCTTTTCCTGCAACAGCTCGGCGATGGAGCGCGAATCGCAGCCCTTGACCACGATGCCGACCTTCCTGCCCTTGAACTGCGGCAGATAGACGGCCAGATTGTTGACGTTGAGCGGCCCCCAGACGAGCTTGTCCACATCCTCCGGGGTCTTCATGAAGAGCGGCACGGTATGCGCCGCGTCATAGCCCTGCTGCCAGCCGATGACGAACTCGAGCTCCGGGAGCTTCGCCTTGATGGCCTCCTTGAGCTCGGCGAGCGCCGCCTTCTCCCCGGTGCCCAGCGGATGCAGGGAGGTGAGAGCCATGTCGGCGAGCCTGAGCAGGGGCTTGGCGTCCTCGAGGCGCGGCGCGGGCCCGAGGTCATGGATCTCGGCGGTGAATTTCTGCACCACCTCCTGCCAGCGCTGGCCCTCCGAGGCCGACACCCAGGTGTAGGCGAAGCGGCGCGGGTCGATGCCGATGACGGGCAAGAACTCGCGCACCACTTCGAGGCGGCGGCGGGCGTAGAAATTGCCCACCGAATAGTGGCAGTCACGCGGGTGGCAGCCGGAAACGAGCACGCCGTCCGCGCCCTCCAGCAGGGCCTTGACGATGAAGAGCGGGTCCACGCGGCCCGTACAGGGCACGCGGATGACGCGCAGGTCGGTGGGCTGCCCGGCGCGCGCCACGCCGGCCGTGTCCGCGCCGCCGTAGGAGCACCAGTTGCAGAGAAAGCCGACGATCCGCAGTTCCTTGCCTTCTAGAACCGGCATAGCGCGTTGACCTCCGCGAGAATCTGGTTGTCGGTGGAATGCGAGAGCTGGATGGCGCCCTGCGGACAGGTCGCCACGCAGAGGCCGCAGCCCTGGCAGACCGTTTCAATGACCTGCGCCTTGTTCACGCCGCGCATGTTCACTTCCTCGATGGCGCCGAAGGGGCAGCAGCGGATGCACTTGCCGCAGTCCACACAGCGGCGCATGTCCACATGCGCGATGGCCGGGTCGCTCTCGAGCTGGGGCTTGGCGAAGAGGCCGAGCACCTTGGCCGCCGCCGCCGAGCCCTGGGCCACCGAGGCCGGGATGTCCTTGGGGCCCTGGCACACGCCGGCGAGGAAAACGCCCGCGGTGTTGGTCTCCACGGGTTTCAGCTTGACGTGGCTCTCCATGAAGAAGCCGTAGGCGTCATAGGAGATGCGCAGCTTTTCCGCCAGCTTGGCGGCGCCAGCACTGGCCTGGATACCCACGGCGAGGACCACGAGGTCGGCCTTGATCTCGATGGGCTCGCCCATGAGCGTGTCCGCGCCCATGACCACGTAGCGGCCCTCGCCGTCCGGGTAGATGGCGGAAACGCGGCCCCGGATGTAGTGGGTGCCGTATTCCTCCATGGTGCGGCGCGTGAACTCGTCATAGAGCTTGCCCGCAGCGCGGATGTCCATATAGAAGATATAGGAATGGGAATTGGGCAAATGGTCCTTGGTGAGCACGGCCTGCTTGGCCGTGTACATGCAGCAGAACGAGGAGCAGTAGGGGCGCCCCACGGATCTGTCGCGCGAGCCCACGCACTGGATGAAGACAACGTTCTCCGGCTCGCGGCCGTCCGAGGGCCGCACCACGTGGCCGCCCGTGGGGCCCGAGGCGTTGAGCAGGCGCTCGTACTGGAGGCCCGTGATGACATCCGGGTAGCGGCCGCCGCCGTATTGCTCATAGACGGACCAGTCCATGAGGTCATAGCCCGTGGCCGCCACGATGGCGCCCACGGTCTCGGTGACATACTCGTCCTTGAGTTCGTAATCCACGGCGCCCGTGGGGCAGACCTTGGCGCAGATGCCGCACTTGCCGCTCGTGAGCTTGCGGCAGTAGGGCGCGTTGATCACCGCCTTTTTCGGGATGGCCTGGGGGAAGGCGATATTGATGGCCGTGGTGTCGCCCATGAACTCGTTGAAGGCGTCGGGCGTCTTCTTGCTCGGGCATTTCTCGGTGCAGGCGCCGCAGCCCGTGCACTTGCTCCAGTCCACATAGGGCGTTTTCTTGCGGATCTTCACCGTGAAATTGCCCACATAGCCCGAGATGTCCTCCACCTCGGAATACGCATAGAGCGTGATGAGCGGGTGCTGGGACACGTCCACGATCTTGGGCCCGAGGATGCAGGCCGAGCAGTCCACGGTGGGGAAGGTCTTGTCGAGCTTGGCCATCTTGCCGCCGATGGTGGCCTCGCGCTCCACGAGGATGACGGGCACGCCGCCGTCCGCGCAGTCGAGGGCGGCCTGGGTGCCGGCCACGCCGCCGCCGATGATGAGCACCTTCTTCGTCACCTCGAAGGCCTTGGGCGAGAGCGGCCGGTTGCGGCGCAGCTTTTCCACGGCCATGAGCACGAGCTCGGCGGCCTTGTTGGTGTTGGCCTCCTTGTCCTTGCCGATCCACGAGACGTGCTCGCGGATATTGGCCATCTCGAACATGTAGGGGTTGAGGCCCGCGCGCTCCACGGTGCGGCGGAAGGTGGGCTCGTGCATCCTGGGCGTACAGGAGGCCACGACCACGCCGTCGAGCTTGTAGTCGTGGATGGCCTGCTCGATGGCCTGCTGCCCGGGCTCGGCGCAGGTGTACATGGGGTCGTCCGCGTAAACGACATCGGGATACTGGCGGGCGCGCTCGGCCACCTGGGCCACGTCCACGGTGCCCGCGATATTGCTGCCGCAATGGCAGACGAAAACGCCGATTCTCATGCCTTGCCTCCCTTGGCTTCCGTGCCCTTGGCGCTCGCGGCCTCCATCTTGCGCAGGAGGGGCCCGGCGCTCACGCAGAGCTGGTCCAGACCGAGGTGCTCGGGCGCGATGCCCATGGCGAGGCCCATGAGCTGGGTGAAATAGAGCACCGGCATGTGGAAAAAGGCGTCCTCGGCCTTCTCGGCCTGCTTCTGCCTGAGATCAAGATTCATCTGGCAGAGCGGACAGGCCACGGCGATGGCGTCCACGCCGAGCCGGGTCGCGAGCTCGAGGATGCGCCCGGAATTGCGCGCCGTGAGCGGCCGCTCCGGGATGCCGAAGGACGCGCCGCAGCAGACCGTCTTGAGCGGAAATTCCACCATTTCCGCGCCGCAGGCGGAAAGCAGGGTCTCCATGAGGGTGGGGTTTTCCGGGTCGCCGAACTGCATCACGTCCGCCGGGCGGCTCATGAGGCAGCCGTAATAGGCCGCGAGCCTGATGCCCGTCAGCGGATTTTTCACGCGGGCGGCCAGCGTGTCCGCGTCATAGACGCGGCCGATGAGCTGCATGACCGAAGTGCTCTCCGGCAAGTCCTCGGCGGCGGGCGCGTCCAGGAGCTCGTTGACGCCCTTGCGGAAGGCCGGCTCCTTCATGCGGTCGGCCGCGAGCCTGAGGTTGGAGAGGCAGCTCGGGCAGGGCGTGACCACCTGCTCGGCGCCTTCCTTGGCCGCAAGGTCGAGGTTGCGCGCGCAGAGCGCGGCGGAAAGCTGGGTATCCACGGCGTGGGCCGGCGTGGAGCCGCAGCAGCTCCAGCCCGGGATCTCGGCGAGCTCGATGCCGAGCGCCGCGCAGAGCGCGCCCGTGGACTTGCCGTAGTCGAGGGCCGAGCCTTCCTGCGAGCAGCCCGGATAATAGGCGAACTTCATGGCCGCACCCCCTTGGCCTTGGCCCGCTCCTTGTAGCGCGAAAGGATGCGCCCGGCAGCGGCCGCGCCCTCGTCGGGCGCGCACTTCGGGATAAAGGGCAGCTTGTGCCGCTTGAGCGCCGCCGGCGCGAGGTCGAGGTCGGTGGTGAGCCTGAGCGAGCGGAACATGTAGAGCGCCATGGTGCCGATCTCCCAGGTGCGGCCGAAGGCGCGCACCGTATCGAGGAAGGAGAGCCAGAACTTCTCCACCCGGGGCACGGTCACGTCGCCCTCGTGGCGCGCCATGTGGCGCAGGGTCTCCATGACGCGGGCCACGTCGATATTGTTGGGGCAACGCTGGCTGCACATGGAGCAGCCGAGGCAGAACCAGACGGCATTGGACTTGAGCACCTGCTCCTTGAGGCCGAGCTGCACGCCGCGCATGATCTGGTTCACCTGGCGGTCATAGACGAAGCCCGCCGGGCAGCCGGCCGTGCAGTTGCCGCACTGGTAACAGGTGGAGATGTCCTGGCCGCTGCGCTCCTCCACCTCGCGGGTGAAGGCCGCATCGCGCATCCGGCCAAGGGAGATGGCATTCATCATGGCAACTCCGAAACTGGTCGCAGGTTATATAACCGGGAAGGCAAAACACCGCGTTTCCCGTCAGCGTACAGGAAGCACGAACGAAAATCCAGCCCCCCCGCCCCGGGGAGTGGAATGGCCGGGTGGGGGCGCAGCCCCGGGCTCTTAGCTGCCGGAACGCCCAGCCAGCGCCACGGCCGCGCGCAGGCCGAGCAGGTAGCTCATGACGCCAAAGCCAGCGATGCTGCCCGCAACGACGCGGGCGAGCACGCTCTCGTGCCGGAAGGGCTCGCGCGCGTGCACGTTGGACATGTGCACCTCGACCACGGGCACGGCGAGGATGGCGAGCGCATCGGCGATGGCGTGGCTCGTGTGCGTCCAGGCGCCGGCATTGATGACCACGCCGGCCGTGCCGTCATCGAGGGCGGCGTGGATGCGCTCCACCATGGCGCCCTCGTAATTGGTCTGGAAGGTGGCAAGCCCCACCCCGAGCTCCGCGGCCAGGGCGGCGAGGGCCGCGTCGATGTCGGCCAGCGTGGACGTGCCATACTGCTTGGGGTCGCGCCGGCCGAACATATTCAGGTTGACCCCGTGCAGGACAAGGATGTTCATGGCTATTCCCCCTCCCCGCCTCAGCGGGCGCCCAGCGCCGCCATGAGGGCTTCGCGCGCCTGTTCCGGGAGCGCCTGCCCGGTCCAGATGCGGAACTGCGCGTCCGCCTGGCCGAAGAACATGGCGACCCCGTCGATGCAGCGCCGCCCGTAAGCCGCCGCCTCGCGCAAAAAGCGCGTCTCGGCCGGGTTGTACACGATGTCGTAGGCGATGCCGCCCGCCACCTGCGGGGCCAGCGCGAAGTCATAGGGCGTTTCGCCTTCATGCTTTCCGTGCATCCCGAGCGGTGTCGCGTTGATGACAAGGCCCGCGGGCGCGGCGTAGCGTTCTTCCCAGAGCACGGGCGTGAAGCCGAAGCGCTCGGCGAGTTCAAGGTGGCGCTTGTTGCTTGGCGTGGCGACGCGCACCTGCCGGCAGCCGCGCAGGCGCAGGGCCGCGGCCACGGCGTGCGCGGCCCCGCCGGCGCCCAGCAACAGCGCGTCCATGCGCTCCAGCGGCACGGGCCCGAGCGGCGTGAGAAAGCCCGCCACGTCCGTATTGTCGCCGCAGAGGGCTTCTTCCTTCCAGAAGAGCGTGTTGGCGGCGCCGGCCAGGGTGGCGGCCTCGCTCACCACGTCCAGAAAGGGCAGGATGGCCTGCTTGTGCGGGATGGTCACGGAGCAGCCCCGGATGTCGAGCAGGCGCACGGCCTCCATGAAGGTGCCGAGGCCCTCGGGCGGGACCTCCCAGCGCAAATAGGCTGCCGGGATGCCCCGGGCCCGGAAGCCCGTGTTGTGGAGAAGCGGCGAAAGGCTCTGGCCGAGCGGCCAGCCGATGACGCCATAAAGCTGTTCGGGCAGCGGCGCTTCTGTGGGCGTGGGTGCGGTCATGCGTATTCCCCGGCTGAGGTGTGCCCTTCCCATACGCCCGGCCACGGTGGCGGGTCAATGCAAAAGGGCGCCTGCCGCTTCTCCCCGCTTCCCCTTGCAGTCGGCCGGACGCTGCGCTACAAGGCGGCATGAACGAAACTTCCGGCCTTGGGGCTGCTCCGGCCCTCCCTGTGCGCCTCGCCTTCACGCGCCCCGGCGCGGCTCAGCTCTATGCCACGGACGGGAACGCCCTGCCGGCGCCGGCCACGGCCCATTCCGCCGGCATCGACCTGCGCGCCTGCCTCGAGGTGCCGGAAACGCGCATCCCCGCGGGCGGCCGCCTCGCCGTTGCCACGGGCCTGAGCGTCCAGCCCCTTGCGCCCGGCTGGGCGGCCTTCGTCTATTCGCGCAGCGGCCTCGGCGCGCGCGACGGGCTCACCGTGGCGCAGGGCGTGGGCCTCATCGACCCGGACTATACGGGCGAGATCCGCGTCTACCTCTTAAATACTTCCGACGAGGAGCGCGTGCTCAGGCAGGGCGAGCGCGTGGCGCAGCTCGTTTTTCAGCCCTACGCGCGCCCGGCCTGGGAGGAAGTGCCCGAGCTCGCCCCCACCGGGCGCGGCGCCGGCGGCTTCGGCCACACGGGCCGCTAGTCCTTTCCCCAGTCTCACCAGCACGCGGCGCCGCCGCAAAGGAGTCTCCCATGTCGCACGCCTTCGACACCATCCGCGCAGAGGAAGAGCGCCTGCTGTGCCGCTCCTACAGCCGCTATCCGCTGGCCATCGCGCGCGGCGAGGGCTCCCGCCTCTGGGACGTGGACGGCCGGGAATACATCGACCTTCTGGCCGGCATCGCCGTGGTGAGCCTCGGCCACTGCAATCCCGAGGTCAACGCCGCCCTGGAGGCCCAGGCGCGCAAGCTCTGGCATGTGAGCAACCTCTTCTACCAGCGGGAGCAGCTCGACCTCGCCGAACGCCTGCTCTCGACCACGCACCACAGCAAGGCCTTTTTCTGCAATTCCGGCGCCGAGGCCAACGAGGCCTGCATCAAGCTCGCCCGGCGCTACATGCGCAAGGTGAAACAGCGCGACGCCTACGAGATCATCACCCTCGAGGGCTGCTTCCACGGGCGTACCCTGGGCGCGCTCGCCGCCACGGGCCGCGCGAGCCTTTCCGACGGCTTCACGCCCCTGCCCGAGGGCTTCCGGCAGGTGCCGGCGGCCGACCTCGACGCGCTGGCCGCGGCCATGGGGGCGGCCACCGCCGCCGTTTTGGTGGAATGCGTGCAGGGCGAGGGCGGAGTGGTACCCCTGCCGCACGACTATCTGCGCGGCGTGGAGGCCCTGTGCCGCAAGCGGGATGTGCTCTTCCTCTGCGACGAGGTGCAGTGCGGGATGGGCCGCACGGGCAAATTCTGGGCCTTCCAGCACGCGGGCCTCACGCCCGACGCCATCAGCGTGGCCAAGTCGCTGGCCAATGGCCTCCCCATGGGCGCCATGCTGGCCACGGACGAGATGGCCCGTGGCTTCGAGGCCGGCAGCCACGCCACCACCTTCGGCGGCGGCGCGCTCACGAGCGCGGTGGCCGCGAAAGTGGTGGAGATCATGCTGCGCGACGGCCTCGCCGAGCGCGCGGGCAAGCTCGGCGCCGCCCTCATGGAGCGCTTGCGCGGCCTTCAGGAGCGCATGCCCAAAAAGATCCGCGAGGTGCGCGGCGTGGGCCTCATGATCGGCGTGGAGCTTGCGGGCGACGGCAAGCCCGTGTGGGAGGAGCTCCTGCGGCGCGGCTTCATCTGCAACCTCTCCCACGGCAAGACCCTGCGCCTCCTCCCCGCGCTCACCATCGGGGAAGTGCAGCTCGACAGTTTCGCCATCACGCTGGAGGACGTACTCAAGGGGTAGCAGCCGGGTACTGTTGCACGGATGGGCTTTTTGGTAGGGGTGCTGGCGGTGATGCACCCTGCGCCATCCCGACGCCGAAATTATCCGTCAAAAACAGCCTTTTCGGCGCTGGCTGCGTCAGAGAAAAATTTCCTCGGTCGAGTACTTGAGTACACTCCCTTCGGAAATTTTTATCTTCCTTGCCAGCACCGAAAAATCTTATTTTTTAGGATTCTTCCGGCCCCCCGCATCCGTCTTCCGCTTCGCTCCAGACGGAGTATAAGGAAGGTTCTTGCAAAAGTTCCCCAGTGATGACATCCCGCATCGCCCCGGGTCACTCAAGGCCCGGGGCGCCGATATTTTTTCCCCGAATAACTAGTGGAAATACAACAACTTTGCACTTAAGAACCCGGGAATTTTTAAAAAGGGGGCTTGACGCAAAGCGCCGCGCCTTGTTACTAATTTCGCAAGCCATGCGCTCTTCGTTTTCGGCTCGGGGATCCGCAGGCGCCCGGGGGGGCGCGCCGTTCCCGGCATGAGCACGGCATAACTTCTTACGAGTGGAGGACACGTATGCCGACGTTTGTCGATCCGTCCAAATGCGACGGCTGCAAGGGTGGCGAAAAGACCGCCTGCATGTACATCTGCCCCAACGACCTCATGATCCTCGACCCCGAGGCCATGAGGGCCTACAACCAGGAGCCGGATGCCTGCTGGGAATGCTATTCCTGCGTGAAGATCTGCCCGCAGGGCGCCATCTCCGCCCGCCCCTACGCCGACTTCTGCCCCATGGGCGGCGTCTGTATTCCCCTGCGTTCGGCCGACTCCATCATGTGGACGGTGCAGTTCCGCAACGGCAGCGTGAAGCGCTTCAAGTTCCCCATCCGCACCACGCCGGAAGGCTCCATCAAGCCCTACGAGGGCAAGCCCGAGGGCGCCAACCTGGACGACGAGTGCCTCTTCACCGAGACCAAGCTCGCCGAGCCCCAGGCCCCCATCAAGAAGAAGTTTGACGTTCAGGAGGCCGACAAGACCTCGACCGTCATCGCCCACAGCAACTAGCCAGCCGCGCACGCGAGAAGGAGAATACGAAGATGCCGACGATTCCTGTTAACGAACCCGCCAAGGGCGTGCCGATTTCCGAACCCAGCGTCAAAACGCACGATGTCGACCTGCTCATCGTGGGCGGCGGCATGGGCGCGTGCGGCGTGGCCTATGAAGCCGTCCGCTGGGGCGACAAGCATGGCCTCAAGATCCTGCTCTGCGACAAGGCCGCGCTCGAGCGCTCCGGCGCCGTGGCCCAGGGCCTTTCCGCCATCAACACCTATCTCGGCGACAACACCGCCGACGACTATGTGCGCATGGTCCGCACCGACCTCATGGGCATCGTGCGCGAAGACCTCATCTTCGACGTGGGCCGGCACGTGGACGACAGCGTGCTGCTCTTCGAGGAATGGGGCCTGCCCTGCTGGATCAAGGACGCCGACGGCCACAACCTCAACGGCGCCCAGGCCAAGGCCAAGGGCATGAGCCTCGCCAAGGGCGACAAGCCCGTGCGCTCCGGCCGCTGGCAGATCATGATCAACGGCGAGTCCTACAAGTGCATCGTGGCCGAGGCGGCCAAGAACGCCCTCGGCGAAGACCGCATCATGGAGCGCATGTTCATCGTCAAGCTTTTGCTCGACAAGAACGTGCCCAATCGCATCGCCGGCGCCGTGGGCTTCAACCTGCGCGCCAACGAGGTGCACATCTTCCGCGCCAACGCCATCCTCGTGGGCGCGGGCGGCGCCGTGAACGTGTACCGTCCCCGCTCCATGGGCGAGGGCATGGGCCGCGCCTGGTACCCGGTGTGGAACGCCGGTTCCACCTATTCGCTCTGCGCCCAGGTCGGCGCCGAGATGACCATGATGGAAAACCGCTTCGTCCCGGCCCGCTTCAAGGACGGCTACGGCCCGGTGGGCGCGTGGTTCCTGCTCTTCAAGGCGAAAGCCACCAACGCCATGGGCCAGGACTACAGCGTGACCAACAAGGCCATGCTCAAGCCCTATGAAGACCGCGGCTACGCCAAGGGCAACGTCATCCCCACATGCCTGCGCAACCACATGATGCTGCGCGAGATGCGCGAAGGCCGCGGCCCCATCTACATGGACACCAAGACCGCCCTCAACACCACCTTCGCCACCCTCAACGAAGAGCAGCAGAAGGACCTTGAGAGCGAGGCCTGGGAAGACTTCCTCGACATGTGCGTGGGCCAGGCCAACCTGTGGGCCTGCACCGACACCATGCCCGAGGAGCGCGGCTCCGAGATCATGCCCACCGAGCCCTACCTGCTCGGCTCGCACTCCGGCTGCTGCGGCATCTGGGTCTCCGGCCCGGACGAAGACTGGGTTCCCGAGGAATACAAGATCCGCGCCAGCAACGGCAAGGTCTACAACCGCATGACCACGGTCGAGGGCCTGTTCACCTGCGCCGACGGCGTGGGCGCCTCCGGCCACAAGTTCTCCTCCGGCTCGCACGCCGAGGGCCGCATCGCCGGCAAGCAGATGGTGCGCTTCTGCGTGGATCACAAGGACTTCCAGCCCACCATCAAGGAATCGGACGAAGAGCTGCGCAAGCTCGTCTACCGCCCGTACGACAACTACATGGCCGGCAAGGGCGTTTCCACCGACCCGGTGGTCAACCCGAGCTACATCGCGCCCAAGAACTTCATGATGCGGCTCATCAAGCACACGGACGAATACGGCGGCGGTGTGGCCACCTACTACACCACCTCCGACGCCATGCTGAAGACGGGCTTCCACCTGCTCGACATGCTGGAAGAAGACTCCGCCAAGCTGGCCGCCCGCGACCTGCACGAACTCTTGCGCTGCTGGGAGAACTACCACCGCCTGTGGACCGTGCGCCTGCACATGCAGCACATCGCCTTCCGCGAAGAGACCCGCTATCCGGGCTTCTACTACCGTGCTGACTGCCTCGGCCTCGACGACAGCAAGTGGAAGTGCTTCGTGAACTCGAAGTTCGATCCCAAGACCGGCGTGACCACCTTCTTCAAGAAGCCCTATATCCAGATCATCCCCGACTAGGGGCAAAACGCAACGCATCAGGGAGGGCGGCACGAGGCCGCCCTCCTCTGGTGGAGGCGGCCCCGCCAAGCCGGGGCCGCCCGCCCGGCCGCGCGGCGGCCGGACGCAAAGGCACGAAAATCGCTCGGTCAACGGCGCGGCAAAGCCGCAGCCTCCTCGCAATTTTCGGGGCCGCTGAAAGTTCAGCGGCCCGGGGAGGGCGGCACGAGGCCGCCCTCCTTTCATCCGCTCCGGCCTCCGGGGCAGTTTCCGCGGCCAAGCCGCAAGCCGTGCGCCGCGCAACGCAGGAGGATCTCCAGGATGTCCAACGCCATTCTCGTCGTGGGCGGGGGCTTTTCGGGCCTCACCGCCGCCCTCGAAGCGGCGGAACTGGGCCACGAAGTGTATCTCGTGGAAAAATCGCCCTGGCTCGGCGGCCGGGTGGCCCAGCTCAGCAAGTATTTCCCCAAACTCTGCCCGCCCTCCTGCGGTCTGGAGATCCAGTTCCAGCGCATCAGGAAGAACCCGCGCATCACCTGCCTGACGCTCGCCGAAGTGGTGGGCCTCTCCGGCAGGAAGGGCGACTATACCGCAAAAGTGCGCCTTCAGCCCAGGCACACGGCCCCGCATAACGTGGACTTCAGCCTGCTCGCCCAGACCCTCGACGGCGAGACGAAGAGCGAGTTCAACTTCGGCCTTTCCTCGCGCAAGGCGCTCTACAAGGCCATGCCCTTCGCCTTCCCGGCCCGCTGGGTGCTCGACCCGGACACCCTCACCCGCGCGGACGCCGCGCGCGTGGCCGGCAACCGCTTCCTTGAGATCAACGAGGGCCCGCGCGAGATCGAGCTTTCCGTGGGCGCCATCGTGGTGGCCACCGGCTGGCAGCCCTACGGCATGGAGCATCTCGTCAACCTCGGCGGCGGCGACATCGTGAACTGCGTGAGCAACATGCAGATGGAGCGCCTGGCCTCTTCCTTCGGGCCCACGGGCGGCAAGATCGTGCGCCCGTCCGACGGCCGGCAGCCGCTCTCGGTGGGCTTCGTGCAGTGCGCGGGCTCACGCGACCAGAACCATCTGAACTACTGCTCCTATATCTGCTGCATGGCCACCTTCAAGCAGTGCCTCTACCTCGCCGAGCAGGCGCCGCAGACGAAGGTCACGGTGTTCTACATCGACCTGCGCGCGCCCGGCCGCTATGTGAAGGTGCTGGAGAAGGTGCAGGCGCTCCCCAATGTGACCTTCATCAAGGGCAAGGTGGCGGAAGCCCAGGCCATCGAGGGCGACCGCGTGCGCCTCATCGCCGAGGACGCCGTGCGCGGCGAAAAGCTCGCCCTTGATTTCGACCTCGCCGTCCTGGCCACGGGCATGCAGCCCTCTCTCGCCGGCAAGGAGCTTCCCCTGCCGCTCCCGCTGGACGAGGACGGCTTCGTGGCCGGCGGGGAGGAGGCGGGCATCTTTGCCTGCGGCTGCGCGCGCATGCCGCTTGACGTGACGCGCTCGGCCCAGTCCGGCACAGCCGCCGCCCTGAAGGCGGTGCAAACGGTGAAAGGGAGGTAGGCGGCATGGCCGGCAAGATTGGCGTCTATTTTGATCAGTCCAACATCGGCGGCGGCCTGGACGCGGAGGCCCTGGCCCAGGGCGTGCGCGACAAGTGGGGCTCGCTCGCGGCCGTGGTCAAGGTCGTGCCCGTGCTCGCGGAGGCCGTGGACGGGATAAAGGCCGACATCGCGGCCGAGGGCCTGGACGGGCTGCTGCTCTGCGGCGCCTCGCCGCGCGTCGACGCGGACCTCTACCGCTTCGCGCCCCATGACGGCACGCCCGTGCAGGTGGAGCACGTCAACCTGCGCGAGCAGTGCGTGCTCGCCTACCGCGACCCGGACGGCGCGTCCGTGCTGGGGCTGCCCCCCGGCGACGCGCCCGAGCTTCTGCGCCTCATGGCCACCGACTATGTGAACATGGGCATGGTGCGCCTTTCCAAGACCGAGACGCCCGAGCCCGCCACAGGCCCGGGCACGCGCCGCATCCTCGTCATCGGCGGCGGCTGGACGGGCATGCACGCGGCCATGGAGGCCGCGGCCTCGGGCTATGAGGTCGTGCTTGTGGAAAAGTCCGACAAGCTCGGCGGCGCGGCCAACAATATCCCGGTCTCCTCGCCGCTCGCCTCCCCGTGGACGGACAAGGAGCCGCTGGAGCTCGCGGAGCGCATCGCGCGCCTTGAGTCCGAGCCCAGGATCACCCGCCATCTCGAGGCCACGGTGACCAAACTCGAGGGCCAGCCCGGCGAATTCAAGGCCGAAATCGCCACGCCGCAAGGCCCGGTCACGGTGGAGGTGGGCGCCGTGGTGCTCGCCACGGGCTGGACGCCGCTGGACGGCAAGTATCTCGAGCCCATGGGCTATGGCAGCCCTTCGGTGGTGCATGCCGGCCAGTTCGCCAAAATGCTCGTGGAGGGCAAGGTCACGGCCAGGCGCATCGCCTTCGTGCTCGACACCACCCTCGCCGAGCGGGCCTTCGGCGCTGGTGCGCTCGCCCGCGAGGCCGGGGACGGCGGCGTCTACGAGGCCGCCGACGCCCTCAAGGAAGACGAAGGCCAGAACGTGGAGAGCGACGGCGAAAACATGGACGCGCCCTACGTCAAGGAAGACCTCACGAGCATCCGCCACCTCCAGTATTCCAACGCCGTGAACAGCGTGGGCATGCTGCGCCAGGCCAACATCATCTGCGACAAGACGAACGACGCGGTGCAGGCCTTCGTCATCTACAAGAACATGGCCATCCCCGGCATCCTCGAGCGCTTCTACAAGAAGATGCAGGACAGGCTTGGGCTCATGATGACCAAGGCCGACGTGACCAGCGTGAAAGACTTGGGCGACCGCGTTGTGGTCTCCTGCGCCAACACCCTGCTCGGCATGGACTTCGACCTCGAGGTGGACCTCGTGGTGCTGCCCTGCGGCCTCGTGCCCACCACGGCCAAAGACCTCACGGTCAACTTCGATTACCGCCAGGGCCCGGACTTCCCGGATCTCGACCTCTTCGACGGCTTCGCCGACTCCAACTACATCTGCTTCCCCTACGAGACCCGGCGCACCGGCGTCTACGCCGCCGGCTGCGTGCGCCAGCCCATGACGCTGGACGCCTGCGCCGAGGACGCCTGCGGCGCGGTGCTCAAGGCCATCCAGTGCATCGAGGCCGCGGAACACGGCGTGGCTGTGCTCCCCCGCTCGGGCGACACCTCGCACCCGCTGTTCAACTTCGTGCGCTGCACCCAGTGCAAGCGCTGCACCGAGGAATGCCCCTTCGGCGCGCTCGACGACGACGAGAAGGGCACGCCGAAGCCCAACCCGGCGCGCTGCCGCCGCTGCGGCACCTGTTTCGGCGCCTGCCCGGAGCGCGTCATCTCCTTCGCCAATTACAGCATCGACCAGATCGGCTCCATGATCCGCGAGGTGCAGGTTCCCAAGGACTTCAAGAAGGAAGGCCCGCGCATCCTCATCCTCGCCTGCGAGAACGACGCCTACCCGGCGCTCGACATGGCGGGCCTGCGCGGCAAAAGCTGGAGCCCCTACTGCCGGGTCATCCCGGTGCGCTGCCTTGGCTCCGTCAACGCCATCTGGGTGTCGGACGCCATGAGCAAGGGCTTTGACGGCGTTTTGCTGCTCGGCTGCAAGTATGGCGACGACTACCAGTGCCACTTCATCAAGGGTTCGGAGATCTGCGCCCGCAGGCGCGACAACATCGCCGAGACCCTGAGCCGCCTCGGCGTGGAGCCGGAGCGCGTGGACCAGCTCGAGGTGGCCATCGACGAATATGACAGGGTGCCGGACCTCATCGACGGCTTTGTCGCCCGCATCACGGCCCTTGGCCCCAACCCGTTCAAGGGCATGTAGGAGGAAGGTCTCATGGCGCAAATGACGCTGCACACCGATCCCGCCTTCACGCGGGAGCTCATGGAAGCAGGGGGTAGCGACCTCAAAAAGTGCTTCCAGTGCGCCACCTGCTCGGTGGCCTGCCCGCTCTCGCCGGAGGTGGCGCCCTATCCGCGCAAGGAAATGGTCTGGGCTTCGTGGGGCCTCAAGGAAAAGCTCGCGGCCGACGTTGACCTCTGGCTCTGCCACAATTGCGGCAACTGCTCCGACCTCTGCCCGCGCGGCGCCAAGCCCGCGGAAATGATGTCCGCGGCCCGCAACATGATCTACCGCGACCTGACGCCCCCGGCCATCGTGGGCAAGTGGATGAGCTCCCGCAAGGGGCTGCCCTGGCTCTTCGGCATCCCGGCTTTGCTCTGGCTCATCGTCTGGTGGATCCGCGCGGGCTTCAACGACGGCAACTGGTTCCCGCGGGCGGCCGACGGCCGCATCGTGTTCGGCCAGGTCTTCTATGGCGACTACACCATCGACCCCATCTTCATGCTCACCTTCTTCGGGGCGCTCGCCATCCTCGCCTGGGGCTGCATGCGCCTGTGGCGGATGTTCAAGCCCAGGGGGAGCCTGCTCGTGCTGGGGCCGAAACAGTGCTGGCTCAAGATCCTCTGGCAGGTGCTCTTCGAGGAGGTCGTCACGGGCCGCAAGTTCGACGATTGCGCGGACGGCCCGGCCACCGGCGTCCCGCAGGAGAGCCGCCGCGTGTCGCACACCATGCTCGTGTGGAGCTTCGCCATCCTGGCGCTGGTCACCACCATCGTGGCCATCGGGCACTGGGGCGGCAAGGTGCTGCCCTGCATCCTCATCGAGACGCCCATGCCGCTCACCTTCCCGGTGAAGGTGCTCGCCAATATCGGGGCCATCCTGCTGCTCGTGGCGCTGGCCCTGCTCACCTGGCGGCGCGCGCGGCTGAACCCGAAATACCAGTCCTCCAGTTATTATGACTGGTACCTGCTCGGCATCATCTGGCTGGTGGCCGTGACCGGCATGTTCTCGCAGGTGTTCCGGCTCATGGATTGCATCCACTCCGCCTTCATCGTCTACTACCTGCATCTGGTCTTTGTCTGGATGCTCTTCGCCTATGCGCCGTGGTCCAAGCTCGGGCACTTCGTGTACCGGGTGGCGGCCATGGTCTATGTGCGGATGTACGGAAGAAGCTGACCCGCAGCCACGGCACGGGCACACACCAACGCAGTACCGATCTTCGAGGAGGAAGCCGCCATGGCTGATGATCGCAAAGTCTTTCCGCTGGAAACTGTTCTCGCCCTCGTGACGGGCAAGAAGGACGTGAACGTGCAGGAGCTCGCCGGCTTCATCACCGGCCGCTCCGTCACCTGCGCGGCCTGCGCCGCCGCCGTGGGGCCCTTCGCGGCCGCGTGGCTCGCGCGCTGGTACCCGAAATTCATGGACATGGACTGGGCCGAAGGCCAGGACTGGAACGCCTTTGTGGCCAAGTGGCGCAAGGCGCTCGGCGACAATGTGTCGCTCACGCCCATGGACGGCCGCACCAAGGCGCTGGCCGGCGAGGCTCTGGACGCCATGGCCGAGGCCAATGCCGCGGCCACCCGCCAGAGCGAGGCCGTGGCGAAGCTCGAGGCCCGCGTGCGCGAGCTTACGCCCTTCGAGGCCCGTGCAGAGGCCGTGCAGAAAAAGTGCGACGAGCTCGAGGGCAAGCTCAAGGCCATGAAGACCGAGGTGGGCGGCCTCACCCGCCAGGTCTCCGAGTTCCAGGGCAAGGTGGCCGTGAACCACGACGAGCTCATGCAGACCATCAAGGACGCCATCAAGGACGGCCTCAAGGGCATGGTGGTGGGCGGCGCTGCCGCCGCTGCCGGCACCGGCGGCGAGGCCGTGGCCGAAGTGCAGGAGGAGGCCGCCTCGAGCGTGCCCGAGGAATTCGGCTTCGGCACCTCCGGGGCCAATGCCGACGGCTTCGGCTTCTAGGTTTTCGGCACAGCGCCTGTTTCACAAGGCCCCGGCATTGCCGGGGCCTTCGTTTTTCATTGCGCCCGGCACGGGGCCGGGAAGGTCACGCCCGGCCCGACGGCAGCCCGAAACGCCGCCGCCCACTCCCGCCCCGGGCCTTCTTGACTTCTCTTTCGCGCCCTATAAAAATACCCGAGACCGTTTCCAGAGAATTTCCAGAGCGCGGCGCAGGCCCGCCCTATCCCGTCCCGTCCGCGCGGGCCACTTCCAAGGGGTGTTTATGCGAAACACCACACACGCTAAATCTGCCGGCACACATGGCAAGCACCGGCTCCCCGGGGCTGCTGCGCTCCCGCTCCTCCTGCTCGCGGGGCTCCTCACCATCCTTCCCGCCCCCACGGCCGCGGCTGACCTGAGCTTCAGCCGCGCCCGCGAACAGTTGCAGGAGCGGAGCAATGCCCTCAAGGCCTCGGCGGCCAATGTGGAGAGCAAGGAGCGGGCAGCGGATTCGCTCAAGTGGCTGCACGGCCCGACCATCGGCGTGGGCGCCGTGGAAATGTGGGGCGAGGCCAAGGTGGACGTTGACCGCTCGGTCTCCACGCCGCTCGGCTCCATGCCCCTCGACATCGAAGACACCTACAATTTCAGCGGCCCGCGCGCGGCCGTCACCGGCACCATGCCCATCTTCACCGGCGGCAAGATCGGCGCGGCGCAAAAAGCCGCCAAGTACGGCGCGGAGGAGGCCAAAGCGCAGCACCGTGACCAGGCCAATCAGCTCGACGCCGAGCTGGTGGCCAAGTATTTCGGCCTCCAGCTCGCGCTCTCCCTCCAGAAATTGCGCGAGGCCACCCTCGCCGAGGAGGATCGCGAGCTCGCCCGCGCCCGCAAATTCGAGAAAGAGGGCATGGTGAGCCATGTGGAGGTGATGAGCGTCAAGGTGGCGCGCGACGCCGCCGAGCGCGAACAGCTCAAGGCGCGCAACCATGTGCGCACGGCCAAGCTCGAGTTGCAGCGCCTGCTGCTCTCCGACACTCTCGGCACCCTGTCCACGCCGCTCTTTGTGCTCAAGAAGGGGCTTCCACCCATGGAGACCTGGGTGGAACAGGCCCTCAGGAACAATCCGCAGCTCGCCGCCGTGGAGGCGCGCGTCCAGCAAGCCGGCCAAGGGGTGGCCGCCAGCAGGAGCTCGTGGTTCCCGCAGCTCATGGCCTTCGGGCAGTATTATTTCGCCCATCCGCACCAAGCCGCCGCATGGCCGGAGTGGCTGGCCGGCCTTGGCGTGAACCTCACCCTCTGGGACTCGCGCGACCGCATGGCTGACTACAAGAGCGCCCGGGCCACGCTGCGCGAGGCGCGCGCGGGCCAGGCCGAAGCCGTGAACGCGGTGAGGACGGCCACGGAGACGGCGTGGATCAACACCCAGAACGCGCGCGAGCAATATACCCTCACGGCCTCGGGCGTGGCGCTGGCGCGGGAAAACCTGAAACTCAAGAGCGAGGGCTTCGGCGAGGGGCTGTACACCGCGCTGGACGTGACCCAGGCCCGCGACCAGCTGCTCGCGGCCGAGGTGGAGCGCCGGGTGGCGGCCTTCCAGTTCGTGGTCAATTACGCCCTGCTGCACCTCGTTTCCGGCAACATGCCGGACTTCATGAACGCCTGCACGGCAACCGACATCATCCGGGAAAACTGAGCATGAGCGACACACAAGGGCACGCCGCGGCCAAGGCGCTCGGCGGCAAGCTGGGCCTTATCCTGCTGCTCGCCACGGTGGGCTGCGTGGGCGTCTTCGTCATCTGGGGCGTGTGGCGCGCGGCCTTTCCGCCGCTCCCCCCCTTCCAGGGCCAGATGGAAGGCCGCACCATCAGCATCTCCTCGAAAGTGCCGGGCCGCGTGAAGGAAGTGCTCGTGGAGGCCGGCGAGAGCGTAAGCGCCGGGCAGGTGGTGGCGCGCATGCACCTGCCCGAGATAGAAGCCAAGCTCGCCGAGGCCAGGGCGCGCGACCGCGCTGCCGAGGCGCAGCAGAGCATGGTGGACGAGGGCCTGCGCCCGCAGGAAAAGAAAGCCGCCCACGCGGAATGGGAGCGCGCCCAGGCCGCCGCCGACCTCGACCGCAAGACCTATGACCGCATCGCGGCCCTCTTCCGGGACGGGCTCGTCTCGCGCGAGCGCCATGACGAGGCCCGCGCCAAAATGCTCGCCAGCGCCGACCAGGCGGCCGCCGCGAAACAGGTCTATGACCTCGCGCGGGCCGGCTCGCGGCCGCAGGAGAAGGCGGCGGCCAGCGCCGAGACCAGCGAGGCCGCGGCGGTGGTCAGCGAGGTGGCCTCGCTGGCGGACGACGTGGAACTCAAGGCGCCGCACGCCGGCGAGGTGGACAAGGTGGTGCTGGTGGCGGGCGAGCTCGCGGGCGCGGGCTTCCCGGTGCTCACAGTGGTGAACCTCGACGACCAGTGGGCGAGCTTCAACATCCGGGAGGAGAGCCTGCCCGGCATCACCGTGGGCCATGTGTTCAAGGCCCGTGTGCCGGCCATCGGGCGCGACGGCATCGATTTCAAGGTCTACTACATCAGCCCGCGCGCCAGCTACGCCACGTGGCGCAGCACCCGCGAGGACTCGGGCTATGACATGAAGACCTTTGAGGTGCGCGCGAGGCCCGTGGAAACGATCCAGGGCTTGAGGCCCGGCATGACCGTGCTGGTGGACAGGGAGCGATGAGCGCCCCGCGCCGCTGGTTCGCCGGCGTCATGGGCTCCCTTGCGAGGGAGTGCCGGGAATGGGCCGGCAATGCCCGGGAAGTGATCTTCTGCAACATCATGCCCCTTGTGTGGATGCTCATCGTCTGGGGCCTGCTCGGGCAGGGCATCATGACCAAGGTGCCCGTGGCGCTGGTGGACGAGGACAAGAGCTCCGCCTCGCGCGAGGTCATCCGCGCGCTCGACGCCAACCGGGCTCTCGGGCTCGAAAGCTACGGGAACAGCATCGAGGCTCTCGCGGCCATGCGCCAGGGCGCGGTCTACGGGGTCATCGTTATCCCGGCCGGCTACATGCGCGACGCGCTCACCGGCGCGGGGGGCACCGTTGTCATCCACACCGACGAAAACCGCTATGCCGTGGGGGGCACCTTCGCCATCGAGACGGCCGCGGTCATGGACGGCCTCGCGCAGGAGCGCACGGCGCAAAAGCTCCTCCAGGCGGGCACGGGCGCCACTGGCGCCGGGCGCATCCTCTCCCTCGTGCACCCCGATTTTTACCGGCTCGCCAACATGGGCTCGAGCTTCCTCATCTTTCTCTCTTCCACACTTATCCCGGGGCTGATCATCATCGGCGCCACCTTCGCCTTCATGACAGCCATCCTGCGCGAGATCTGGAACCGCAGCGTGGCCGCGTGGCTGGCCTCGGCCGGGGGCAGCTTCGGCGCCGCCCTCGTGGGCAAGCTCACGCCCCACTTCGTCTATTACTGCCTCGTCATCCTCTTCTATATCGCGCTCTTTAGCGGCTACGGCGGCTTCGCGCCGGCGGGCTCGGTCATCACCTGGTTCTTCTGCGGCGCCGCGTCCGTGGCGGCCATCGGCGCCATGTGCGTGCTCATCACCGGCATTGCGCCCACATGGCGGCTCGCGCTGGTGATTTCCGTGGGCTACGCGGCGCCGGCGCTGCCCTTCTCCGGCTTTTCCATCCCGCTTGACTCCATGGACGCGGGCGTGCGCTTTTACGCCGACTTTCTGCCGCTCACATGGTATATCCGCGGCCAGTCGCAGGTCTGGGCGCTGGGCGCCGGCCTCGACGAGCTGGGCACCACCTTCCTCGCGCTGGCCTTGCTCTTCGTGGTGCCGATCATTATCGGGCTGCCCTTTTTCCGCCGCAAATACGGACGTTTCGCCGCCAGCGAGGAGGCGGGCCGGCCATGACGCCCGCACGCTGCTTTGCCACGGCCTTTCGCCAGTGCTGCACCAACATGGCCTGCGCGCCGCTCTTCATGGCGGCCATTGTGCTCTATGCCGCCTATTATTGCTGGCCCTACATGGCGCAGCTGCCCGACCACATCCACTGCGCCATCGTGGACGCCGACGGCTCGCCGCTCTCCCGGCAGCTCGTCATGGAATTTCGCGCCACGCCCGACCTCAACATCCTGCAAGTGACGGAGAACCGGCAGGAGGCCATCCTGGCCATGAAGCGCGCCGAGGTCTCGGCCATCCTCGAGATCCCGCCCCATTTCGGGCGCGACGTGGCGGCAGCCGTGCCCACGGCCGTGACCCTCACCGCCGACGGCGCCTACCTCGTGGGCGGGCGCATCTCCACGGCCGGGGCCAGCGGGCCGCTTGCGGCCGCGGCGAGCCGGGCCGTCGCAGCGTGGCTTCGGGAGCAGGGGGCCTCGGCCTCCGAGCTCGCGCGCATGGAGATGCAGGCGCCCGCGCTCGTCACCGTGGCGGCGTACAACACCATTTCCGGCTATCTCAATTTCGCGGTGCCCATCGTCTTTGTCATCGTGTTCCAGACGCTCATGTGCGCCGGCATGGGGATGCTGTTCAACGCCTGGTACATGAACGCGGAGCGGCCGGCCGTGCTCGCGGCGGCGCTTGACTCGCCGCTCTGCCTGTTCGCCGTGCAGATGACGGTGTTCTTTCTCTGCCTGTTCTGGACGCTGTTCATCGAGGGGCCGGTCTTTTATCTTCAGGGCATCAATTCCTTCCAGAATATCCCGGCCACGCTCGGCATGTGCGCGGTCTTCTCGCTGGCCGTGAGCTCGCTCGCCTGCCTGCTCTCGCTGTTGCTCGGGCCAACACACTTCGTCATGCAGGCGGTGGTGCTTTCGGCGCTGCCCTGCGTGTTCATTTCCGGCAATCTCTGGCCCACGCAGAACATTCCCTTCTTTTTCCAGTGCCTCGGCTGGCTCTTCCCGAGCACGCCCGGCTCCTACGGCATCATCCGCGCCTCGCAGTGCGGCGCGGACGTGGCCGAGGCGGCGCCCTATATGGCGCACCTCCTGCTGCTGGCCGTGGTATATTTCCTCCTCGCCTGCCTCGAGGCCCGGCGCCAGGCCAGGAGAGCGGCCCAAGAGGAGCAGGGCGCAGCGACCGCCGCCTGACGCCCCGGGCCTTTGACTTTTGCGCGGCCCGCGCTATGGTGCGCCTGCGCCAGAATAACCCGAGCCGCCCGCTCCTTTTAGCAGTCGGCGACGCTTCCTTAATTCCGTCTGGAGCGAAGCGACAGACGGGGGCTCGTGCCGGAAGGATCCTAAAAAATAAGATTTTTAGGTTCCGGCAAGGAAGAAAAATAATTTCCGAAGGGAGTGTACTTAAGTACTCGACCGAGGAAATTTTTTTCTGACGCAGCCGGAACCTAAGCGGTAGCCGTTAGCAGGCTCTGCCTGCTTACGGATAGCGACAGCGATTTCGTTGACTGGCTTACGCGCTAGCCAACTGCTGTCTCCATCCGTAGCTTCCTTCGTCGCAACGGCTGGAGCAAGGCTGTTTTTAACGGATAATTTCGGCATTGCGCAAGCGGGAGCGGCTCAGCCGCTCCGCGCTCCCGACTGACGACATCTAGCCCATGCCCGGAGACCTCATGCCCGGCACCTTGGCCCCCTCGCTCTGCCGCCTCTATGACCGGCTGTACCACTTCTGGGAAGGCACGGCCACGCAGCGCCGCCTCGCCCTCGGCCTGCTCTGGATCTACCTGCTCACGCTGGGCGCGGTGGAGCTCGGGCGCAAGGGCCTCTTCCCCACATGGCTGCCCGCGCCGCCCTACAGCCACTTCTGGTCCATCGAGCTCGCGTTCACCCTCATCCTCGTCATGGAGCTTTTGAGCCTCATCTTCGTGCTGCCGGCCTCGCTCTCGCGCTCCATGGGCAAGCAGTTCGAGATCCTGACCCTCATCCTGTTGCGCAACGCCTTCAAGGAGCTGCCGCAATTCGGCGAGCCCGTGGAAATCGGCATGGGCAACCTCTTCCAGATCGGCGAGATCGCGGCCTCGGCCGGGGCGGCGCTTTTGGTGTTCCTCTGCCTCGGCGTGTACCGGCACCTCCAGCAGGGGCGCAACTACATCCGGGACGACAGCCGCCGCGAGGGCTATGTGCTCAGCAAAAAGCTCGTGGCGCTTATCCTGTTCGGCATCTTCGCCGCCATCGGCGCGGAGCATGTCTGGGCCTTCCTCGGGGGGCGGCCGGCGCCGGGGGGCTCGGGCTTTTTCGAGACCATCTACACCGTGCTCATCTTCGCCGACATCGCCATGGTGCTCATCGCGCAGCGCTATATGCCAAGCTATTTCGCGGTGTTCCGCAATTCAGGTTTTGTCATCGGCACGCTGCTCATGCGGCTTGCGCTCTCGGCGCCGCCCTATCTCTGCGCCGGGCTCGCCGTGTTCGCGGCGCTCTATGTGCTGGCGCTCACCTGGGGCATCGACCGCTTCGGCGCCACCTTCGCCGAGGAGCGCTCCGGCCGCGGCTAGGGCGCGGACACGGCGCCACGCCCCGCCTTGCCCCGGGGCGCAAATTCTGCCATACTGATGCACCCGCCCGCCGGGGCCATCATCCACTTTCAGGAGTCGACCATGCTCAATCCCTCGCAATGCGTGCTCTACAGCGGCGGCGCCGCCGGTACGGAACAGTTTTTCGGCGCGCTCGCCGAAAGCTGGGGCATCGAGGAAGTCAACTACAGTTTTGAAGGCCACCAGATCGACCGCACTCGCGGCGTGCGCGTCCTCACCTCGGAGGAGCTCGGCCTCAAGGACGTGAGCCTGACCTATGTCTCGCGGCTCATGAACCGCGAATACACGCGCGCCCCGCTGTTCCGCAAGGTGCTCCAGTCCATCTGCTGGCAGGTGAGCAGCGGTGACGAGGTCATCGTGGTGGGCGCCATCCAGCCCGACAACACGGTCAAGGGCGGCACCGGCTGGGGCGCGGAATTCGCCAAGATCTGCAACAAGCCCCTGCATGTCTTCGACCAGCCCCGCAGCGCCTGGTTCTTCTGGGACAAGGATGTCTGGACCGAAGTGGAAGCCCCGGTCATCGAGCACCCCCACTTCGCGGCCACGGGCACCCGCTTCCTCGAAGACAACGGCCGCATCGCCATCCAGGACCTGTTCGCGCGCTCCTTCAAGCGCTAGAGACAGTTGAGCGGATACTTGCCGTCAGCGGCGCTTCCTTCGTCCGTCTGGAGCGAAGCGAAAGACGGGTGCTGGTGCCGGAAGAATCCTAAAAAATAAGATTTTTTGCTGCTGGCAAGGAAGATAAAAATTTTCGACGGGAGTGTACTTAAGTACTCGACCGAGAAAATTTTTCTCTGACGCAGCCAGCAGCAAAAAGGCTGTTTTTGACGGATAATTTCGGCAGTACAGATACAGTACAGACGTACATGCCCCTCTCGCAAGCAATGCAATCACCAGGCCCCGGAGCCGCCATGCCGCCCGCCTTCAGCGCCGCCGAACGCGCGGCGCTCGCCATCGTGCAGGGGAACATCCCCGACTCGCTCACCCCGTACGCGGACATCGCCGCGCAGGCGGGGCTCACCGAGGCAGAGGTGCTCGCGCTGCTCACGCGCCTTATGGAAAGCGGCGCCATCCGCCGCTTCGGCGCCAGCATCCGCCACCAGCGCACCGGCTGGACGCACAACGCCATGGTGGCCTGGATCGCCAGCGAGGAGGAGGCCCGCGCCTGCGGGCCCATCGCCGCCAAGCATCCGCGCGTCTCCCACGCCTATTACCGCCCGAGCCCGGCCGCGGATTGGCCCTATACCCTCTACACCATGGCCCACGGCCGCAGCGAGGCCGAATGCCTCGGCGTGGTGGACGACCTTTTGGCCGCATGGCCCCTGCGGGAATACGCCATCCTGCGCAGCCTCAAGGAACTGAAAAAGACTTCCATGACCTATTTCGCCTGAATGCCGGCACATGCCGGCAGCGGGCGCCAGCACAAGGAGCCCTCATGGACGACCGTTCGCGCGAACTCTACGAAGCGGCCTGCGCCCTCATCCCCGGCGGCGTCAACAGCCCTGTCCGGGCCTGCCGCAATGTGGAGAGCCTGCCCCTGTTCATCGCCGAGGCCCACGGCGCCCACCTCAAGGACGTGGACGGCCGGGTCTATGTGGATTTCGTGCTCTCCTGGGGGCCCATGATCCTCGGCCATGACGAGCCTTCCGTGACGGCCGCCCTTCGCGAGGCCGTGGGCCGGGGCACCAGCTTCGGCGCGCCCTGCCCGGACGAGGTGAAGCTCGCGCAAGAAGTGGTCGCGGCCATGCCCGGGCTCGAGATGGTGCGCATGGTCAATTCCGGCACCGAAGCCACCATGAGCGCCCTGCGCCTCGCGCGCGCGGTCACGGGCCGGGACAAGGTGGTCAAGTTCATCGGCTGCTACCACGGCCACGCCGACCCCTTCCTCGCCGCCGCGGGCTCGGGCGTCGCCACGCTCTCCATTCCGGGCACGCCGGGCGTGCCCAGGGCCGTGGTGGAAGAGACCCTGCTCGTGCCCTACAACGACCTCGAGGCCGCCACCGCCTGCTTCCAGAAGCACGGCGAGCACATCGCGGCCGTCATCGTGGAGCCCGTGGCCGCCAACATGGGCCTCGTGCTGCCGCTGCCCGGCTTCCTCGAGGGCCTGCGGCAGCTCACCGAGGAATACCGAAGCCTGCTCATCTTCGACGAGGTGATCACCGGCTTCCGCCTCGCCTATGGCGGGGCGCAGGCGCGCTTCGGCATCGACCCCGACCTCACCTGCTTCGGCAAGATCATCGGCGGGGGCCTTCCGGTGGGCGCCTTCGGCGGCAAGCGCCGCTACATGGAGCGCGTGGCCCCGGCGGGCGATGTCTACCAGGCGGGCACGCTCTCGGGCAATCCGCTGGCCATGGCCGCGGGCCTCGCCACCCTCACCCGCCTCAAGACCGAGGATTACGCGGCCCTTGAAAAGCGCACCGCGGCCTTCGCCAAAGAGCTCGCCGACATCCTCCGCGCCAAGGGTGTCGCCGTGCAGATGCCTACCATCGCCTCCATGTTCTGCCCCTTCTTCAGCGCGACGCCGGTGGCCAACTTCGAGCAGTCCAAGAAATGCGACCAGAAGCTCTTTACGGCATTTTACAAGCAGATGCGGGCCCAGGGCATCTATCTCGCGCCCTCGGGCTTCGAGACGGGCATGGTCTCCTTCGCGCATACCAAGGACGACTTCGACCGCGCCCTCACTGCGGCCAAGGCGGTGAAATTCCCGGCCTGAGTCCGGTGCGGCGTTTCTTGCTGCGGCGCCGGCGGCCGCGATGTTTTCCCCAAACGCGGGCTGAGGCGCCGTTTTGCGCTCTCGTCTGCTGGACGCTCAGCCGGGAGGGCCTTGCCACGGGGCATAGGCTCGTGGCACGCCTCGCGGAACAGCCCTGGGGGGCGCCCGAAGGGGGCAGCGTGGCCGACTGCCGCCTCTTGGCGCCGGCGCGCCTCTGCGCCCCTGACCGGGAGAACGGGGAAGCGGCGGCCGTTCCCTTCGCGCGCTTCGCCGACGCGCTGGCGCGGGATTTTCGCACGTATCGTGGCCATATCGTCGTCGGCGCGGCCGGCATCGCCGTGCGGGCGCTGGCGCCGCTTTTGCGCCACAAGAGCGAGGACGCGCCCGTGGTGGTGCTGGACGCCGCCGGCCGCCATGCGGTGAGCCTGCTCTCGGGACACTGGGGAGGCGGCAACAGCCTTGCCCGGCATGTGGCGGCCCTGCTCGGCGGGGAGCCTGTCATCACCACGGCCTCTGACGCCCACCCCGGCAGCCCCCCGGCGCTGGACGAGCTCGCCCGCGCCGCATCCTTGCGCATCCTCGACTGGGACAAGCTCCCGCGCGTGGCCGCGGCCCTGCTGGAGGGCGAGCCCGTGCCCTTGAGCGACCCCCTTTCGTGCCTCCCCGAGGCCCGGGAGCCGCGCTTCCTGCGCGGCGCCGAAAAGGCATGCGGAACCCTCCCCCTCGTGCATATCCACTGGAAATTCATCCACCCCCGCCCGGACGTGCTCCGCATGGCCGCGCCTTTGCTGCACGCCGGCGTGGGCTGCCGCCGGGGCGTGGACGCGGCGAGCATCGAGAGGGCCGTGCGCGAGACGTTGGCGGAGCACGGGCTGGAAGCGGCGGCCCTGGCAAGCCTCGCCACGGTGGAGGAAAAAGCGGGAGAGCCGGGCCTTGTGGAAGCCGCCCGCCGCCTCGGCGTGCGCCTGCTGGCGTACCCTGCGCCGGAGCTCGCGGTTGTGCCCGTGCCGCACCCGTCGGAAGCCGCCGGGCTGCGCTTCGGCCTCCCCCCATTCAGTGTTTGCGAAGCGGCTGCCCTGCTGGCCGCGCAAGAAGCACGGGCCGCCGCGAACGCCGTGCTGCTGGCGCCCAAGACGGTCTTTCAGGGCCGCGTCACCGTGGCTGTCGCTGTTTGCCAAGGAGAAAATTGATGCCGAAAACTCCCGCTGCTCCCGCGCCGCTCACCGCCGTGGGCATCGGCCCCGGGGACGCGAGCCTGCTCACCCCCGAGGCACAGGCCGCGCTTACGGCGGCATCCTGCGTGGTCGGCTACAGGCTTTATCTCGACCTGCTCCCGCAGGAGCTTCTTGCCGGCAAGCGGCTCCTCAGCTCGGGCATGCGCCAGGAGCGCGAGCGCTGCGCCGCCGCGGCGGACGCGGCCCTCGGAGGGGTTCCCACCGCCCTTGTCAGCTCCGGCGACGCGGGCATCTACGCCATGGCCGGCCTTGCGCTGGAGATACTGGAAGAGCGCGGGCTGCTCGGGATTATGCCCTTCAGCGTGGTGCCCGGCGTGCCGGCGCTGTGCGCCGCCGCGGCCCTTCTCGGCGCGCCGCTGACCCATGATTTCGCCTGCATCAGCCTGAGCGACCTGCTCACCCCGCTCGACCGCATCCGGGCGCGGCTTCACGCCGCGCTGGCGGCGGATTTCGTCTGTGTGCTCTACAATCCGCGCTCCCACGGGCGGCCCGATTATCTCGGCATGGCTTTCGACATGGCCCGGGGCCTGCGCGATGCCTCCTGCCCGGTGGGCATGGTGCGCAAGGCGTATCGCCCCGGGCAGGAGGTCAGGCTCACCACGCTCGCCGAAGCCGACCCGGCCTGGGCCGACATGCTGACTCTCGTCATCATCGGCAATTCCGAGAGCCGGCTGGCGGGCCCGTACATGCTCACACCGCGCGGCTACGCCCGCAAGCCCGGGAAAACGGCTTGAATTTTTCGCCCGCAGGCGTAGCTTCCGGGGCATGGAAAAGAAGAAGATCTTTCTCCTCGCCCTGGGGCACATGTCCTGCGATGTCAATTCCGGCGCGCTGCCTGCGGCGCTCCCCTACCTGCGCTCGGCCTACGGGCTCGACTACCAGGCCACGGGCGGCCTCATGCTCGCCTATTCCTGCCTGTCGTCCATCATCCAGCCGGTGTTCGGGCTGCTCGCCGACAGGCTCTCCAAGCCGTGGTTCTTGCCCGTGGGCGTGGCGCTGGCCGGCTGCGGCATCGCCTGCATGGGCTTTCTCTCGAGCTACTGGGCCATTTTCACGGCCATCGCCATCAGCGGCGTGGGCGCGGCCCTGTTCCACCCCGAAGGCGCGCGCCATGCCAACCGCGTTTCGGGCGAGAGCAAGGGCATGGGCCTCAGCATCTTTTCCATCGGCGGCAATACCGGCTTCATCCTCGGGCCGCTGCTCGTGGCGGCCTTCGTGGGCGGCTTCGGCATGAAGGGCATGGGCGTTTTCGGCGTGCTCGGCCTTGTGATGGCCGCTGTGCTGCTCCTCGCCATCACCCGCCTCGGGCGCGGGGCGACCAAGGGGCCGCAAAAAAGTCCGGCCGAGGCCGGGCCCGCTGCCGGCCCCAGGCCGGTCAACAACTGGCATGAATTTTCGCGGCTCACCGTGGTCATCGTGGCCCGCTCCACGGTGTTCGTGGGCTGCAACGCCTTCATCCCGCTCTACTGGGTGAACGTGTTTGGGCAATCCAAGGCCGCGGGCGCTGTGGCGCTCGTGATTTTCTGCTCCTGCGGCGTGGCCTGCAACATCATGGGCGGCATGCTCTCCGACCGCATCGGCTGCGTGCCGGTCATCCGCCTCGCTTTCTCGGTGATGCCCTTCGCGGTGCTCGCCTTCAGCCTCGCGCCCTCGGTGGTCTGGGCCTATGCCTGCCTGCCCCTGCTCGGCTTCGTGCTCTATGCGCCCTTCAGCTCGCAGGTGGTGCTCGGGCAGCGGCTCCTCGCGCGCAATATCGGCTTCGCCTCGGGCGTGACCCTGGGCCTCGCCACCAGCCTCGGCGGCGTGGCCCAGCCCGTCCTCGGCTGGGTGGCCGACATGGCGGGACTGCCCGTGGCCATCCGGGTGCTGGCGGGCGTGGCGCTCCTGGGCGCGACCTTCTCCTGGCTGCTCTCGCGCGGGCCGGAATCGCGGCCCGAACCGCACGGGGCGTGAGGGGCGCCGCTCACAGCGATAACAGCAGCATATAGACAGGGATGGTCACGGCGCAGGCGAGCGTGGACAAGGAGACCATGAGCGAGCCGAACTCCGGGTCGGTATTGTAATAGCCGCTCAGGATGGCCACCTGCATGAGCACGGGAAGCGACGCCTGCATGACGAAGACCTTGCCCATGAGCGAGGGCAGGCCGAACAGCGGCAAGAGCGCCCAGACCAAAAGCGGGCTCGCCACCATGCGGCCCGTGAGCGCCAGCGCCATGTCGCGCGTGACGCGCAAATGGCGCAGATCCATCTCGTGCAGGGTCACGCCGATATAGATGAGGGCCAGCGGCGTGGTGAGGCTGCCCACGAGGCGCGCGGCCTCCAGCAGAAAGCCCGGCAGCTCCACATGCAAAAGCGCCAGCGAGATGCCGGCGAGAAAGCCGAACACCGGCGCGGAAACGAGCGCCTTGCGCCTCCCGCCGCCCGGGTGGCCATCCCCGTCCGCCCGCGGTGCGGCGGCGCCGGGCGCGCGCTCGTCCCTGCTGATGGCGTAGTTGCCCACTGTCCAGAAAAAGGACGTGCTCGCAAAATAGTAGAGGAGCACATAGGCCACGGCCTCCTCTCCGAAGAGCGCCATGTTGACCGGGATGCCGATGAAGATGGTGTTCGGGTTGGAGACGCAGGCGCAAAAAAGCCCGAAGTGCCGGCGCTCCACGCCGGCGGCGCGGCCCACCGCATAGGCGAGCGCATACATGAGCACCATGGCGAGGAGCGGCAACAGCGTGCCCTGGAGCATGCGCCAGAGGTCCTCGCGGCCGAAGGAGCGCAAAATGGTGCACATGAGGAAGGGCGGGAGCGCCACATTGGTCACGAGCTTGGGCAGCAGGCCGCGCACCGCCGGCGGGAACCAGCCGCGCCCGGCCAGCACATACCCCACGCCCACCACGAGCAAAAGGCTCAGCACGCCCCCGAATGCCTGCAACAAGACCATGCCCTGTTGTAGCGGCTTTTGCCCCGCCGGTAAACCCGGCTTGCGGGGCGCCGTGACTTCCTGTAGAGAGCTTGCCATAGCCACGGGGCGGCGCTGTCGCCTGCGCGGGCCGCTGCGGAGGCCGCATGAAACGAGTCCTTCTCTGTATCTTGGGCGTCCTCGTCCTCGGCGTCGTCGGGGCGGCGTTCTATGTCACCCACATGGATGCGGGCTTCATCGTCCGGCGCATCGCCGAAGCCACGGAAAAGGCCACCGGCGCGCCGCTGGAGCTCAAGGAGACGCCGCATATCTCCCTGCTGCCGCCCGGGCTGCGCTTCGGCGCGGCCCGCTGGAGCGGCGTGCTCGACGGGAATGCCGTGGCCGTGTCGCTTGCGGGGGGGATGGCGCGCCTCGAGCTGGAACCGCTTTTGTCGGGCGCTCTCGTCGTCAGCGAGCTCAGGCTGGACCGGCCCGAGGCCGACATCCGCCTGGCCGCGGCCGCCGCCGGCGATGCGGAAAGCGGGCCGGCGCAAGCCCCGGGCGCCAGCGACACGAGGGGGCGCAAGGCCCCGGACGACGCGCTGCCCTTCGAGCTCGGGCGCCTCACCGTGAGCCAGGGCGCCCTCCACCTTGAGGACGGCGCCCGCGACATCCGCGTCTCGGGCTTCAACCTTGCGCTGGAAAACCTGCGCCGCCGCGAGGAGGCCGGCATCCAGGGCGACATGGTGCTCCTGCTGCGCGAAAGGGCCCGGGAGGCCGGCGCGCGCCAGAGTGGAGAGGAAGCTGGCGAACAGGCCACGCCGCTTCTGGAGGGCAATCTCGCCTTCAAGGGCGAGCTGCGCTATTACGCGCCCAACCTGACCTTCCGGCAGGTTTCCGTGGCCTTCACCCCGCTTCGGGGCATGGTCCCGCGCGAGCTCGCGCCGCTGCAACTCACCTGCGAGGGCGCGCTCGACCTCGCCGCGCTCCGGCTGGGCCTGGCCGAGGCGCGGCTCACCGCGCCGCAGGGCCGGCTGGAGCTCAAGGGCGAGGGATGGCTTGCGCCGCCGGCCTTCAAGGGCGATGTCACGTTCGCCGGCTCCGCGGCCAAGCTGGCGGCGCTCGCCGGCGCGAAGCTGCCCGTGGGAGCGGGGGGTGCGGGGGACGCGCTCGAGCTGCGCGCCGCTCTCGACTGGTCGGGAAAAAAGGGCGTCGTTGACGCCCGGCTCCAACTGGGCGAGGCCGGCAACGCCGCGCCGCAGGCCCTGCTGACCTTCAAGGGCAACGCGAACCTCGAGCCCCTGGCCGTTGCCGGCGACGTGGCGATCACCGGCTCGGCGCGCAGGATGGCCGCGCTCGGGGGCTTGGCGCTCCCCAAGGGGGCGCCCGATACCCTTGATGTGCGGACCCGGGTGGCCTATGCCACTCCGGCCCTGCGGCTCGGCGGCCTTGACGCAAGGGCGGCCGGCCTCACCCTCGCGGGCGACCTCACCGTGGACCTGCCCACGGCCGCGCAGGCGCCCCTCTCGCTCGGCGGCAAGCTGCGCGTGGGCGCGGTTGCGCTCGACCCGTGGCTCACGGCCGAAAAGGGCAGCCCAGCGGTGGAAAACCGGGCGCCCGTAGGCCAGAGTCCCGCCAAGGGCGCCCCCAAGACCGGGAGCGCAAGCTCCGCCAGCGCCCTGCCCGCGCTCGACCTGGGCCTCGCCGTGGCCGAGCTGCGCTACGGGGGCTTTGGCCTTCGCGACATGGCGGCCCGCATCACGGGCCAGAGCGGGCGCTATACCCTCGGTGATTTTTCCGCCAGCATCCGCAGCGGCGGCGCGCTCAAGGGCACGGCCACTGCCGACCTCCCGGCTTCGGCCTACAGCGTCAACGCAAGCGGCGCGGGCATTGATATCGGCGCGCTCTGCGCCGCCGCCGGCAAGGCGGGGCTGGCCTCAGGGAGCGCCGGCTTCACGGCGCGCCTCAGGGCGGCGGGCGCGGGCGCTCCGGCCCTTTTGGCCAGCCTCACCGGCGAGGGCAAGCTCGAGGCGCGCGACCTCTCCGCCCCGGCCTTGCGCGAGGCTGCCGAAAAGCTGCGCGCCCTGCCCATGCTCAAGGGCGGCATCCCCGACCGCGTCACCATGGTGAGCGCGCCCTTCACGGCCAGCAGGGGCGAGATCACGGCCAAGCCCGTGACGGCCACGGCACAGGGCATTTCCCTGAGGGGCGAGGCGCGCGCGAGCCTGCCGCGTGAATATCTCGAGGGCTCGGCCACGGTGAGCGCCGCGGGCCTCAACATCCCCCTCACTTTCAAGGGGCCCTTCGACGCCGTGGCCGTGAGCGTCGACCCGAAGTTCGCCCTGGATGCGGGCAAGACGGTCATCCCCCGGCTCCTCAACAACCAGCGCGGGACGCCACCGGCCGGCCAGACAAGAGGCGGGAGCGTCCGCGACGACCTCGGCCGGGCGGGCGAGCTTTTGCGGGGCGTCTTCGGGAAATGAGGGGGAGGTGAGGGCAAGTGACGGCGGGAGATGACTGCGCGAAGTGACGGCGGGGACGGCCCGCGCGGAGCGCCCTAAAGTTTCGCCCCATTCCGCCGTTGAGCTGGACAGCGGAATAGTATACAGTCCTGTCCGCGGGCATGTGCCCGCAATCGGAGAAGCACGCGGAGCGCCCGCCGGCATGGGGGGCGGCCGCACAGGCGGTACGGCATGTATCTGCTCATAGGCCTCATCGTTGTCGGAGTCTCCGTGGGCGTGGGTTACACCATGTCCCACGGCGACTGGGGCGTGCTCTTCCAGCCGGCGGAATTCATCATCATCCTCGGCTGCGCCATGGGCGCCTTCTTCGGCAGCCAGACCAAGTACACCTTCGGGCTCATCTTGAAGAGCCTCAAGCACCTCTTCGCCGACCCGGGCTCGAGCAAGGCCCGCTACCTCGAGACGCTGGCGCTCCTTTACGCGCTCTTTTCCAAGATGCACCGCGAGGGCGTCATCAGCATCGAAGGCGACGTGGAAAAGCCCGAATCCAGCCCCATTTTCAGCAAGTATCCCAATATCTCCAAGGATTCCACCCTCGTCCACTTCATCGGCGACACGTTGCGCGTCTACCTGACCACGGGCGACCCGGCCGACATCGACAGCCTCATGGACATGGACATGGAGACCATGCGCGAGGAGGGCATGCTGCCCGCGCACCTCGTGACGCACATGGCCGAGTCCCTGCCGGGCATGGGCATCGTGGCCTGCGTGCTCGGCGTTGTCGTCACCATGGGCATGATCAACGAGCCGCCGGACGTGCTCGGCCACCACATCGGCGCGGCCCTCGTGGGCACCTTCTTCGGCATCCTCTGCTGCTACGGCCTCTTCGGGCCCATGGGCTCCAAGCTCGAGAACTACGTCGCCGAAGAGCATTTTTACTTCAACGCCGTGAAGGAAGCGCTGGCCGCGGCCATCCGCGGGTCCACGCCGCTCATCGCCGTGGAATACGGGCGCCGGGCCATCCCCTACCCGTTCCGGCCCACCTTCCCGGAGATGGAAGAGAAGCTCAAGAGCAACTAGGCCGGGCACGGCAAGCATCTTGCAAATCACTGTCCATTCCCGCATGCCCCGTATGCGGGAATGGAGTTTTCGGGCCAAGCCGGCCTTGCCATACAAGGAGGCACTATGAGCGGCGCATGGAAAGTGGCCTACGCCGACTTCGTGACGGCCATGATGGCCTTCTTTCTCCTGCTCTGGATCTTGAACATGGTGCCGCCGGAGACCCGCGCCGGCCTCGCCGCCTATTTCAGCGGCGAGCGCAACTTCGACTCCAGCGCCACCTCGCCCGTGTCCAACAATCCCTTCATCCAGAACACGGACAAGATCGACACGCGCGACCTCAAGATCAGCGAGGTGGAGAAATCCCACTACGCCATCGCCCAGAAGCTCAAGCAGATGCTCATGGCCGACGCGGTGCCGCAGAACGCCTCGGGCATCAGCGCCGACGACGTGGGCGTGCAGCTGCGCGTCAATTCGGACATCATGTTCAAGCCCGGCGAGGTGGCCCTCCAGCCCGAGGGCATCAAGGTTTTGGGCGACGTGCTCGACATCATGAAGGAATACAACCTCTATCTCGTGGTACGCGGCCATGCCGACGGCAGCGAGGCCCGGCCGCCCTATGACTCGCCGTGGGAGCTTTCCGGCGCCCGCGCCGCGGCCGTGCTGCGCTACCTCGCGGACCACGGCGTCAAGCCCACGCGCCTGCGCGGCGTGGCCTACGGCGAGACGCGGCCGCTCAAGCCCGGCATCTCGGAGGAAAGCCGCGCCGTGAACCGCCGCGTGGAGTTTTTCTTCCACCGGCCCGAGGTCATGTCCTACAGCGTGGTCTACTGAGCCGCATGGCCAAGGCCCGCGTGCGCGCCGACCAGCTCGCCTTTGAGCAGGGCCTGGCCGAAAGCCGCGAAAAGGCGCGCAGCCTCATCATGGCCGGGCGCATCGCGCTCGCGCCGCCAGAGGGTTCGCCCCCGGGGCAGCACCCTGTGCCGGTGCCCAAGCCGGGCCACGGCTATCCCCAGGGCACGCGGCTCGCGCTTCTGCCAGGCGAGCGCTATGTGAGCCGCGGCGCCTACAAGCTGCTCACCCTGCTCGACAATTTCCATCTTGATGTCACGGGCCTGGCCTGCGTGGATGCCGGCGCCTCCACCGGCGGCTTCACCGACTGCCTGCTCCAGCGCGGGGCCGCCCGCGTCTATGCCGTGGACGTGGGGCGCGCCCAGCTCCACGAACGCTTGCGCGCCGACCCCCGCGTGGTCAACCTCGAGGGCGTGAACCTGCGCTACGCCGAGCCGGGGCTCATTCCCGAGCCCGTGGACCTGCTCACGGGCGATGTCTCCTTCATCTCGCTCACCCTGATATTACCGCCCTGCATGGCGTGGCTCAGGCCCGGGGGCCTCGCGGCCCTGCTCATCAAGCCGCAGTTCGAGCTCGGCCCGGGCGAGGCCGTGCGCGGCGTGGTGCGCGACGAGGCCGCCCGCCAGCGCGCGGTGGACAAGATCGTCACTTTCTGCACCGGGGTGCTCGGCCTCGAGGCCGGCGGCGTGCTCCCGGCGGCCATCAAGGGACCCAAGGGCAACCAGGAATATATGGCCCTGTTTCGGCGCCCGGAGTGAACGGAAAGCGGGCGAAAAAGCGAGAAAACGAAAAACGCCTGCCGGGGGCAGGCGTTTTTCGTTGCGTTGGCGGCCGCATCGGCGCGGCGGCATTTTTTTCGCGGCCTAGTTGGCCGGGGCGGCTTCCGCAGGCTTTTCCGCAGGCGGGGGAACCACGGCCGGGGCGGGGGCGGCTTCCGGCGCGCCCTCGGGGGCCATGCCGGAAAGCGCGCTTTCGGGCACGGGCTTGAACTCCACCTTCTGCTTGTTCACTTCCGCGATGATGGCCGCGGTGACATCCGCGCCGGGCTTGAAGGAGGCCACGGCCTCGGCCCCGAGGATCATGTCAAAGCCCTGGGCCTCGCGGTAGCTGTTGACCACGCGCTGCACGCTGTCAAAGAGCAGGTTGACCACGTTCTGCTGCTCGGCCTGCATGCGCTGCTGCGAGGCGGCATAGACGCGTTGGAGCTCCTGCATGGCCGCCTCGTCCTTGGGGTTCTTTTCGAGGCGGTCCTGGATGGCGTCGAGCTGTTCCTGCATGCCGGCCTGCTGGGCCTCGAGGAATTTCACGCCTTCCTTGCCGGGCTCGCTGTCGCGCATGACGCGGCCCATGTCCACAATGGCGATTTTCGGCTGGGCGACCTGGCTTTCCTGCTGCTGGCAGCCGGTGAGAACGAGCAGGCCCATGAGCACGGGCAGGATGATTCGGATACTGCGCATAGTGATATGACTCCTCTTGAAGAAAGTAGCCGACAGCCTAGACTCTTTTTTAAACATTTTCAAGAAAATTCCCGAGATCCAGTCCCCAAAGCCTGCGGACGCAGGCCGGCGCCTCCGATGGGCTCGCGGGGCTGCCGCGGCAACGCGTCCGAAACCTGCCTGCCTTCACCTTTTCGGGATTTTCGCAAAAACAACTGTGATCCCGCTGCCTTGTTCCCCTGCAAAAGCACGGGGAGGACTTGACGCAAAGCCCCTTTCCCCCGTATACCGGGGGAATCCATGTTCACGCGGAAGGGGCAGTTCCGGCGGACGCGCCGGGCGCCTTTTTTCGCGCAAACCCGGGCCGGGCATGCGATCGCTGAAAATCCTGCGCGCGCACAAGAAAGAAGTGGTCGACTCCTGGGTGGAGGCGGTCTTCGCCACCTACCCCCTCGAGACCACGGGCTTTCTGCGCACCGCGAGCGACCCCTTCACCAACCCTGTGGCGCACATGACGCGCGAGGCCGCGGGCGTGCTCTTCGACGCCGTGGCCGGGGAGGACGTGGAGGCCGCCACGGTGCGCGCCTCGCTTGACCGCTTCGTCAAGCTGCGCGCCGTGCAGAAGTTCGCGCCCAGCCAGAGCCTTGCGGTCTTCTATCTCATGAAGCCCATCCTCCGCGAAAAGGTCATGCCCGAGATGCGCCTCAAGGGGCGCCTTGAGGACTATCTCGACGCGGAATCGCGCCTCGACACCCTGGCGCTGCTCGCCTTCGACATCTATGCCGAAGCGCGGGAGACCGTGGCCGAGTCGCGCATCAAGGAGATCAAGAACCAGCACGCCCAGCTCGCCCGCTGGGCGCAGCGCCTTGAAAACGGGCCCGGCATGGCGCAAGCCCCGGAGCCCGAGAGCCCGGAAAAGGCCCCCAGGGACCACGCGGCCCCTGGACAGAACCCCAGCCAAGCGAGGTAGGGAATGTTTGCATCGTTGGTCCTCGTGCTGCTCATCGCGGCCATCGCCTGGATCGGAGCGAGCGTGGGGCTCGCGCCGCTCTTCGGCGTGGTGCTGCCGTATGCGGCGGTGCTCGTCTTCATCGGCGGCATGATCTGGCGCATGGCGTACTGGGCGAAATCCCCGGTGCCCTTCTGCATCCCCACCACCGGCGGCCAGGAGCAGTCGCTCGACTTCATCAAGCAGGCCAAGATCGACTGCCCCAGCACCACCTGGGGCGTGGTCAAGCGCATGTTCACCGAGGTCTTCCTCTTCCGCTCGCTCTTCCGCAACACCAGCGCGGAGATCGTGGAAAACGACCCCGTGAACAAGGGCCCCCGCCTCATCTACTATTCCTCCCTGTGGCTCTGGGCCTTCGCGCTCATCTTCCACTATTCGGTGCTCGTCATCTTCATCCGCCATTTCCGCTTCTTCATGGAGCCCGTGCCCGCGCCCATCACCTGGGTGGAGACCATCGACGGCATCATGCAGGTGGGAAGCCCGCGCTTCTACTGGACGGGCGGCCTCGCGCTCGTGGCCCTGCTCTTCCTTCTGGCGCGCCGCGTGTGGAACTACCGGTTGCGCTATATCTCGCTCGCCAACGACTATTTCCCGCTCTGGCTTTTGCTCGGCATCGTCTGTAGCGGGCTGTGCCTGCGCTATTTCGACAAGACCGAGATCTCGCAGGTGAAGATCTACCTCATGGGCCTCACGCACTTTGCGCCGGTCTCGGCCGCGGGCATCAACGGGCTCTTCTTCATCCACCTGACGCTCGTCTGTGTGCTGCTCATGTACTTCCCCTTCTCCAAGCTCGCGCACATGCCCGGCGTGTTCTTCAGCCCCACGCGCAACATGGCCAACAATTCGCGGCGCATCAGGCACATCAATCCCTGGAACCCGCCCAAGCAGTACTTCACCTATCCCGAATACGAGGACGCCTACCGCGACGCCATGGCCGAGGCGGGGCTTCCCCTGGAAAAGCAACCCGAAAAGGCTGCCGAGTAAGGAGGCACCACGATGGCAAAACTCCCCACGCCGCAAATGCTCGTCGCCAGCCGCCCGGCCTTTCCGGACAAGGACTGGTTCGACACCAAGCCGGACTTCATCCCCGGCAGCTACTGCTACCCGGCCAAGATGGAGACCATGGAGATGCTGCACATGCCGCATCCCCATGAGTGGGACCCCACGGCCGAAAACTGGAACCTCCCCGAAGACTGGGAAAAGATCCTCTGCGACGCCTTCGCCGACAGGCTCGAGAAGCACCGCTCGCTCAAGCTCTTCATGGACATCTGCGTGCGCTGCGGCGCCTGCGCGGACAAGTGCCACTTCTTCCTGGGCACCAATGACCCCAAGAACATGCCCGTGCTGCGCGCCGAGCTTCTGCGCTCGCTCTACCGGCGCGACCACACCATGCTCGGCAAGCTGCTCGGCAAGCGCGTGGGCGCGCGCGGCTGGGACATGCACGTGGTGAAGGAGCTCTTCTACTACGCCTACCAGTGCACGGAATGCCGCCGCTGCTCGCTCTTCTGCCCCTACGGCATCGACACCGCCGAAATCACCATGATCGTGCGCGAACTGCTGCACGAGGTGGGCCTCGGGCTCCACTGGATCATGGACCCGGTGAAGAACTGCAGCTTCACGGGCAACCATCTGGGCATCCAGCCGCATTCCTATGTGGAGATCGTGGAGATGCTCGCCGACGACTGCGAGACCGTCACCGGCATCCGCCCGAAAACGCCCTTCAACAAGAAGAACGCCGAGATCCTGTTCATCACGCCTTCGGGCGACGTGTTCGCGGAGCCGGGCATCTACACCTTCATGGGCTACCTGCTCCTCTTCCACGAGCTCGACCTCGACTATACCTTCTCCACCTACGCCTCCGAAGGCGGCAACTTCGGCTCCTTCGTCTCCTTCAACATGGCGAAGAAGCTCAACGCCAAGATGTACGCCGAGGCCGAGCGCCTCAACGTCAAGTGGCTGCTCGGCGGCGAGTGCGGCCACATGTGGCGCGTCATCAACCAGTACATGGACACCTACAACGGCCCGGCGCCGGCCAACATGGAAGTGCCGGTCTCGCCCATCACGGGCACGGTGTTCGATGTGGCCAAATCCACCAAGATGATCCACATCGCCGAGTTCACGGCCGACCTCATCCGCCACAACAAGCTCAAGCTCGACCCGCGCAGGAACGCCAACCTCGTGACCACCTGGCACGACTCCTGTAACCCGGCGCGCGGCATGGGCCTTCTGGACGAGCCCCGCTATGTGCTGAAGCATGTCTGCGACAACTTCGTGGAAATGCCCGAGAACACCATCCGCGAGCAGACCTTCTGCTGCGGCGCGGGCTCGGGCCTGAACACCGAAGAGATCATGGAACTGCGCATGCGCTCCGGCATGCCGCGCGGCAACGCCCTGCGCTATGTGCAGCAGAAATACGGCGTCAACCACATGGCCTGCGTCTGCGCCATCGACCGCGCCACCCTGCCGCCGCTCGCCGACTACTGGGCCCCGGGCTGCACCATCAGCGGCCTGCACGAGCTTGTGGGCAATGCCCTCGTCATGAAGGGCGAAGCCAAGCGCACCATGAACCTGCGCCAGGAAGACCTGCCCGAGGAGGCCCTGGACGAGGAAGCTCCGGCGGACGGCAACGCCGAAAGCCAGGGGGAGGGCCGATAAATGTATAACGCCAAAGCTGTCATCATCGGCATCGTCATCTTTGTGGCGGTCTTCAGCTCGCCCTTCTGGACGAGCTGGATCGGCCAGGACTACACCAAGACCGGCGTTGTCCTGCCCGCGGGCGAAAAGCAATGTATCGAAGACACGGAATTCATGCGCGCCCAGCACATGCGCCTGCTCGACGAATGGCGCGACCAGGCCCTGCGCGAGGAGAACCGCGTGTATGAGTCCGCGCTCAACGGCAAGAAGTGGGTCATCAGCCTTCAGAACACCTGTCTGAAGTGCCATTCCAACTACGCGGAATTCTGCGAAAAGTGCCATGTGGCCAACAGCGTCTATCCCTACTGCTGGACTTGCCACATCATTCCCACGGAGGGCAAGCGATGAAGACGAGCAGAAGAAAGTTCCTCAAGGTGGCGGGGCTTTCGGCCTTTGCCCTTGCCGGCGGGATGACGGCGCTTGCGGGCGAGGCGAAAGCCCAGGTGGCCCCGGGCAAATATGTCAAGCGCGAGGGCATGCTCCACGCGAAGCGCTGGGCCATGGTCATCGACACGCGCCGCCTGAAGACCGAGGCCGACTACGCGCCGCTCATCGCGGCCTGCGCGAAGGCGCACAATATCCCCGACATTCCGGGCGACCGCAACGTCAAGTGGATCTGGACGGACAGCTTTGACCACGTGTTCCCGGACGACATGAACAACCACCTGAACACGGCGGTGCGCGACAAGCCCTACATGCTTCTGTGCAACCACTGCACCAATCCGCCCTGTGTGCGCGTGTGCCCCACGCAGGCCACCTACAAGATGGAAGACGGCATCGTCGCCATGGACTACCACCGCTGCATCGGCTGCCGTTTCTGCATGGCCGGCTGCCCCTACGGCGCGCGCTCCTTCAACTTCATCGACCCGCGCCTGCACCTGCCCGACCCGGTGCCCAACCCGGCCTTCCCCACGCGCATGATCGGCGTGGTGGAAAAGTGCAACTTCTGCGTGGAGCGGCTCAATGAAGGCAAGCTCCCGGCCTGTGTGGAAGCCTCGGACGGGCGCCTGCTCTTCGGCGACCTGGAAGACCCGGACTCGCCGGTGCGCAAGGCCCTTGCCGCCAATTACAGCATCCGCCGCAAGCCGAGCCTCGGCACCCAGCCCGGCGTCTACTACCTCGTGTAAGGAGAAAGGCCATGCTTGAAAAACTCCTCACCGGCCCAAGGTGCTACTATGTGTGGCTGCTCTTCCTCTGCTGCATCATAGCGCTCTGCGGCATCGTCTATCTCGACCAGCTCTTCAACGGCCTCGGCATCACGGGCATGAGCCGCGATGTCTCGTGGGGGCTCTACATCTCGCAGTTCACCTACTTCGTGGGCGTGGCCGCCTCGGCGGTGATGCTCGTGCTGCCCGCCTATTTCCACCACTACAAGAAGTTCAAGCGCATGATCATCTTCGGCGAGTTCATGGCCGTGGCCGCCGTCATCATGTGCGCGCTCTTCATCGTGGTGGACCTCGGCCAGCCGCAGCGCATGCTCAATGTCATGCTCTATCCCACGCCCAATTCGGTCATGTTCTATGACATGATCGTGCTGTGCGGCTATCTCGGCCTGAACATCGTCATCGGCTGGGTGACGCTGGAGGCCGAGCTCAAGGACACCGACCCGCCCAAGTGGGTGAAGCCGCTCATCTACATCTCCATTCTCTGGGCCTTCTCCATCCACACGGTCACGGCCTTCCTCTACGCCGGCATCCCCGGCCGCCACTACTGGCTCACGGCCATCATGGCGGCGCGCTTCCTCTCCTCGGCGTTCTGCTCCGGTCCCGCCATCCTGCTGCTCCTGCTCTTCGTGGTGCGCAGGCTCACCGGCTTCGACCCCGGCAAGGACGCCATCAAGACCTTGGCCACCATCATCGTCTACGCCATGTGCGTCAACGTGTTCTTCTACCTGCTCGAGCTGTTCACCGCCTTCTACAGCAACATCCCGGGCCACATGGAGCCCATCATGTTCCTGTTCTCCGGGCATGGCGGGCACCTCGCGTGGGTGAGCTACTGGATGTGGGCCGCGGTCATCATGGCCTTCGGCTCGCTCGCCATCCTCATTCCGCCGCAGCTGCGCACGAGCCGCCTGCTGCCGCTCGCGCTCATCATGCTGGTGGCGGCCAGCTGGATCGACAAGGGCCTCGGCCTGCTCATCGGCGGTTTCACGCCCAACATGTTCGAGGCGTTCACGCCCTATATGCCCACCTTCAAGGAGTGCGCCGTGGCGCTGGGCGTCTATGCCGTGGGCGCGCTCGTGCTCTCCCTGCTCTGGAAGATCGCCCTCTCCGTCAAGCGCGAGGCCGGCCACTTCGGCGACTAGGCGCGCCGCTGTGCATGCCTGCATCAAGGGGAGCCCATGGGCTCCCCTTTTTTGTGCCGGCCATCCGCCGCAACAGGGCGGCATGCTTGACTTCCGGGGCGCGTGCCCTGATACTTGGGCAGTACCCGGCGGCAGCGCATCCCCCTGCCGCCCTTCTCAAGGAGTTCCGCATGCACCAGGCGCTCAAGGATGCCGTTTCCCTCTGCAAGACCCTGCTCCGCAACGGGTATGACGCCCATGTGATCAACGCCCCCCTGCAGGAGCATCTTTTGGCCGCCCGCAAGCCGGGCCAGGCCGACCTGCCGGCCGTTGACATCGCCTGCGAGGCCACGGGCGAGACCCTGGCGCGGCTCTTCCCCAAGATGAACCTCGAGGAGGGCAAGCGCGCCGTGGGCGAGCTCACGGAAAATGGCGTGCTCTTCCGCTTCTATCCGCTGGAGGCGGCCAACGCGAGCCATCCCGAGCTCTCGCTTTTGCGCGTCACGCCATCCATGGCCGCCCAGCTCAACCCGCGCGAGCGCCTGCAGCTCAGGCTCACCGGCTTCGGCAGCCCCATCCCCACGGGCGACCAGTACGAGGGCTTCGCCGACCTGAAGGGCGGCGGCATCCGCCTTGTGGGCCTGCCGGACGAGACCCTGCGCCACAACTACCTGCTCGCCGTGCGCGCGCTGCGCTTCGCCGCCAACTTCGACGCGCCCATCGAGCCCAATACCTGGATGGCCATCGTGCGCGCCTCCGTGCGCGTCAACGACTACGTTCCCGCGCGCGACATCATGGAAGAATGGCGCAAGGTGGCGGCCGAGTCCATGTACCGCTTCGTGCGCCTGCTCTATGACGCCCACATCCTCCAGGGGCTCATCCCCGAGGTGGCGGCGCTCGACTGCGTGCCGCAGTCCAACGACAAGGGCGACACCGAGGGCAATGTTTTCGAGCACACGCTCAAGTGCATGAAATATTACCCCGAGGAGGGCTTCCACTACGACTGGCTCGGCACCATGGCCATGCTCTTCCACGACGTGGGCAAGCTCTTCACGGCCGAGTATTTCGACGGCCGCTGGACCTATTACCAGCATCACCGCGTGGGCGCCAAGGTGGTGCGCAAGATCCTGCGCCGCCTGCATTTCGCCCAGGAGGACGCCGACCTCATCTGCCACCTCGTCGAGCACCACATGCGCTTCCACTTCATGATGACCGACAGGGGCATCCGCCGCTTCAAGGCCGTGGGCGAGACGCCGCGCCTCATCGCCATGGCCCGCGCCGACCTGCAGGCGCAGGAGGACAGCTTCACCTCCTTCAACCACAACATGAAGTACCTGGGCCGCGCCGAAACGCCCGAGCAGATGCTCGAGCCGCTGCTCAACGGCAACGAGATCATGGAAGAGACGCAGCTCTCGCCCGGGCGCCTCGTGGGCCTCATCCGCGACGCCCTGCTCCAGGCGCAGATCGCCGGCGAAGTGACGGACAGGGCGAGCGCCCTCGCCTTCGTGCGCCAGTACGCGGCCAATGCGGCCGCAGAATAGCCGCCACCGCGACCCGGCGCTGGAACGCGCCCTCCCCGGCGCGGCCCTGATGCTCGAGGCCTGCGCCCACGTTGACGCCAGCGTGGACGCGGCCGTGGCCGCCGCGAGCGAGGCCGGCCGGCGCGTGGCCTGCGGCCCGGGCTGCGACACCTGCTGCCGGCAGCCCATCCCGGTGACGCCGCTGGAATTCCTCCTCTTGCGGGCCCAGATGCGGTTCCGGCTCGCGCCGGACATCCGCGCCCGGCTGGAGGCGCAGCACGCGGAGCAGTGCGCCGCCGAGCCCGAACCCCTGCGCCGGCCGTGCCCGTACCTCCTCGACGGCGCCTGTTCCGTCTATGCCGTGCGGCCCCTGGCCTGCCGCCGCTATCTCGTGCTTGACCGGCCCTGCGCGCCCGGCGAGACCTGCACGGAAAGCCGCCCGGAGGACATGCTCATCCCCGCGCGCAAGGCCCTGCATGCGGCGCTTGCCCTGACCTTTCCCTGGTATGGCGCCCGCTGGCGGGAGCTGGGCCTCCCTGCGCCCCCCGACGCCAGCCCGGAGAGCGCCGCCGCGCAGGCGTGGCTCGCCTCGGTCACGGTGCCTCTCCAGCGCCTTGCGTGGCGATAATGCTGCTTGAATGCGTGTTTTCTGCTTCGTGCATGGAGTACTTGCTGCACACTTAATGCCGAAATTATCCGTCAAAAACAGCCTTTTTGCTGCTTGCTGCGTCAGAGAAAAATTTTCTTGGTCGAGTACTTAAGTACACTCCCTGCGAAAATTTTTATCTTCCTTGCAAGCAGCAAAAAATCTTATTTTTTAGGATTCTTCCGGCACCAGCACCCGTCTTCCGCTGCGCTCCAGACGGATCTAAGGAAGCTCCGTCAACTGCTCAGTATAACATAACCATGGAATATTCCCCATCAACAAAGAAACAGGAGACCATCATGCTCACCGTCGTTTACGGCCACCCCTATGACAAGAGTTTCAACGCCGCCATCAAGGACGCCGTGCTCGCCGCCCTCGCCAAGGAAGGGCCGGAATGGTCGCTCATCGACCTCTACGCGGACGGCTTTGACCCGGCCGTGCGCGCGCCCGAGCTGGCGCTCTATTCGCAGGGGCGCACCTGCGATGCCCTGGCGCAAAAATACATGGACATCCTCTCCCGCACGGACAAGATCATCTACATCTTCCCGGTCTGGTGGGGCACGGAGCCGGCCATCGTCAAGGGCTTCCACGACAAGGTCCTGCTGAAGGGCTTTGCCTGGACCTATTCCCCCGAGGGGCGCCTCATGCCGAAGCTCAAGATCCGGCGCACCGTCCTCTTCACCACGTCCGAGGCGCCCACGGCCAGTTTTTCGGCCTATTTCACCCACTACCTGCCCGGGCATGTGTTCGCCGCCGTGGGCATGCAGGGCGCCGCCTGGCACAATTTCGACCATATCCCGCGCTCCACGGCCGAAGAGCGCGCGGCCTTCCTCCAGCTCGCGGCGCGGGAGGCCGCGGCGCTCATAAAATAGCCGCCGGAGTGTACAGGCGACCCGCCTTGGGCTATCCTCGCCGCATGCGGCAGGGCACGGCACAAGGCGCTTCCGGGCGCGCGGGAGACGGCGGGACCGGCGCGGAAGCCCGGGGCGCGTGGATCACGGCGCGCTGCGCCGGCAGGCTCTGGCGGCTCGAGCGCGCGGCCAACCTCGAAGAGCTGTGGGACGCCATGACCGAGGCGGGCGCCGCCTTCGAGGACGAGCGCATCCCCTACTGGACGGAACTCTGGCCCTCGAGCCTTGTGCTCGCCGAGTGGCTGTCCCTGCGCCGGGCGGACATCGCCGGGCGCCCCTGCCTTGACCTCGGCTGCGGCCTGGGGCTCACCGCGCTGGTGGGCCAATGGCTCGGAGCCCGGGTGCTCGCCATGGACTACGAAGAAGCGGCGCTCGGTTTCGCCCGGTGCAACGCCGTCACCAATGGCGTGCCCCAGCCCCTGTGGACGCTCATGGACTGGCGCCGGCCGGCGCTGGCCCGCGGCGCCTTCGCGCGCATCTGGGGCGGTGACATCATGTATGAAAAACGCTTCGTGGCGCCGGTGCTCCGGTTGCTCGCCCATGCGCTGGCGCCCGGCGGCGCGGCCTGGGTGGCGGAGCCGGGGCGCACGGTTTACGAGGCCTTTCGCCACGCGCTCACGGCCGAGGCGTGGACGGCCCGGGGCGTGCATTCGGCCGCCGTGGCCTCGCCGGACGGGCAGGGCAGGGCCACCGTGACCATTTGGGAGCTCACACCGCCCCCGCTGATGTGACGCGCCAAGGAGGAGCCCATGGGAAAGCTCACACGCTTCGGCGTTTCGCTCGATGAAGACCTGCTCACCGCCTTTGACGGCCTCTGCGAGCGCAAGTGCTACGGCAACCGCTCCGAGGCCCTGCGCGACCTCATCCGGCGCGCCCTCGGCGAGGAGGAATGGCGCACGCCCGAGGGACAGGCCGCCGGCACGCTGACCCTGGTCTATGACCACCACAAGCATGACCTCGCCAGGCGGCTCATGCGCCTCCAGCATGAGGACCACGATGTCATCGTTGCCGCCACCCATGTGCACCTGGACCACGACAACTGCCTCGAGGTGCTGGTGCTCAGGGGCGACGCCACCCGCGTGCAGGCCATGGCCGACAGGCTCATCTCCTGCCGCGGGGTGCGCCACGGCGTGTTCACGCCCGCGCCCCTGGGGCCGGAACTGGCGTGAGCGGGATTTTTGAGGACAGCCTGATGGAAGATGTGCAGAACCGGGCGCCCGAGGTGGCGCTGGACATCGACCGCGTGGGCGTGCGCGGCCTGCGCCTGCCCCTGCGCGTGCGCGACAGGGCCGGCGGCAGCCAGGCCACCGTCGCCAGCGCCGACCTCGGCGTGGAGCTCCCCTCGGCCCGCAAGGGCACGCACATGAGCCGCCTCGTGGAGGCGGTGGAGGACTGGGACGAGGGGCTGGACAGGCAGTCCGTGCAGCGCCTGCTCGAGAACGTGCGCCGGCGCCTGGACGCGCGCCGGGCCTGGGTACGCTTCGCCTTCCCCTATTTCGTGCGCAAGAGCGCGCCCGCGCGCGGCGACGCCGCCCCGCTGGCCTATGACTGCGCCGTGACCAGCGAGCTCGACGACAGCGGGCAGGTCTTCATCCTCGACCTCGCCGTGCCGGTGATGACCGTCTGCCCCTGCTCCAAGGCCATCAGCCGCGAGGGCGCCCACAGCCAGCGCGCGCTCGTGCGCATCCGCGCGCGCATCTCGGGCTTTGTCTGGCTGGAGGAACTTATCGAGCTCGCCGAGGCCGCCGGCTCCTCGGCCGTGTACACCCTGCTCAAGCGCGAAGACGAAAAATTCGTCACCGAGCAGGCCTTCGCGCGCCCGGCCTTCGTGGAGGACGTGGTCCGCGCCGCGGCGAGCGCGCTGGAGCGGCACCCGCGCGTCACCGGCTTCACCGTGGAGGTGGAGAGCATGGAGTCCATCCACAACCACAACGCCTTTGCGCGCATCGAGCGCGGCGCGCCAGTACGCTGAGGCCGCCTGCCCCGCCTGGGGCCGCCGCTTTTTGACAGCCCGGAATCGCTTGGATAGAGTGCGCCATGCACGCGAGCTCCCCCGCGCCCGAGTGGCGCGAGACCTGCCTCCGGCTCTGGACTGCCGTCCCAAGGGCGTGGCGCGTGGCCTTTTTCGCCGCGCTGGCGGTGAATGCCGCCGTCTTCTTCTACGACCTCGCGCAATTCCCTCTCGGCGACCACGACGTGGGCTACCAGGAGGGCATCCACCTCCTCTCCGGGGGGCGGGCCGGGCGCTGGTTCACGCCCTTTTTGCACCTGCTCTCCGGCCATGTGCAGATCCCGGTCTGGACGCAGCTCCTCGCCTTTGCCTGCCAGATCGCCGCTGCCATGGGCGCCGTGCTGCTCTGGCGCCCGGGCGCCGGCGCGTGGCCGCTCTTTGCGTGCGCCGTCGCGGTCTCCTGCATGCCGTGGGTGACGGATTTCTGGTATTATCACTGGATGGCCCTCGCCTTTCCCGCCTCGCAGCTCTTCATGGTGCTGGCCCTGCACCTTTCCCTGAGCGCAAAAGCACCACGCCTGCCCCGGCGGCTCTGCGCCGTGGTGCTCTGTGTCTGCGCGCTCGCCACCTACCAGTCTTCCATCATGACGTGGAGCGCCTGCTTCTGGGGCTTTGTGCTCGTGCGCCTGGCGGACTGGGACGGCAGCCGGGCCGGCCTCGCAGCGTTGGCGCGCCTGCTCGTGCCGCCGCTCCTTGGCCTCGCGGCGGGATGCGCGCTCTATGCCCTGAGCCTCGCCCTGTATCCGCTGGTGGGCCTTTCGCTCGGGCTCTACCAGTTCAGCACCGTCACGCCAGGGGCGCTCCCCCTGCGCCTTCTCCAGCTCGCGCGCATGTCCTGGGCGCAGCTCTTCACCCCGGCAGGCTTTGTCACGCCCTGGCTCACCGGCCTTTTGGGCTGCGTGGCCGCCGGCGGCGCTTTCGCGCTCCTTGAGCATGGGGCTGAGAGCCAGCGGTGCCGCATGGGGCGCTTCTGCCTCTGCGCCCTCGGGCTTGCGCTCTTCCCCCTCGCCGCCGAAGCGCAGTTCCTTGTCAGCGCCTCAGAAAGCTGGCAGCTTTTCCGCTTTCTCGGCATGGGCATGAGCTATCTCTACGCCTTCTTCCTGCTGGCCCTGCTCGTGGCCGGCCGCCGCTGGCTGCGCAACCTGGGCTTCGCGCTCTTCGTTCTCGTGCTGCCCTGCATGGCCGTCAACGACCTTGACCAGCAGGTGCGCCATGTGCGCTCGGTCGAGCACGACCAGGCCGTGCTCAACCGCATCCTCGCCCGCATCGAGACCTTGCCCGGCTACGACGCCGAAAAGACCTACAACCTCGTCCAGCTGGGGCGCAGCGTTCCCTACCTCGCGGACAGCCCCGGCACCGAGCCTCTCCGCCGCGCCACTGTCTCCCAGGCGTGGAACCCCGGTTTTGAGCTGCGCATGCTCTCCAAGTATCTCAAGCTCGGCGACAGGCTCAATGAGGAAGTCCGCACGCGGCCCGACCTCATGGAAAAGGCCCTCCCCTGGGCCCGCGGCCGCAAGCCCTTCCCGGCCGGGGAGAGTATCGGCCTTGTGGACGGCGACACCATCGTGCTCCTGCTCGATTCGCGCGCCATCGGGCTCGCCGAAGCGCGCCTCAAGGAACTGCGGGGTGCCGGCCCATCTCCCGCAAAAACCCCACAATAAAGGCTGCCCGCAAAACGGACAGCCTTTCTGCGCACGGATTCTCCCACGCGAAGGACAGCGCCGGGCCTTAAGCCATGGCCGCCGGCGCTATCTTGGCATAGCCCTTCCAGGCGAAGAGCGCCCTTTCACTGTCATCGGCCAGCACGCGCTTCACGTCGCAGATGTAGAAGTTGTGGTCGCCCACGTCCACAAACTCGCGCAAGGAGCAGTGGATGGCCACCACGCTGTGCACCGGGACCTCGATGTCCGTGCCGGGAACGGACATGAGCTCGATGCCGAAGCGCTTTGCCTTGTCCGTGTCGCGGCCGGTGGTGCTGCCGCATTCCATGACATGCCGCGCCAGCGGCTCGCCCGGGATGACGAGAACAAGCTCCTTGTTTTTGCGGGTCATTTCGCCGCTGTAGGAGGGCTTCATCATGGCGAAGCCGATGGTGGCCGGCTCAAGCCCCAGATAGGTCCACCACGAGACCGTGCCGAGATTGGTGGCGCCCGCCGGCGTGCGCGTGCAGATGAGCGACACGGGATTGGGCGACGTGTGCTTTGCCGCTTCCAGAAGCTCTATTTCCTTCATGGTTTCCCCCTGTGGTAGTGGAATGTAAATATTTTATTGAACGCTAAAATAAAGTCAACAGTTCCCCCAGGCGCTCCGTCTCCACCGGGGGCAAGAAGCGCGCACGCGGCACCGCCGCGCTGGATGCGGCGCAGGCGCATATGCCTTTCAGGCACAAAAAAGCTGCCCGCACATGGCGGGCAGCCTGAAATACCGTGACGGGGCTTTGCGGGGCCGTGCGGCCTAGAGGCCGCCAGCGATCTGGAGGCGCATGGTGGCCTTTTGCAGGGCGATGAGCGCCCGGACTTCGTCCAGATCTTCCTCGCGGCGGGCAAGGCGCTCCTCGGCGCGCTCCTTGGCTGCCATGGCGCGGGCGGTATCGATGTCATGCGCGTGTTCCGCCGACTCCGCGAGCACGCTGCACATGTTGTTGTTCACGTCCACAAAGCCGCCGGAGATGAAGATCTCCTCGTCCTTCCCGTCCACGCGGTAGCGCAGGCTGCCGATCTTGAGTGCGGAAAGCAGGGAGACGTGGTGCGGCAGCACCCCGAACTCGCCCTCGACCCCGGGGCAGATGACCATTTCCGCATCCGTGTTGATCACGGTCTTGTCGGGGGTGACGACTTCCAGTCGCAATGTAGCCATGGCTGCTCCTCAAAGGCTGGCGGCGAAACTCGTGCGCGGGCCGCTGGAATGGCGCGGAGAGGGCGCGCCCGCCCGGGCCTCCCGGGCGGGCGCGCAAGGCGCTTAAGCCTTGACCTCTTCCTTTTCCTTGTCTTCCTTATCCTTGCCCTTTTCCTTCTCTTCGGCGGCCTTGCGGGCTTCGTACTTGGCGACGGCCTGGCTGATGTCGCCCACCATGTAGAAGTCGCTCTCGGCAAGGTAGTCATACTTGCCGTCAAGGATGCCCTTGAAGCCCTCGATGGTGTCCTCGAGCTTCACATACTGGCCGGGCATGCCGGTGAAGGTCTCGGCCACATGGAAGGGCTGGGAGAGGAAGCGCTGGATGCGGCGCGCGCGCGCCACAGTGAGCTTGTCCTCGTCCGAGAGCTCGTCCATGCCGAGGATGGCGATGATGTCCTGCAGTTCCTTGTACTTCTGGAGCACCTGCTGGACGCGCCGGGCCACCTCATAGTGCTCCTGGCCGACCACGTTGGGGTCGAGGATGCGCGAGGTGGAGTCCAGCGGGTCCACGGCGGGATAGATGCCGAGCTCGGCGATCTGGCGCGAGAGCACGAGCGTGCCGTCCAGGTGCGAGAAGGTCGTGGCCGGGGCCGGGTCCGTCAGGTCGTCGGCGGGCACATAGACGGCCTGCACCGAGGTGATGGAGCCCTCGTTGGTGGAGGTGATGCGTTCCTGCAGGGCGCCGAGGTCCGTGCCGAGGGTGGGCTGGTAGCCCACGGCCGAGGGCATGCGCCCGAGCAGGGCCGACACTTCCGAACCCGCCTGGGTGAAGCGGAAGATGTTATCGATGAAGAGCAGCACGTCCTGGTGCTCCTCGTCGCGGAAGTATTCCGCGATGGCGAGGGCAGTGAGGGCCACGCGGGCGCGGGCTCCCGGGGGCTCGTTCATCTGGCCGTAGACGAGCGTGGCGCGCTCGAGAACGCCGGCCTCCTTCAGCTCGTTATAGAGGTCGTTGCCCTCGCGGGTGCGCTCGCCAACGCCGGCGAACACCGAGGTGCCGCCGTGCTGCTTGGCGATGTTGTTGATCATCTCCATGAGGATGACCGTCTTGCCCACGCCGGCGCCGCCGAAGAGGCCCATCTTGCCGCCCTTGGGGAAGGGCACGAGCAGGTCAACGACCTTGATGCCCGTCTCGAGCAGCTCGACCTTGGTGTTGAGGTCCGTGAACTTGGGCGGCTCGCGGTGGATGGGATAGTATTTTTCCGCCTCAACCGGCCCCAGGCCGTCCACCGGGCGGCCGATGACGTTGAGGATGCGGCCCACGGAGGGCTTGCCCACGGGCACCATGATGGGTTTGCCCGTGTCCACCACTTCCATGCCGCGCACAAGGCCCTCGGTGGCGTCCATGGCGATGGTGCGCACCACGTTGTCGCCGAGGTGCTGGGCCACTTCGCAGACAAGGTCGGGCGCGTCCTTGTTGTTGGGGTTCTTGATCTCGAGGGCGGTCAGGATCTCGGGCAGCTGGCCGTCGGGGAATTCCACGTCGACCACGGCGCCGATGACCTGGGTGATCTTGCCGGTGTTCTTGCTCATGTTCGCTCCTTAGCCCTTGAGCGCTTCCGCGCCGCCGACGATGTCGATGAGTTCGCTCGTGATGGAGGCCTGCCGGGTCTTGTTGTAGAGCAGTGTCAGGGTATTGATGAGCTCGTCGCAGTTGCGCGTGGCGTTGTCCATGGCCGCCATGCGGGCCGCATGCTCGCTGGCCGCCGTGTCCAGAAGGCCACTGTACACCTGCACCTTGACGTAGCGCGGCAGAAGATCCTCAAGGAGCTTGGCCTCGCTCGGCTCATAGACATATTCGCACATGGGGCCGGAATCCGGGTCGCTCGCAGCGGAAGGGGCCTTGAGCGGCAGAAGCCTGAGCGAGGCCGGCGGCTGCTTGGCCATGGAGACGAACTCACCGTAGACGAGCCACACCTCGTCGAGCTCCATGTCCTCGTACTTGTGGATGACCTCCGTGGCCACGGCGCTCGCCAGCGGGAAGTCCACCGAGCCCATGCTGTCGGCATAGGAGGTGCCCAGGGTGTAGCTGCTCTTGCGGATGGCATCGCGCCCCTTGCGGCCCACGCAGAGGAAGCTCACGTCCATGCCTTGCTGCCTCGCCTCGCCGGCGAGCCTGAGCCCCTCGGCGATGATGGCCGCGTTGAAGCCGCCGCACAGGCCCCTGTCGGAAGTGACGAGGATGATGCAGCAGTGCTTCTTCTCCTCATGCTCCGTGAGCAGGGGGTGGCTCACGCCGTCCGCCTTGGCCGCGAGGGCGCCGATGACCTCGCGGTACTTGGAGGCATAGGGGCGGAAGCGCTCGATGCGGCTCTGGGCGCCGCGCAGCTTGGCCGAAGCCACCATGCCCATGGCCTTGGTGATCTGCTTGGTCTTGCCGACACCCACGATCTTCATTTTTACGTCTTTGAGCGATGGCATCCGGCTCTCCCGCGCTTAGGCCTGCCGACTCTGCTTGAAGGCGGTGACGGCTTCGGTAAGGCCCTTTTCCACTTCGTCGTCGATGACCTTCTTTTCCTTGATGGCGTCGAGCACGTTTTTGCGCGTGTCGCGCATGAAGGTGAGCATGTCCGCCTCGAAGGCGCGGATGTCTTCCACGGGCACGTCGTCCATGTAGCCGCGGGTGGCGGCCCAGATGGAGGCCACCTGCTCCTGCACGGGCATGGGCTGGTACTGGGGCTGCTTGAGCAGCTCCACGAGGCGCGCGCCGCGCTCCAGCTTGGCCTTGGTGGCCTGGTCGAGGTCGGAGCCGAACTGGGCGAAGGCCGCGAGCTCGCGGTACTGGGCGAGGTCGAGGCGCATGGTGCCCGCCACCTGCTTCATGGCCTTGATCTGCGCGGCGCCGCCCACGCGGGACACGGAAAGGCCCACGTTGATGGCCGGCCGCACGCCGGCGTTGAACAGGGCCGGCTCGAGATAGACCTGGCCGTCGGTGATGGAGATGACGTTGGTCGGGATATAGGCCGACACGTCGCCCGCCTGCGTCTCGATGATGGGCAGCGCCGTCAGGGAGCCGCCGCCGAGCTCGTCGCTCAGTTTGGCCGCGCGCTCGAGCAGGCGCGAGTGCAGGTAGAACACGTCGCCGGGGAAGGCCTCACGTCCCGGCGGGCGGCGGAGCAGCAGGGACATCTGGCGGTAGGCCGTGGCCTGCTTGGAAAGGTCGTCGTAGACGATGAGGGCGTCCTTGCCGTTGTCGCGGTAGTACTCGGCCATGGTGCAGCCGGTGTAGGCCGCGATGTACTGGAGCGGCGCCGGGTCTGAGGCCGTGGCCGAGATGATGGTGGTGTATTCCATGGCCCCGTGCTTGCGCAACACGTCGGCCACGAGCGCCACCGAGGACTCCTTCTGGCCGATGGCCACATAGAAGCAGTGGATGCCCGTTTCTTTCTGGGCCAGGATGGCGTCCACGCAGACGGCCGTCTTGCCGGTCTGGCGGTCGCCGATGATGAGCTCGCGCTGGCCGCGGCCGATGGGCGTCATGGCGTCGATGGCCTTGAGGCCCGTGGGCATGGGCTGGTGGACGCTCTTGCGCTGGATGATGCCCGGGGCCTTGATTTCCACGGGCCGGGTCTCGTCGGCGTCGATGGGCCCGAGGCCGTCGATGGGCTCGCCCAGGGGGTTGAGCACGCGGCCCATGACCTTCTCGCCCACGGGCACGGAGAAGATGCGGCCCGTGCGCTTGACCGGGTCGCCCTCCTTGATGCCCACGTCGGAGCCCAGAAGCGCGACACCCACGTTGTCTTCTTCCAGATTGAGCACCATGCCCATGACGCCGCCGGGGAATTCCAGAAGCTCCATGGACATGGCGTTTTCGACGCCGTGCACGCGGGCGATGCCGTCGCCCACGTAGAGCACGGTGCCGGTCTCGCTCATCTCCACGCGCTGGTCATAGTTCTGGATCTGATCTTCGATGATCTTGCTGATCTCATCGGCTTTGATCTGCATCTACACACCCCTCTTGAAAGTCTCGCGGAGGATCCCCAGCTGCGCGCGCAGGCTCGAATCCAGCACCTTGTCTCCCACGGCCAGCACCATGCCACCGAGGATCTCCGGGTCCACGCTGAAGGCAAGCTCGATGTCGCCGCCGCTCTTTTTGGCGAGCTCGGCCTTGAGCTTCGCCTGCTTCTCCGTGGAGAGCTTCACTGCGGTGATGACCTTGCCCCTGAGGACACCATTGGCCTCGTCGAGGAGGATGCCGTACCAGTCGGCGATCTGGCGCAGGGAGCCGAGGCGCTCCTTGTCCGCCAGAAGAAAGCAGAAATTCCGCATGGTCTTGTCGGCGCCGAGCTTGTCGAGCAGCGCGCCGAGCACGCCCTTTTTTTCCTCCACGCCGATGACCGGGCTTTTCAGCAAAGAGCCGAGTTTCGGCTCTTCGACCACCATTTCGCCCAAGGCCGCGAGGCAGGCCCCGTGCCTTCCAAGGGCGTCGCCGCCCTCACGCCGGCCCAGCGAAAACAGGGCGCTGGCGTATCTTCTCGCAACAACGGTGTCGGTCAACGCAGCACCACCTTGTCCAGAGAGTTGGCGATGAGCCGGTCATGATCCTGCTCGGTGAGCTTGCCGCGCAGGGCCTTTTCCGTGGCTTCCACGATCTCGTCGGCGAGCGTCGCGCGCACCTGGTCGCGCATGGCGCGGCCCTCGTTTTCGGCGGCGCGGCGGGCCTGGTCGACGATCTGGCCGGCCTGGCGCCGGGCTTCGTCCACAATGTTCTGCCTGAGGCGCGCGGCCTGGGCCTTGCTTTCCTCAAGGATGGCCTTGCGCTCGGCGTCCAGGTTGGCGATGCGCGCCTCGATGGCGTCGAGGTGCTCCCGCGCCTCCTTGCGGCGCTTTTCGAGCTCATCAAGGGTATCCTTGATGGTCTGCTGGCGTCCTTTCAGGAAACGCTTGGTGAGGCCGCCCACGAAATACCAGAGGATGCCCACGAAGATGACGAGGTTCACCACGCGCCAGGCGAAGTCGCCCCAGCGCGGCTCGTGCCCCTCGGAGGCCAGCGCCTCGCAAGGGCCCGCCAGCAACGCGAGGCCCGCCAGAAGAACGGGCAGCAGGACGGGCAGGATGTTGCGGAATGTTTTGATGCTCAAGACGCACCCCCCGTTGCGGTCTGCGTTCGATGTGCGCGGCGCCATGCCGGGCCTAGGCGTTGCCGAGCAGGCGGTCGCCCACCTTGGCCGAAAAATCGCTGATGCCGTTGCGCAGCTCGTTGAGCGCCGCCTCGGCCTGGCCGCGCAGGGCGGAGCGGTTTTCGGCGAGCAGCTGGCGCGCGCTCTGCTGCGCCTCGCCCACGATGTTCTGCTGCTCCGAGAGGCCGGACTGGCGGCCTTCCTCACGGGTGAGGCCGGCTTCCTGGCGGGCGCGGGCGAGCTCCGCCTCGTAGTGGTTGAGCTTTTCCGTGGCTTCGGCGTTGAAGGCGTCGGCCTCGCCGGCCAGGTCGTCCATGAGGCCGTTGCGCTTTTTAATGATGTCGCGGACAGGGCGGATGAGCAGGATATTGAGGACGATGAGGGCTATGAAGAAATTCGCCAGCTGAAAAAGAAGGGTGATGTTCAGGTCCAGCATGCGCGCGCCCCCTGTGGCTGACAAGAGATGACAATGGCTGAAGAAGTTCTTGCAGCATAGACACCCGTCAGGATTATGTCAAAGGGTATTGGCCGCAAATATGGCAAAATGCGAAAAAAATTTGGCTATGTGGACGGGCAGCAGGCGAGGGATCCTCCTTAATCCCGTCTGGAGCGAAGCGGAAGACGGGTGCTGGTGCCGGAAGAATCCTAAAAAATAAGATTTTTTGGTGCTTGCAAGGAAGATAAAAATTTTCGCAGGGAGTGTACTTAAGTACTCGACCAAGAAAATTTTTCTCTGACGCAGCAAGCACCAAAAAGGCTGTTTTAGACGGATAATTTCGGCATTATGAGGGCAGCCCAGACACACGACCCCCACCAGCTAGAGCACAGCCAAAAGCTACTCGCCAGGCGCCCCGCCGCCGTGCAAATGCCGCAGCACCGCCGCGCAGACCTCGCCCGCGGGCGGGGCCGCATCCACCGTATGGTGCGCGCAAGCCGCGTAGAGCGGCGCCCGCGCCTCCATGACCTCGCGCACCTCGTCGAGCATGCTCTTCCCGGTGAGCGAAGGCCGCTGCGCCGCGAGCGGACTCGCCGCAAGCCGCTCCGCCGCGGTCTCCGGCGGCAGCGAGAGCCAGACCACCACGCCGTTTTCGCGCAAAAAGTCCCGGTTGCCCGCGTCCAGCACGGCGCCCCCGCCGGTGGCGATGACCCCGCCCCCGGCCCGGGCCGCTTCGCCCGCAGCCTCGCGCAGGGCCGCGCATTCCCGCGCGCGAAAGCCCTCCCAGCCTTCGGCGGCAACGATGTCCGCCACGCTCATGCCCGCGCGGGCGCAGAGAAAGTCGTCCATGTCGGTGAAGGCGCACGAAAGCTCCCGCGCCAGCGCCCGGCCCACGGTGGTCTTGCCGGCGCCGCGGCCGCCCACGAGAAAGACGATGCCCATCTTTTATCCCTCCTCCCCGCCATCCGGCCCGGCGCCGTAGCGGTTGAGCCGCGCATGCAGGGTCTTGCGGGTGATGCCGAGCACGCGCGCGGCCTCGCTCTTGTTGCCGCCGCAGCGGGCCACGGTGCGCAGGATGACCTCGCGCTCCACCTCTTCCAGCGTGGGCAGGCGTCCGTCCGCGCTCTCCGCAAGGGCTGCGCCCGTGCTCTCCCCGGCAGTCCCCGCGTTCGCCGCCCCCGCGTCCGCACCCTGCGCCACGGGGCCGCGCCGGGGCCGGCCAGAAAGCAGCCGCTCCGGCAGTTCGCGCGCGTCGATATGCTCGCCCGGCATGAGGATGACCGCCCGCTCCATGACGTTCTCGAGCTCGCGCACATTGCCCGGCCACGCATAGCGGGCGAGGATGTCCAGCGCCTGCGGGGTGATGCCGGCGACGCGCTTGTGGTTGGCGCGGCCGAAGCGGGCCGCGAAATGCCGGGCCAAAAGCTCGATGTCGCCCTCGCGGTCGCGCAGGGGCGGCATGGTGAGCGTCACCACGTTGAGGCGGTAGTACAGGTCCTCGCGGAAGCGGCCCTCGGCTGTCTCCCGCGCGAGGTCGCGGTTGGTGGCGGCGATGACGCGCACGTCCACGGGCTCGGGGCGCGTGCCGCCCACGCTCAGGACTTCGCGCTCCTGCAGCACCCGCAGGAGCTTGACCTGCATGGAAAGCGGCATCTCGCCGATCTCGTCCAGGAAGAGCGTGCCCCCGGCCGCCCGCACGAACAGCCCCTCATGGCGGCGGTCCGCGCCGGTGAAGGCCCCCTTCTCGTGCCCGAACAGCTCGGATGCCAGCAGGGTCTCGGTGAGCGCGCCGCAGTTGACGGCCACGAAAGGGCCCTGCGCCCGGCGGCTCAGGTCATGCACGGCGCGCGCGGCCAGCTCCTTGCCGGTGCCGGACTCACCGGCCACGAGCACCGTAGCCTCGCTGGGCGCGATGGTGCGGATCATCTCCCAGAGCTCGCGCATGGGCGCGCTCTGCCCGAGGATGCCGCCGTGGGCGTCCCCCTCGGCGAGCCGGCGGGAGAGGGCCGCGTTCTCCTCCACAAGGTCCGCATGGGCGAAGACATTGCGCAGGCTGACCTTGAGCCGCTCGAAGTCCAGCGGCTTGGCGAGATAGTCCCAGGCGCCGCTCTTGATGGCTTCCACCGCCGCGGGCACGTCCGAATACGCGGTCATCATCAGCACGGGGAGCGAGGGCCGCGCCTCATGGAGCTCCGTGAGGGCCGTGAGGCCGTCCATGACCGGCATGCGCACGTCGAGCAGGGCGAGGTCGAAGGGGCGCTCGCGGCCGAGGCGCACGGCCTCTGCGCCGTCAGCCGCGGCCTCCACGGCATAGCCCCAGTTTTCCAGCAGGGTCACGAGCATGCGGCGGTGGGCCGCGTCGTCGTCGGCCACAAGGATGGAGAGCTTCTTCATGTGGCGACCCCCCCGGGCTTCGGCGGGCAGGCCCCGGCGGGCAGCCGGATAGTCATGGTGGTGCCGCGCCCGGGCAAGGTGCTCGCGCTGATGGCGCCGCCATGCTGCTCCACCACCTGCCGGGCGATGGCGAGCCCGAGGCCCGTGCCGTTGGCCCTGGTGGTGAAATAGGGCGTGAAGATCTGCGCCGCCGTGGCCGCGGACATGCCCGAGCCCGTGTCGCGCACGCGGATGCGCCAGCCGGGCGCGCCCTCCCCGCCTGCCTCGTCCCGCTCCAGCGCCGCCTCCACTTCGCCCCCGGCCGGCGTGGCCTGGATGGCGTTGATGACAAGGTTGAGCACGGCCTGCATGAGGCGGTCGGCGTCCACGCAGGCTTGGGCCCCCCCCTCGGGGAGGCTCGCCGTGAGGCGCAGGCCCTTTTCCGCGGCGTCCGGCGCGGCCACCGTCACCACCCGGTCGATCACGGCGGCGAGGTCCGCGGGCGCGGGCGCAAGATCGCGGGGGCGGGCGAGGCTGAGGAGGTCGGTGAGCACGCGGTCGAGGCGTTCCGTTTCCTCAATGAGGATGCGGCCCGTGGCGTGGCCGAGGGGGTCGTCCTTGAGCCGCTCGGTGAGATAGGTGGCATAGCCGCGGATGGAGCTCAGCGGATTGCGGATCTCGTGCGCGAGGCCGGCGGCCAGATTGCCCAGGGCAGAGAGGCGCTCGTGCTGGCGGAGCTGGCGCTGGAGGCTGCGGATCTCGCCCATGTCGCGCAGGGCGAAGAGGTAGCCCGTCACCTCGCCGCCGCTGTCCAGCAGGCGCGCGGCCGTGAGCTGCACGGGGAGCGGCGCGCCCTGCGGGCGCCACAGCTCGAGCTCGCGTTCCACGAGGCCCGGGCCCCGCTCCAGCTCGGCCATGAGCGCGGGCCAGTCGAGGCCGGTGCCGCCGAGGGCTGCGCCCGCGGTGCCCCTCGCTGGCGCGGCCGCCCCCTTGGGTGCCACCTCCTCCAGCCCGAGCATGGCCCGGGCGCGGGCATTGCTGAGGCGCAGGCGCCCGGCCGTGTCCAGCACCACGAGGCCGGCCGGATAGTTGCGCACCACCTGCGCGGCCAGGGCCTCCGCGTCGGCGAGCAGGCGCCGCGAGGAGCGGTAGCGCCGGAAGAGCAGGGCAAGGCCCGCCACGGCGAGCCCGGCCACGAGGATGAGGCCGGCCACGATCCAGAGCTGGAGGGCATAGTCCTCCAGGGCGTCCCGCATGCCCGACACGTCGAGGGCCACAAAGACGCAGCGGGCATCCCTCCCGGCGCCGCCGTGCCGCCGCGGCATGCCGCGCAGTCGCGCCGGCGCGAAGAGGCGCCAGGCTTCATAGAGGCTCGGGTCATCCGGGCTGAAGCGGCCGCGCGTCACGCTTCCCGGGGCCAGGCGCCGCATTTCCTCGGGGGTGTAGAGGGCGGCGCCCTCAAGCTCGGGATTGCTGTCCGCAAGAATGCGGCCAGCCGCGTCGGTGATGGCGATCCAGGCCACGCCGGGCTGGCGGGCCACCTCGGCCACAAGGCGCGCCAGGGTGCCCGTGGCAGGTCCTGCGCGCTCGAGAAGGCGCGCGCCGCCCTCCAGCGCCCAGACAAGGGAATCGGCGCGGCCGTGGATGGCCGCGAGCATCTGCGCCCGCTCCCGCTCCACGGCCCGGCTGATGGCGATGCCCGCAACCGCGAGCCCGAGCAGGGCCGCCACGGCGAGCAGCAGGCCCTGCCGCCACAGGGAGGCATCGGCGCCCTGGGCCGGCCGGGCCACGTGCGGAGCCGCGCCCGTGGGAGCACCGGCCGGGGTGCCACTTGGGTCAAAAGTATCCGCTTTTCCCGCTTCTGTAACCTTTTTACTCGCCATAGGCCGCCCTTGGGTAAAAAGGTTACGCCAAGGGGCGCCCCCGCGCAAGCCGCAGGGCAGTATCATTTGAATTTTTTTCAGGATATCAGTTGATTAGACAAAATGGCACGCCGCTTGCTGTATGCCGGGCACAGCGATGCGGCGCCCCTTGCGCCCCAACTTCAACAGCGAGGATGATCATGACCCTGTTCAACAAAAAGCTCACTACCTTGGCCCTGGCGGCCATCCTGGCTCTGGGCATGGCCGGCGCGGCCCAGGCCGCGGGCCGCGACTACCGCCCCGACGCCCAGGCCTATCAGGCGTACCCGGGCCTTTCCACGGAGCAACAGGCCAAGGCGAAAAAGATCCACGACGAGACCGTGGCGGCAACCAGCGAGACGCGCGAAAAACTGCGCGCCAAGCGCGCCGAGCTCGACGCCCAGCTGGCGAGCCCCGAGCCGGACAAGGACAAGATCGAAAGCCTTTCGCGCGAGATCGGCGAGCTGCGCGGCAAGCTCATGGCCGCCCGCGTGGACCTGCGCGCCAAGCTCGCCAAGGAAGGCATCCCGGCCGAGGCCTATGAAGCCGCGCCCGGCCCCCGGAACGGTTTTGGCCCCGGCAACGGCGGCCCCGCCAATGCCGGCCCGGGCTACGGCCCCGCCCCCTGCTGGGGCCCGAACGGCGGCTACGGCTACGGCTATCACCACGGGCGGCGCGGCGGCCATCATCGCGGCGGCTGGGGCGGCAACTGGGGCGGCGGCTATGCCCCCCAGGGCGGCTGCGGCTGCTGGTAGGCACTGAAATGGCGGCCTTGCGGGGTGCTCCTCCTCACCTCCCGGGCCCGGGTCCCCGAAACCCCCTCCACACAAAAATGGGGAGCCTTGCGGCTCCCCGTTTTTGTTTTCCGTGATGCGCCGGTGCCTAGAAGCTGTAGGCGAAGACGAGCTGCGCCTTCCAGGCGTCCTGCTTCTGGAAGGAGGAGTTGCGCTCGCCGGCCTTCTTCCAGGTGTCGTTGTCCATGAAGTTGGCGATGTAGCCGAGCTCGAGGTTGATGTCGAAGTTCTCGTACATCTTGTAGTTGTTGACGAGGTTGAACTCGAGCAGGCCGTCGTTGGTGGTCAGGTACGGGCTCGTGCCGGAACCCCAGCCGTCGTTCCACGCGAAGGAGTTGTTCATGTACTTGACCATGCCGGTGCTGTTGGTGCCGCCCCAGTAGGCCACGCGGAAGGTGTGGGTGAGGTCTTCCACGAAGGTCATGTCGCGCAGCTGGAGGCCGATGCCCCAGGTGCCGGCATAGTCGAGGGCATAGTCGTTCCACACCCAGCCCAGGTTGCCGTCGCCCATGAAGGAGGTGAAGGTGCCCATGGGCACGATGGAGGGCATGCGCTCGGAACCGTTCTTCGGGTTGCCGTCGTCGCCGGAGCCGTACCAGCCGAAGATGCCGGGAACGCCCCAATCCATCTTGTACTCCACGAGGGCCTTGGCCAGCCAGCCCTGGCGCTCGGTGCTGGAGCGCTTTTCCGCGCCCTGCTTGATGGCCCAGTAGCGGCCCATGGGCTCGGAGTAGCCGTAGTTGAGGTCGACCTCGATGTTCAGCGGATCAAAGGCCGTGATGGTGAAGGGCAGGCCGGCCCAGAACAGGGTGCCGTAGCCCTTGCTGGTGCCGCCGATGTTCATGCGGTCATTGATGCCCGGATAGGGATAGAGGCTGTAGGGCAGGTTGCCGTCGGAGGTGTTGAACACCTCGCCGTCGCCGCTGCTGCGGCCCTGCCAGTCCTCGATGCCTTCCATGGAATTGGCGCCCTTCATGCCGAGCATGGCCCAGGGCGTGACCTCGAAGCCGTCAAAGGTCAGCGGAACCATGAGGCTGAAGAGGTCGAGGTTGTCGAGATAGCCCTTGCGGGTGTCCCCGGCCTGGCGGCCGTTCCAGCGGTTGCCGTCGAAGTTGTCGTTGAGCGGGCGCGCCCAGAGGGCCGTGATGGAGACGTTGTCGTTGACCTTGTAGTTGGCGGTGATGCCGGCCACGTCGGTGTCCATGATGGCGGAGCCGCCGGCCGCGTTGGGCAGGGTCACGCCCTGGATGCCCATGCGGAACTTGAGGTCCGTCTCGGGCACCATCCAGTCGATGTAGGCGCGCTTCAGCTTGATGATCTTCTGGTCAGCGCCGAGGGCGCCGCCCTGGTCGGCGCGGCCCCAGTTGGTGTTGCCGATTTCAAAATAGACCGTGCCGGAGAGGCTCTCGCTGGCGACGGCGTCCAACTGGAGGCGCACACGCTGCACGGCGTCGAACTGGGTCTCCATGTTGGTGGATTTCTTGTCACCCACGCGGGTCTTGTGCATCAGGTTGGTGTCTTCCGCGGTGAAACCCATGAGCCACTGGCCCTTGGCCTGAAAGTCGATGGCGCTCGCGCCGGTGGCAGCCCCGAAAACCAGGCCGGCGGCAAGCAGAAGCGTGCAAAGCTTTTTCATGATTCCTTCCTCTCTTTTCCCCAAATGAACACTTGAACACATGCCCCACCCCATGCAGGGCAAAATTTTTGTACCGGCAGTGCGGACAAAAAGCAAGCTGTTTTGTAAAAAAATTTTTACCGAATTTTTTTCATGAGATATCGGCACTTTATCCGAAAAAAACTCACCGCGCGCCAAAAAGGCGCCCCGGGATCTCTCTCCGGGGCGCCCTTGCGGGGTGCGGGATGGGGAAGGCGGGGGCCGCTACAGAAAGTCCGGGTCGGCCGCGGCCTTGCCCCCGGCCAGCATGATGCGGATATAGTGCAGCCCGTGCTCGTCCACCGGGATGATGGGAAAGGACGTGCGGCACCCCTCGCAGGTGATCATGCGCGGCTCGGTGGGCGCCACCACAGGCACATGCCTGCCGCAGCGCGGGCACTGGTAGAAAAAGAGTATCTCCATGCCGTCCGGCGGCACCGGGGCCTGGGGCCGGGCGCTTTTTTCAGCCACGGGCCGCGCCCTCGGGAACGAGGCTCTTGCCGGTCATGGCGGCGGGCGGCTCGAGGCCCCAGAGCCTGAGCAGGGTCGGGCCCACGTCGGCGAGCTTGCCATCGGCGAGCGCCGTCACCTCCCGGCCCGGCTCGATAAGGATGCAGGGCACGGGATTGGTGGTATGCGCGGTGTGCGGGCGCCCGTCGGGCGTGAGCATGACCTCGCAGTTGCCGTGGTCCGCGATGATCAGCATGCGGCCGCCGCGGTCCTCCACGGCCTTGACCATCTTCCCCACGCACTCGTCCACCACGGCGCAGGCCTCCTCCGCGGCCTTGAGGTTGCCTGTATGGCCCACCATGTCGCCATTGGCGAGGTTGCAGACCACGAAGTCATACTTGCCGCTCGCCCAGGCTTCGAGAAACTTTTCCGTGATTTCCCGCGCGCTCATGGCCGGCTTGAGGTCATAGGTGGCCACGTCGCGCGGGGAGGGCACGAGGATGCGGTCCTCCCCGGGGAAGGGCTCCTCCACGCCGCCGTTGAAGAAATAGGTGACGTGGGCGTACTTCTCCGTCTCGGCGAGGCGCAGCTGCTTCAGGCCCGCCCTGGAGACCGCCTCCCCGAGGCCCTCGGTGACGGACTCCTTGGGGAAGGCCACGGGGATGTTGAACCTCGCCTCATAGGGCGTCATGGAGGCGATGCCGTCCAGCTTCGGCACGCGGCCGCGGTCAAAGCCGGTGAAATCCTTGTCGATGAAGGCGCTGACGATCTCGCGCATGCGGTCCGCGCGGAAGTTGAAGAAGAAGAGCCCGTCGCCGTCGGCCATGCCCGGGGCCTCGCCATCCTCGCGGCCCTTTTCGATGACCACGGGCTTGATGAATTCGTCGGTCTCGCCGCGGGCGTAGGCGTCCTTGAGGGCCGTGAGCGCGTCCGGCGCGGAGAGACCCGCATCGCTCACGCCATGGGCGAGAAGGTCCCAGGCCTCCTTGACGCGCTCCCAGCGGGTGTCGCGGTCCATGGCGTAGAAGCGGCCCACGAGACCGGCGATGCGCGTGCCGGGATGGTCCTTGATGGCCTCTTCGAGAGCGGCCACGAAGGCCTCGCCGCTCTTGGGGTCGGTGTCGCGCCCGTCCATGATGCAGTGGATGCGCACGGGCACCCCGGCCTCGTGCGCCATGCGGCAGATGGCCTCGAGGTGCCGGATGTGGCTGTGCACGCCGCCGTCGGACACAAGGCCGGTGAGGTGCAGGCGGCCATGACTCCGCTTCACGCGCGAGATGAGGTCCGTGAGCACGGGATTGGCCTTAAAGGAGCCGTCCTCCAACGAGATGTCGATGCGCGTCATGTCCTGGTAGACCACGCGCCCGGCGCCGATATTGAGGTGCCCCACCTCGGAATTGCCCATGTAGCCTTCGGGCAGGCCCACGGCGCGGCCCGAGGCGGTGAGCCGGGAATGGGGGTATTTCTTGAGCAGGGCGTCGATATTGGGGGTGACGGCGATGAGCGGCGCGTCGCCCTTGTCGGCCTGAGGGTCATGCGGGGCGATGCCCCAGCCGTCGAGGATGAGCAGCAGGGTCGGTGTCATGGACGGTCCTCCCTCGGGGAAGCGGCGGAGTGTGCGGCGCGGCCCTGGACGGCGCGGCCCCACAGGTCTTCCAGCCGGTACAGCTCGCGCGCGGGCGCGAGCAAGATATGGATGATGATGTCGTTGCAGTCCACAAGGATCCATTGGGCCGCGGCATAGCCCTCGATGCGCAGGCACTCGAAGCCGCGCTCGCGTGAGAGCTCGGCCACGCCGTCGGCCAGCGCCTGGGCCTGGCGCATGGAGCCCGCCGTGGCCACGAGCATGGCCTCAGCAAAGGCGTTTTCGCCGGCAAGCTCAAGGCTCACCACGTCTTCGGCCTTGTGGTCTTCGAGAAAGGCGGCAAGCGCGGCGAGCCGTTCAGCCAGGGGCACGGCGCGGCCTGCGGGGGTGCCCGGGCTCACGGGCTGGCCGGCCGCGCCGCCGGAAAGGGGAGCAGGGGTGACGGTATCCTTCATTCGTGCCCTATATCCCAAAGCCGCGCCAAGGGCAATGGGCGCGGCCTTGCTCAGCCCCCGCGCGCTTGCGGCAAAGCCCGTCCGCTCCTCTATTGACCCTGCCGGCGGTGTCGGGCATAGGAAACACAATGTGCTCTCCTGCCGGAGAACCCGGCATGCGGCGGGAGGGGCGGGCCGTTCTCATTATTATCGCTTCACGTTTTGGGGAAAAAATGGTTCAAGCCCCCACTTTTACGCCTTTGGCGACTGCCGAAGACTGCGCACGCGTGAATGAAAGCCTTTGCGGGAAAAAGGCTGTGGCGCTCTGGGCCACGACCCAGCCGCGGCAAAACGTGGATGTGCTGCTGGCGTTGGAATCCGCGCTGCGGCAGAAGGGCATTGCCGTTCTCTTTCTCCTGAAGGAAAACGCGGTTGCCCTTGTGGCGGCTCTGGGAGGGGAGAGCCGGAATTTTTATGTGCTTGACGACAGGAAGCTGCTCCGCTTTCTGCCCTGCATCGACCTGCTCGTCACACATGATTATGTGGCTGACTACTACAGGATAGACGGCTTCCACGGGAAGGTGCTGTATCTAAATCATGTCGCCACAGGGAACCAGAATATCGCGCGTAATTATTACAACGACTATATCGTGGAGATCAATGCAAAATTTTCCTGTGCCTTTGACTACTCCCTGGTGCCCTCCTTTTTGAGCGTCCAGCATAATCCGCAGCTCGCCGTCATCCCTGCAGGCTCCATCAAGCTTGACCTTCTCGCGGAAGCCCGCGCCAGGGTGCGAAAGGCCCGGGCGGCCACGGGCATCGTTTCCTTTTACCCGTTGAGCTCCGAGCACATGATCGGCGACAATGCGGAAAAAATCGCCAGAACGGTGCGCGAATGGTCGGCATTCGTGGAGGGCTTCTTCCGGGAACACCCGGACGGGACTTTTGTTTTTTCCCCGTCCATGGCTGACCGGGGGCGGGAGTTCATCCTGAATTTTGCGGAAAGCTGGCGCCATGAACCCCGCTTCATCTTTTCGACAAGGGATGACAATAAGTACTGGATATCGCGGTCAGATTTTCTGCTTACCGACTGGTCCGGCATTGACGGTTCATGGATTTTTTCTTCCCTCAGGCCGGCTCTCTATCTCAGGCCCGACAGCCGGGAACGGCCGGGGGAAAACGCATACGGCTATGTGACGACCACGGGTGCCGAGGCTCTCCGGGCCCTGGCCCGGGCGCAAAAAGAACTCTGGCGCTGGAAGGCGCGCCTTCTCAAATTCCGCAGCGAGCAATTCCCCTTTTTCGGCAAGAGCCTTGCCCGGCACTGCGAGGCTATCCGGCACATCATTTCCGCCGATTTTCCCCAGGCGTTGCCCGCTTGGAAGGTGCTCGACAAAAATGTCCTTGCGGAAAATCCGGTGCTCGCCACCCTGCGCTGCCATTGCCTGCGGAAAAAGAACCCGGAAGCCATGCGCCAGCTCACGCCGGAAAATTTCTGGTACAATGTGTTCAGGGCCATCCCTCCCAACGGCTCTCTTACGCTGGCGGCGATTGATGAGCTCATCGCCTATCATGCCACCATCGCCCCCAATGAACTCGCCTTTTCCGCGTTGCTCTCCTTCATGAAACAGGCGTTTTCACGTGTTCCACAACACATCGTTTATACCTTTCTTTTCCATAAACTCGCTGCGTTGCCTCGAAGCATGTATCTTTTAGCAGCGCTCTGCATCACGGCATCACATAAGGAAAGTACCGTGGAGCAGCGGGAACGGACGGCCACCGCCCTGCGGGCAGCAGCGCTCGACATGGAGACGATTTCAGGGATTTTTTCAGCCCATGTTTTCCACGAAACCGACTGCATATCTGCAAAATACCTTGCACAGCTCAAAGAAGCCTGCCTGCGGGGGCCCCGGCGCACCCGGCAGGCCCCCACGCGGGGGTAGGCAGCCCCATATTCTGATTGCAGAAAGCCCGGGCGTAGCGTATGCTGCGGCCAACTCTCCCGGCACCCCCCGGCGGAAGACCGCCGCGGGCGCGTCCCGACGACGGTGATTTTCCCCGTTGTCCGGCCGCGCCTTGGTATTTCCGCCTCCCGGCTCCGGGGGAGAGGACGCGGCGGCGCGCCCAGCGTCCCCGCGCCTATCCGGCGGACACGCCGCAACCCTTTGGGAGGAAACGCATGAAATTCGGCAAGACCCTCGCGCTCTTCGCGGCGCTCGTCCTGGGCTTCGGCGCCCAGGCCGCCCTCGCGGCCGACGCCGCTTCCGACAAGGACCCCATCAAGATCGGCGTCTACCTGCCGCTCACCGGGCAGAACGCCTTTGGCGGCCAGCTTGAGCTCGAAGGCGTCAAGCTCGCCCACCAGGAAATGCCCACCGTGCTCGGCCGCCCCGTCGAGCTCGTGGTGGTGGACAACAAGTCCGACAAGGTGGAGGCCGCCAACGCGGTGAAGCGCCTCATCGAGCGCGACAAGGTCGTGGCCTTCATCGGCACCTACGGCTCCTCGCTGGCCATGGCCGGCGCCGAGATCGGCGAAAAGGCCGGCGTCCCCGGCGTTGGCACCTCCTGCACCAACCCGCTCGTGACCCAGGGCAAGAAGTACTATTTCCGCGCCTGCTTCATCGACCCCTACCAGGGAGCGGCCGCGGCCACCTATGCCCATGACAGCCTGGGCGCCAAGAAGGCCGCCGTGCTCATGGACATGACCAATGACTACGCCGTTGGCCTCTCCAACTTCTTCACCCGCTCCTTCAAGAAGCTCGGCGGCGAAGTGGTGGCCAACCTCAAGTACAGCTCCGGCGACCAGGACTTCACGGCCCAGCTCACCGAGCTCATCGCCAAGAACCCGGATGTCGTCTTCATGCCCGCCTATTTCGCCGAGGGCGCCATTATCATGAAGCAGGCGCGCGAGCTCGGCGCCAAGTTCCGCCTCATGGGCGGCGACGCCATGGACAACCCGGACACGGTGAAGCTGGGCGGCAAGGCGGTGGAAGGCTTCCTGCACACCACCTTCCCCTATGACCCCACCATGGCCAACATGAGCGAAGAGGCCAAGCGCTTCACCGAGGCCTGGAAGAAGGCCTATCCCGACAAGGACACCAATGTTAACGGCGCGCTCGGCTACAACTGCTATTTCCTCATTCTCGACGCCATCAAGCGCGCGGGCAAGGCCGAGCCCGAAGCCATCGCCAAGGCGCTCGCCGAGACCGTGGAACTGCCCACGGCCCTTGGCAAGCTCTCCATCAACGAGACCCACGACGCCGAAATGCCCGTGGGCATCATCGAATACAAGGACGGCAAGCGCATGTATGTGGGCGAAGTGACGCCCAAGTAAGCGGCAGCGGCTGTTCCGGCGGCGCCCGCGCTCCTTCGGGGGCCGGGCGCCGCCTTTTCCGCACCCGTGCCGCAGAGGTGGCCCATGAGCTTTGAGATGTTTCTCCAGCACTGCTTCAACGCCCTGACCCTTGGCTCGCTCTACGCGCTCATCGCCATCGGCTACACCATGGTCTACGGCATCCTGCGCCTCATCAACTTCGCCCACGGCGACATCCTCATGGTGGGCGCCTACTTCATCTTTTTCGGCACCTTCGCCTTCGGCTGGCCCTGGGCCGTGGCGGCCGTGATTTCCGTGCTGGCGGCCGGGCTGCTCGGCGTCATCATCGACCGCGTGGCCTACAAGCCCCTGCGCGACGCGCCGCGCATCTCGGCGCTCATCAGCGCCATCGCCGTGTCCTTCCTCATCGAAAGCCTCGCCGTGGTCATCTTCACGGGCCAGCCCAGGCCGGTGCTCCAGCCCGAATGGCTGACCAACGCCTGGCAGATCGGCAACCTGCGCATCACCCATCTGGCCGCCTTCGTGCCCGGGATGACCATCATCCTCGTCTGCATCCTGCTCTATATCGTCTACCGCACCAAGCCCGGCCTCGCCATGCGCGCCATCTCGAAAGACATCGAGACCACGCGGCTTCTCGGCGTCAAGGTGGACAATGTCATCGCGCTCACCTTCGGGCTCGGCTCGGCGCTGGCGGCGGCCGCCGGCATCATGTGGGCCCTGCGCTACCCGCAGGTGCACCCCTACATGGGCGTGATGCCGGGCCTCAAGGCCTTTATCGCGGCGGTGTTCGGCGGCATCGGCTCCATCGAGGGCGCGGTGCTCGGCGGCGTGGCCCTCGGCTTCGTGGAGATCATGACCGTGGCCTTCATGCCCGAGCTCTCCGGCTATCGCGACGCCTTCGCCTTCATCCTCCTCGTCCTCGTCCTGCTCGTGAAACCCACGGGCCTTCTGGGCGAGCGCATGGAGGAGAAAATCTGATGCGCCTCGACCGCAACACCTTTCTTAGCATCGCCACCATGGTCATTTTCGGCCTGGTGCTCTGGCAGGCGGAGGCCTTTCTCGGCGATTACCAGATCTACATCGCCAAGCTCATCTTCATCAATATCATCCTCGCGCTCTCGCTGAACCTCATCTACGGCTTCACCGGGCTCTTTTCGTTGGGGCACGCGGGCTTCATCGCCATCGGCGCCTATGTGTCGGCATTGTGCATTTTGCCGCCCGCGCAGAAAGAAATCATGTGGATTCTGGAGCCCATCATCTGGCCCTTCTCGGACCTGCTCACGCCCTTCTGGGTCTCGGTGCTCGGCGGCGGCCTCTTCGCGGGCGTGTTCGCCATCTTCATTGCCGTGCCCGTGCTGCGCCTGGGCGACGACTATCTCGGCATGGCGACCCTGGCCTTCGCCGAGATCATCCGCGTGCTCATCGTCAACGCCACGCCCATCACCAACGGCTCGCTCGGCATCAAGGGCATCCCGGGCCACGCCACCCTGCTCGTCTGCTACGGCTGGGCGCTGTTCACGCTCATCGTGCTCGCGCGCCTGTGTTACAGCAATTTCGGCAATGTGCTGCGCTGCATCCGCGACAACGAGATCGCGGCCAGCGTCATGGGCATCAACGTCTTCTGGAACAAGGTGCTCTCGTTCTGCATCGGCGCCTTTTTCGCGGGCATCGGCGGGGCGCTTCTGGGCAGCCACCTCTCCACCATCGACCCCAAGATGTTCAACTTCCTCTTGACCTTCAACGTGCTCATGTTCGTGGTGGCCGGCGGGCTGGGCTCGCTCACGGGCAGCATCCTCGGGGCCACCGTCATCACCATCCTGCTCGAGTGGCTGCGCTTCCTCGAGGAGCCCATGGACCTGGGCTTCATCGAGATACCGGGCATCCCGGGCATGCGCATGGTGGTCTTCTCGGTGGTGCTGCTCGTCATCATCCTCAAGCGGCGCGAGGGCATCATGGGCACGCGCGAGCTCACATGGAACCGCATCTTCGCCTTTTTCCGGCGGCTTGAGAGGAGGGAGAAGGCATGAGCGGCTTCGTCCTTCCCACGCCCCCGGACTATGCGGGCGCGCTGTTGCTCGCGCGCAATGTGACCATGCGCTTCGGCGGCGTCACGGCCGTGAGCGACCTCTCGCTGGCGCTGCCCACAGGCGCCATCGCGGGCATCATCGGCCCCAACGGCGCCGGCAAGACCACGGTGTTCAACGTGCTTTCCGGCTTCTACACGCCGCAGGAAGGCGAGATCACCTTCGACGGCGCGAGCATCCGCGGCAAGGAGCCCAACGACATCTGCCGCCTGGGCATGGCGCGCACCTTCCAGAACATCCGGCTCTCGCCGCAGATGACTGTGCTCGAGAACATCATGGTGGGCTGCCATGTGCGCCGCCACTGCCCGTGGTGGATGGCGCCGCTGGGCCTGCCGCGCTTCTACCGCGAGGAGGAGGAGCTGCGCGAAAAGGGGCGCCGCCTCGCCGAGCGCGTGCACCTCTCGGAGCAGCTGGACGAGACCGCCGGCAGCCTCCCCTACGGGGCGCAGCGCCGCCTCGAGATCGCCCGGGCGCTGGCCACCGAGCCGCGCCTGCTCCTTCTGGACGAGCCCGCGGCCGGCATGAACCCGCAGGAAAGCCTCGAGCTCATGCACTTCATCGGCCATATCCGCGACGAGTTCAAGCTCACCATCCTGCTCATCGAGCACGACATGAAGGTGGTCATGGGCGTGTGCGAATACATCTGGGTCATGGAATACGGCGCGCTCATCGCCGAGGGCACGCCCGACGCGGTGCGCAACGATCCCCTGGTCATCCGCGCCTACCTCGGCGAGGACGTGTTGGTGCAACATGCTTGAAATCAAGGATCTCCACGTCCGCTACGGCGGCATCCAGGCGGTGCAGGGCGTGAGCCTCTCCATCCCGCACGGGGCCATCGTGACGCTCATCGGCGCCAACGGCGCGGGCAAGAGCAGCATCATCCGCTCCGTGGCCGGGCTCAACAAGACCATCTCGGGCGAGATCCTCTTCCGGCGCCACGCCGGGGACGAGCCGGTCTCGCTCATGGGCCTCAGGCCCGAGCAGATGGTGCGCCGCGGCATCGCCCTCTCGCCCGAGGGCCGGCGCATCCTGCCGCACCTCACCGTGGAGGAGAACCTGCACCTCGGCGCCTACTCCCGCGACGACAAGGAAGGCATCGCCGAGGACATGGACTGGGTGTACACGCTCTTCCCGCGCCTGCGCGAGCGCTCGTGGCAGAAGGGCGGCACGCTCTCGGGCGGCGAGCAGCAAATGCTCGCCGTGGGCCGCGCGCTCATGAGCCGGCCCGACCTGCTCATGCTTGACGAGCCCTCGCTGGGCCTGGCACCCCTGCTCGTGCGCGAGATCTTCGGCATCATCCGCAAGATCAACGAGGACGGCAAGACCGTCCTGCTCGTGGAGCAGAACGCCTATGCCGCGCTTTCCGTGGCCAATTACGCCTATATCCTCGAGGTGGGGCGCGTGGTGCTGGAGGGCCCGGGCCGCGAGCTTTTGGAAGACCCCAAGGTCAAGGAAGCCTATCTTGGCGGCTAGGCGCACCTGTCCCGGCGGCCAGCCGCGCCCCGCCCTTGCCTGACGTGCCCCTGTACAGCACCCGCATGCGGGCCTCCCGCGCCCGGTCCCGGCAAGAGCCCGAGCACATCTCCGGCGCCGAGCGCATCGTCACGGCCGCCGCCGTTCCCGGCGTCGCCGCGGACCTCGCCCGCCGCGCTCTCACTCACCCCAAGGGGCGGCCGGACACAATCCATATCAGTGTCGAAGCGCTGGACGAGGCTACGCTGCTGCGCATCCCGGCGCTGCCCGCGCGCGCCCTGGCCTGCCCCGACGCCGAAACGGGCCTGCGCCTCGCCGCCGGCCTCCTGCGCGAGGCCGGCGTGCCCGAACCCGGGGCGGCCATCCGGCTTCTGCTGGAGAGCCCCCCTTTGCGCGGGGCCATGCTCGTGGACGCGGTCACGCTGGAAAGGCTGGAGCCCGACCCGGAGCGCGGCGTGCGCGCCACGCGCATGGACGTGGCGCCGGATGGCGCCCTCCCCGAGGCGCCGGACGGCAAGCGGCACTACCGGGAGGCGGCCGTGCTCGCTGCCAAGGGGTGCGCGGCCCCGCATATCGTCGCCGAACTCTGCATTTCGGACGACCCCGACTATGTGACCGGCTATGTGGCCGGCCCGCGCCTCGGCTATGTGCGCATCGAGCGCCTCAAGCCGGCAGGCTCCCCGCGCGGCGGCCGCATCTTCCTCTACCGGGGCCCGAGGGAAGCCGTGGCGGACACCGTGGCCTTTCTCGAGCGCCGGCCGGTGCTGGTGGAACAGGTGCCCCCGCCTCCGCCCTTTTTGAAAGAGGCCGGCCCGGAAGCTGCGCGGGGCGTCGTCCGACGGGAGAGCCTGGCCTTTGTGGAGGAGGAACTGGAAGAGGCCAAAACCGCGGGCCTCTATCGGAACATCGAGGTATTTGAAAGCGCGCCGGGACCGCGCGTACGCCAGGCGGGGCGCGAACTGCTCGAGCTCGCCTCCGGCGATTACCTGGGCCTTGCGGCCGAGCCGCGCGTCAAGGCCGCGGCCGCCGAAGCGCTGGGCGCATACGGCGCGGGCACGGGGGGCTCGCGCCTGACCACGGGCACGCTTCCGCTGCACGGCCGGCTCGAGGCGGAACTGGCGGCCTTCGCGGGTTCGGAGGCGGCGCTGGTCTTTTCCTCGGGCTATGCGGCCAATGTGGGCCTCCTCCCGGCGCTCTGCGGCAAGGGCGACGTGATCTTCAGCGACAGCCTCAACCATGCCAGCATCATCGACGGCTGCCGCCTCTCCGGCGCGCGGGTGATCGTCTATCCGCACAACGACATGGCGGCGCTGGACCGCCTCGCGCGGGAGCATCCGGGGCGCCGGCGCGTGGTGGTGAGCGACGCCGTGTTCAGCATGGACGGCGACATGGCCGACCTCCCGGGCCTCATGGAAGTGGCGGGGCGCCACGGCCTCGTCACCGTGCTGGACGAGGCGCACGCCCTTGGCGTCACCGGCCGCACGGGCCGCGGCATCTGCGAGCATTTCGGGCTCACGGGCCCGGAGCCCGACATCTTTACGGGCTCGCTCAGCAAGGCTCTCGGCGCGGACGGCGGCTATGTGCGCGGCCCGGCGCGGCTCATGGAATGGCTGCGCCACAAGGCGCGCAGCTTCGTCTTTTCCACCGCGCTTTCGCCGGCGCCCGTTGGCGCGGCGCTGGCCGCGCTCGACATTCTCGGGGCGGGGCCGGGGCGCGTGGCGCGCCTCCAGGAAAATGCGGCCTTTTTCCGCGCCTGCCTGCGCGAGCACGGCGTGGAAGCCCCGGGCGAGACCGCCATCGTGCCGCTCATGGCCGGCGACGAGCGCGTGGCCGTGGCCGCGGCGGAACACCTGCGCGGGGCCGGCATCCATATTTCCGCCATCCGCTATCCCACGGTGGCGCGGGGCGCGGCCCGGTTGCGCGCGGCCCTGCGCGCCGACCATGGGCGCGACGACCTCGCCCGGGCGGCGGCCGGGGAGGCGAAGGCGCTCACTCGGGCGCGGGCGGAAGTTCCTCCACAAGCTTCAGGGACGCGCCGCCATTGCTGACAGCGGCGAGCGCCGCGGAGAGCGCCTGCACGCGCTCCTCGGGGAGGAGCAGGCGCAGGCGGGCGCGCTCGGCATAGTCTTCGGCATCCACCACGGCCTCGAGAGCCGGGAGCTGGCGGCGCAGGGCGTCGAGACAGGCGTAGTCCAGCACCACGTCGGCTACGGCCTGCGGCACGCGTTCCACGCACGCAAGCCCGGCGAGGTTTTCGCGCACCGCGTCCTGATAGGCGCGCACGAGGCCGCCGGTGCCCAGCTTGACGCCGCCGAACCAGCGCGTCACCACCACGCAGGCCTCGCCCACGCCGCTGTGCAACAGCACCTGAAGCATGGGGCGGCCGGCCGTGCCGTGGGGCTCGCCGTCATCGGAAGAGCCGATGCGCGCGGTATCCCCTGGCGCGCCGGCGGCAAAGGCCCAGCAATTGTGCGTGGCGCCCGGCCAGCGCGCCCGCACGGCCTCCACAAAGGCGCGGGCCTCGGCCGGGCTTGCGGCGCGGGCGCACTGGGCGAGAAAGCGGCTGCGTCGCACCACGCTCTCGGAGCAGTGGGGCTCGGCGGCCGTGGCGGCGGGGACGGGATAACGCTGCATGCGGGCTCCGGGGCATGGGGCGCTGCGGGGATGCGCGGCACCTTCTTTCTAGCGGGAGACGGGGGCCACGGCAAGCACGGCAAAAGCGCCTTGGCAAGCGGGCGGATTTTCGCCTAGAATCGCTAAGCGGGAAAGGGCGCCCCTGACCGCAGACGCACAAGGAGACGACATGCAGGACGAACGCGGCCTCTACTACCACGCCAACGCGGGCGACCCCGGTTCGCGGGTCTATGTGCGGCGCGGCCCCGACGGCGAGGTGGAATTCCGCCTCTGGGAGGCGGCGCATCCCGAGATCTGGGAGCGCCACCCCTGGCTGAACATGGCCGTCATCCGCGAGGCCGCTGCCCTGTATGCGAAAGAGGGGGGAACGGCACAGGAGCCCATCCGCATCTATGACCTCGCCGTGGCGCGGGCCCTGCTCGCCGAGGCGGGCTTCCCGGCGTCCGGCGACGGGGAGGGCGCGCCGCCGCAAGGGGCGCCCGGCGCATGAACCGCGCGTGGCTTGCCCGGCGCCGGCCGGCCCTCGTGCGCGACCTCGTGCGCGACTATTGCGCGGCCCACGCGGTGCTGACCGCGCAGTTGCGCCGTTTCGAGACGGACGGCACGGTCTCGTACGCCATCATCCGCGCCCTGCTTGGCGAGGCCATGGCCAAGGGCGTGCTCTGGCGCCTCAAGGACACGGCGCACCACCTCTTCCGCACACCGGCAGGCGGCGCCGGCCCCGCCACGGATGCGCGCGCCCTCACAGGCGAGCTCATCGACTGGTGCGTGGGCTTCGCTTTCCATGAGTGCATCAAGCTGCGCGAGGACGCCTACCAGCGCCAGCACTACGCCAACCGGCTGCTCCATCTGGAGGAGCTGCGGCGCGCCGCCAAGCCCGGGTTGGACGGCCCCGATGGCGCAGGTTGCGGGGGCGTCGGGGATAGCGACGGCGGACCCTGGCCCCTGGCCGGGCTGCCGCGCCAGACGGCGGACAGCATGGCGCGCGAGCTTCGGCGCATCCTGGGCGTGCTCGACAACGGGCTTTCCCTGCTCACGCGCTATCTCGCCGGCGAGGCCGGCAACGCGCCGCTGGCCCGCTGGCTGGCCGTGGAGGAGGCGCGCGCGGCCCGGGTTTTCGGGGCGCGCTGGCCCGAGGTGCTCGCCGCGCTCGCCGGGCCGGGCGGGGAAAGCCATTACCCGCTGGCCGCGGGCGCCCTTGTGGAGGCGGGCCGGCCCGAGGCGGCGCGGGCACTCCTCGCCGCGCACCGGAATGAGCTCGGCGAGGCGGGGCGCAGGCTGCTGCAAACGCTGGAGGCCGGCGCGCCGGATGACACCCCCGGCGCAGAACAAGGCCCCGCGCGGGCCGGAGCCGCCTGATGGCCCGGCCGTCCCGCGTCACCTTCCGCCTCTTCCTGTCGCTGGCCCTGCTTTGCTGCGCGCTCGTGCTCGCGGGCTGCGGCGGCTCGCGCACCTCGTGGCGCAAGGGCGGCGTGGCCGGCACCAAGCCCTATACCGTGCGCGGCAAGACCTACTATCCCCTGAAGTCCGCGCACGGCTTTGTGGAAGAAGGCATCGCCTCGTGGTACGGCCCGGGCTTCCACGGCAAGACCACGGCCAACGGCGAGCGCTACAACCAGTACGCCATGACCGCGGCGCACAAGCTCTTGCCGCTGGGCACCAAGGTGCGCGTGACGCACCTCGGCAACGGCAAGTCAGTCATCGTGCGCGTCAATGACCGCGGCCCCTTCGTGGAGGACCGCGTCATCGACCTCTCGCGCACCGCGGCCACGCGCCTCAACATGATGGGCACGGGCACCGCGCGCGTGCGCATCCAGAGCCTCGGCGGCATCAGCGAGCTCGCCGAAAACGGCGACATCAAGGGCGATTTTTACGTGCAGGTGGGCGCCTTTGGCAGCAAGGAGGGCGCCTACAAGCTCATCCAGGCGCTGGCCAAGGCCGGCCACAAGGGCAGGCTCCAGTTCGGCAGCAACAACCTGTGGAACGTGCAGGTGGGCCCGTGGGCCGACTCCGCCGGCGCCGAGCGCATGCTCGCCGCCTTCCGCGCGCTCTATCCGTCGGCCTTTGTGGTGGGGGCGGAGTAGCCGGCCCGGGCGCCGAGGCCTTCCAGAAATCTCCGCACCTTCTCCGACGGCTCCTTCTCATACAGCAGCCCCCAGGGCACGCGCAAATCCCACGCCACCGGGATGGTGACAAAGGCCGGGTGCGCGTTCCGCCAGCATTCCAGGGTCAGCAGGATCTTCCCCTCCCGCGCGCAGGCGTTGAAGATGTCGAGGTCATAGAAAAAGGGGCCGTCTTCCAGGCGGATGCCCTCTTGCGCGAGGAGCAGCTCCCGCGCCCCATCCACGGTGGACGAATCGCCGCGGGCGCCGAGGACGACTGCCTCGCCGGCGAGGTCGCCCAGGGCGAGCCTGCGCTTTCGCGCGAGCCTGTGGCCGCGGGGCACGGCGCAGCACATGGCGTAATCCCCGAGCTTCTGGAAATGGCAGCGCTGCATCCAGCGTTTTGAATCGCACGCGCCCACGAGGAAGTCATAATCCCGGCCGAGGCGCCCGATCTCGGCAAGGATGCCGTCGCGGCCGTCGTCGAACGGGACGAGCTCGACCGCATGCTCCCCCTCCGCGCCCAGCGCCCGCAGCAGATCGATGAACACCGAGGCTGGATTGAGGAAGGAGGTGCCCACCCGGATGGCCGCGCCCCCGGCGCAGTGCCGCGCCCGGGCGAGCACGTCCGCGGCCGCCTCCGAAAGCCGCGCGAGCCCCTCCAGAAGCGTCTTCCCCTCCCCGGTGAGGCGGATGCCCTTCTTCCCCCGCGTGAAGAGGGGCAGCCCGAGCGCGTCCTCGAGGAGGTTCATTTGCTTGCGCACGGCAGTGGCCGACAGGAAAAGCCCCTCCGCGGCGCGGTTGAAGCTGCCGCTGGCGGCCACATGCCTGAAGGTCACCAGCAGGGGATTGAGCAGGGCGTCGGCGGCAGGGTTTTGCGCGGGGCACATGGCGGACCTCGGCGGATATTGGAACCAGCGGTTCCAACTGTTGTAGCAAATAGGCATTTTACACGCAATGCGCGCCCATGTAGAGGAGAGGCAGAAAAACACCGCAACCGGGAGCGTGACCATGGAATACGTGACCCTGAACAATGCCGTGGAAATGCCCATCCTGGGCTTCGGCGTCTACCAGATAGAGGACGCGGCCGAGTGCGAGCGGGCCGTGCTGGACGCGCTCGCCACGGGCTACCGGCTCATCGACACGGCGGCGGCCTACCTCAACGAGGAGGCCGTGGGCAGCGCCCTCAAAAAGAGCGGCGTGGCCCGGGGGGACATCTTCCTCACCACCAAGCTCTGGATACAGGACGCGGGCTACGAGGCGGCGAAAGCGGCCTTCCAAAAGTCCCTTGAGCGCCTGGGCACGGACTATCTTGACCTCTACCTCATCCACCAGCCTTTCAACGATTATTACGGCGCGTGGCGCGCCATGGAGGAGCTCTGCCGCGAGGGCCGCGTGCGCGCCATCGGCGTGTGCAACTTCATGCCCGACCGCCTCGCCGACCTCATCAGCTGCAACGAGATGGCGCCGGCCGTGGACCAAGTGGAGGTCAATCCCTTCTGCCAGCGCTGGGCCGACCAGGAGTTCATGGCCGAAAACAGGGTGCGGATGCAGTCTTGGGGGCCTTTTGCGGAAGGGCGAAACGCCATCTTCCATAACCCCGTGCTCGCGGCCATCGCCGAGGCGCACAAAAAGAGCGTGGCGCAAATCATCCTGCGCTGGCTCGTGCAGCGGGGCGTCGTCTGCATCCCCAAGTCCGCGCACCGGGAGCGCATGGAGCAGAACTTCGCCGTGTTCGATTTCAGCCTGGGCGACGCCGACATGGAGAAGATCCGCGGCCTCGACACCGGGAAAAGCTGCTTTTTCTCGCATTATGACCCGAAAATCGTGAGCTGGCTCTGCAATGTGCGCTATGACATCTGAACAGGGGGACACCACCATGAAAACACGCGAACTCGGCACAAGCGGCCTCACGGTCTCGGCCATCGGCATGGGCTGCATGGGCTTCAGCCACGGCTACGGCGCGCTTCCGCCGGAATCCGAAGCCCTGCGCCTCATGGCGCTGGCCCACGAGCTCGGCTGCACCTTCTACGACACGGCCGAGGTCTACGGCCCCTTTGTCAACGAGGAGCTCACCGGCAAGGGCGTGGCGCCCTTCCGCAAGGACATCGTGCTCGCCACCAAGTTCAGCCCCTTCGCGCTGCCCGGGCAGGACTGGCCCTATGCCAAGCTGAGCGCGCAGGGCATCCGCCGCTCGCTCGAGGAATCGCTGAAGCGGCTCGGCACGGACTATGTGGATCTCTACTACCTGCACCGCGTTCCCGAAGACTGCGACCTCGAGGCCATCGCGGACACGCTCGGCGCCCTCATCCGCGAAGGCCTCGTGCGCGGCTGGGGCCTGTCGCAGGCCACGGAGGCGCAGGTGCGCCGGGCGCACGCGGTCACGCCGCTCGCCGCCATCCAGAGCGAATACTCCATGATGGAGCGGATGTTCGAGAAGGATGTCATCCCGGCCTGCGCCGCGCTCGGCATCGGCTTCGTGCCCTTCTCGCCGCTGGCGAGCGGCTTCCTGAGCGGCAAGTATACGCAAAAGACCGAGTATTCCGGCGACGACGTGCGCCGCGTGATCACGCGCTTCAGCAAGGAAAACGTGGCCGCCAACCAGCCCCTGCTCGACCTTCTTGACCGCTTCGCCAGAGAAAAGCACGCCACCCCGGCGCAGGTCTCGCTCGCGTGGATCTTGCACAAGGGCGACTTCATCGTGCCCATCCCGGGCATGCGCAAGGAAGAGCGCGTGCGCGAAAACCTCGCCGCGGCCGACATCACGCTCACGGACGCGGAATTCGCCGCGCTGGAAAAGGCGCTTGCCGGCATCACCATCCACGGCAACAGGACGGACAAGGACATCGAGAAGCTGGGCACGGTCAGGGCCTCCTAGCGCGCCGATGGCGGCGAAAAAAGCAAGCGTGTGGGCGCGCCCCGGCCAGCGCCCGCCTCCACAGCAATCCCAAGGCAACAGGGGGAGAACATGCACAAGATCTTGCGGCTCGGCTCCGTCGTCCTCCTCTCCGGGACGCTCCTTTGCAGCGTCGCCTTCGCGGCGGACGGGGAAAGCGGAAAGCCCATTTCCCTGCGCACCATGGGGAGCCTCCTCTTCGGGGGCAGCGTCGTGAAGAAGCCGAATGGCGACACCTTTCACGGCGATCACGGTTATGCGCAATACTACATCCCGGCAAACGCCAGACAGTACCCGCTCATTTTCTGGCACGGAATGATGCAGTCCGGCAGGACATGGGAATCCACGCCGGACGGCCGCGAGGGTTTCCAGGCCATTTTTCCTCGCGATGACTGGGCGGTCTATATCCTCGACCAGCCCAGGCGCGGGCGCGCCGGCTACACCGCCACGCCGGTGAGCGGCAAGGATGACGTGCCTGCCGCCAACCGGGAAAGTGCCACATGGACCGTGTTTCGCAATGGTGTCTGGACGCCCCCCGGCGAGCCGGCGCTGTTCGATGGCGTGCAGTTTCCCGGTGATGCCGCGGCCGCTGACCAGTTCTTCCGGCAGCAGACGCCCAACACGGGGGACGAGCCGCGCACCGACGAGCATCGCCGTTTCATGGGCAAGACCCTCGCCGCATTGCTGGAGAGAACGGGCGAATCCGTGCTCGTGACCCACTCAAACAGCGGCCAGTACGGCTGGTTTTCCGGCATGGAACGGCCCGGAGAGATCAAGGCCATCGTGGCCTATGAGCCCGGCCAGTTCGTGCTGCCGGACAATGAGCCCGTGCAGGACGTGCCCACCGCCAACAAACTCGCGGCCCAAGTGCTCGCGCCGATCCTGGTTCCGGCAAGCGAATTTGAAAAGCTGACGAAAATGCCAATCCTGGTGGTATTTGGCGACAACATCATTGATACGCCCAGCGAAAACTTCAACCAGGAGGCATGGCGCGTCATCAGGGAACGCGGCAGGCAGTTCGTCGATGCCATAAACCGGCACGGCGGGGACGCGACCCTGGTCGAATTGCCCAAAATTGGTATCCACGGCAATACCCACGCCATGATGGCCGACAGGAACAACAGGGAAGTCGCCCGGCACCTCAAGAGCTGGCTGCGCCAAAAAGGTCTGGATGGCAGGGAAAAATCCCATACCGGGCCCGCGCCCTTGAGGATTTCCGCGCCAGCGGCCCCGCAGGGTTAACGGGAGGATGCCGGTGCGGGCGTGCAGGCTCCCCCATGGTGTCACCATGCCCGCCACCGGCTTTAGCCCGGGCCTGCGTGACCGATGCCCCTGAATCCGGGGGCAGCTGCCCCTACGGCGGCATCCTGTTTCAATGAAGGGGGAGTGGGCGCACATTCACAGGAATCTGCAAGATCCGCTACCAGAAAAAGCCTTCGGGAGGCTGCGGGCTGTCTTTGGGGGGCGCACCGGGACGCGGAAGGTTCCCGGGGGGGGCTTCCACCCCTCACAGCGCCCCGCCCAGCGCCTCCAGAAACTGGCGGAAGGCCGGGGACGGCGTTTTCGCATACACAATGCCGAACGGGAGTTCATAGTCCCACGCCACCGGCACGGTGACGAGGGAGGGGTGCACTCCCTTCCAAATTTCCGGGCATTCCATGAGATAGCCGGCCTGCCCGCACCTGTTGAACACCTCCATGTCATAATAGCCCGGGGCGTCCCGCACGGTAATGCCGGGATGATCGCGGGCGATGTCCGCGCGCAGGCGGTCGAGCGTGGGCGAGATGCCGCGCGCCACGAGCAGCAGGGTCTCGCCCTCGAGGTCGGCCCAGCTGAGCCGCGCCTTGGCCGCGAGCCGGTGCCGCGCCGGGAGCGCCACACAGCAGCGCGAACTCCCGAGCGGGAAGAGCGAAAACGCCTCCCGCCATGCCACGCTGTCACAGGGGCTCACGAAACAGTCGATTTCCTCGCCGAGGCGCTTTTGCAGGCGGGCGAAGTCCCCGGGGCTGTCAGAGAAGGGCACGATGCTGATTTGGAAGCGCCCGCGCACGGCGACCGGGAGTTTTTCCAGGCAGTCCAGCAGCGGCCGGCAGGGCCGCAGGAAGGACGTGCCAATCCTGATGGCCGCGCGCCCGGCGGCGCCGCGCGCCCTTTCCACGGCCCTGGCCGCCTCCTCGCCAAGGCGCCGGGCCTCGGCCACGAGAGCCTCCCCGGCTTCGGTGAGGCGCACCCCGCGCGTGGAGCGCGCGAGCAAGGTCACGCCCAGCCGCTCCTCCAAGGCATTGACCTGATTCATGACGGCCACGGCCGAGCACGAGCGCGCGGCCGCGGCGCGCGAAAAACTGCCGTATTCCACGACCTGGAACAAGGTCTCCCATTGCGGATGGAGCATTGGCTTCCCCCTGTTGCATGGCCCGTTCTCCCGGGCGCCGCATCATCCTAGCACAGGGCGGCCCTTGCGCCAGCCCCGGCGCTCATTTTTTCTTAATGCCGCATGAAGTTTTTTGCGGCTTCCCCTCCACGCCCGGAAAAAGGTAGGGAAGGGAAAAGGCGCGTGGCGCGCCCGAAGGAGGCAGACATGGAAAAACGGTTCCTGCGCCATCTCGAAGTCTCGGCTCTCGGCCTCGGCTGCATGGGCTTCACCCACAGTTATCCGCCCTTCCCGGAAAAAAAGGACTCCATCGCCGTCATTCGCGCGGCCGTGGACATGGGCGTGACCTTTTTCGACACCGCCGAGGTCTACGGCCCCTACACCAACGAGGAACTGGTGGGCGAGGCGCTGGCCCCGGTGCGGGACAAGGTGGTCATCGCCACCAAGTTCGGCTGGAACATCCCTGAGGACGGCACGGTCAACGGCGCCACGGCCTACGGGCTCGACAGCCGCCCGGCGGCCATCCGCAAGGCCGTGGAGGGCTCGCTCCGGCGGCTGCGCACCGACCATATCGACCTCCTCTACCAGCACCGCGTGGACCCGCAAGTCGACATCGAGGAGGTGGCCGGCACCGTGGCTGAGCTCATCCGCGAGGGCAAGGCCCTGCATTTCGGGCTCTCCGAGGCGAAAGCCGACATCATCCGCCGCGCCGACGCCGTGTGCCCGGTCTGCGCCGTGGAAAGCGAATATTCCATGTTCTTCCGCGAGCCGGAACAGGAGATCATCCCCACCCTGAGGGAGCTCGGCATCGGCTTCGTGCCCTTTTCGCCGCTGGGCAAGGGCATCCTCAGCGGGATGTTCAAGCGCGACACCAAGCTCGCGGACAATGACTTCCGCGCGTCCATCCCGCGCTTTCAGGGCGAGAACTTCCAGAAAAACATGGCGCTCGCCGACCTTGTGGACGAGATAGCGAAGGAAAAGCGGGCCACGCCCGCGCAGGTGGCGCTGGCGTGGATACTGGCGCAAAGCCCCTCCTTCGTGCCCATCCCCGGCACCAAGAAGCTCTCGCGCCTCAAGGACAATCTCGCAAGCCTCGAGCTGCGCTTCACCCCGGAGGAGCTGGCGGCCATCAACGCGCGCCTCAACGAGATCCAGATCCGGGGCGAGCGCTATCCCGAAAGCCAGGCGAAGCTCGTCAGGTGAGGCGGTTTTCGGATGCAGCCTGACATCGGGGAAGAGGGCGGCCTCGGGCCGGGGACGCTGCTGCTCATGATCGCGGCAGCCTGCCTGCTGCTCGCCAACCTTTACTATCCCCAGCCCATTCTCGGGGAGGTGGCCCAGGCGCTCCGGCTGCCCGAGGCCGCCTCCGGGGCTGTCATCACCGCGGGCCAGCTCGGCTATATCGCCGGGCTGCTGCTCGTGGCGCCCCTTGGCGACATGTGGGAGAACCGCCGGCTCTGCGCGGCCATGACGGCCGGGGCCGGCCTCTGCGCGCTCGCGGCCGCGGGCACGGGCTCGGCGCCGCTCTTCCTTCTGCTCATGGTCCTCATGGGCGTGTTCGCCACGGCCACGCAGGTGCTGGTGGTGTTTGCCACGGCCCTCGCCGGGCCGGCGCGCAGCGGGAAGACGCTCGGCATCATGGCCTGCGGCCTCTTTCTCGGCATCGCGCTCTCGCGGCCCGTGGCGAGCCTTGTCACCGGGCTTGCCGGCTGGCGCGCCGTCTACCTTGGCTCGGGCGTGGCGCTGCTCGCCACCGGGCTGTGCCTCTGGCGCTTCCTGCCCGGGCGGGCGCCGGCGCAAGGGGCGCTCCGCTGGCGGGCGCTTATGGCGAGCCTGTGGCCCCTGCTGCGCTTTCCCCTGCTGCTGCGGCGCACCCTGCTCTCCTCAGGGGCCTTTTTCAGTTTCAGCATGTTCTGGAGCACCGTGCCCCTCTATCTCGGCGGCCAGCTCCACATGGCGCAGGCCCGCATCACGGCCTTCGCCCTCGCGGGCCTTGTGACGCCGCCCTGCATGCTGATGGTGGGCAAATTGCTGGACAAGGGCCTGGGGCGCCATGTCATCCTCGCCGCGCTCGGCAGTGCCCTCACCGGCTGGGCGCTCGTTGCGGGCGGGCCCGCGTGGCTCGGCGTTTTCGTGGCGAGCGCGCTTTTGCTCGACCCTTCTTCCAGCGCGGTCACGGTAAGCATCCAGCAAAAAATCCTTTCCGGCGCGCCCGGGGCGGTGCGCGGCAGGCTCAATTCGCTGAACATCAGCATGAACTTTCTCGGCGGCGCGGCCGGGGCGGCGCTCGGGCCCTTCCTGCTCACGCGTTGCGGGCTTGCCGCCGTGGCCCTCGCCGGCGCCCTGCTCCTGGCCTGCCTTTTTTGCAGCGCGCTCAAGGCCCGCTGACGGCAAGGGCCGCGCGGCCCCCGGAAGGAGACGGCGCGGCCCCTGGGCTGCTCAAGCGGGCTCGGGCTCAGAAGTCCATCACTTCGCCGTCAAAGGGGATGAGCACCTTGTCCCGGATGCCGTGCTCGCGCGTGTAGCGGGCAAGGTCCTTGCGGTCCACGGTCATGTGGTTGATGGCGTCCATGTGCACGGCCACCACCTGCGCCTCGGGCGCGGCCCTGACCATGCGCAGCACGTCTTCTTTCTTCATGATGATTTCCGGCGCGTCGCGGAAGGCGTCCATCTCCATGGCGGCGCCGCCCGCGTTCATGATGATGACGTCCGGCCTGTGGGCGGCCAGCGCCTTGTCCACGCCCGGGAACCACACCGTGTCGCCCACCACCCAGGCCTTCCTGCCGTCCGGCGCGGTGAACACGATGCCCATGACCTCGCCGAGCATCTTGCCCAGCACCGGGTCGGCGTACATGGCCTCTGAGCCGTGGCGCGTGGCCGTGCGCTCGAGGCGCACGCCGTTGAAGAGCTCGCCGTCTTTCAGGATGCGCACGTCCTTGAAGCCCTGGCCGCGCACGAGCTTTGCGTCCTCCTCATGCTGCACGAAGAGGGGCATGTCCTTGGGGATCGCCTTTTGCGCGGCCGGGTCCCAGTGGTCGAGGTGGGTATGGGTGAGGATGACGGCATCCACGCCCGCGAGCAGATCCTCCACCGGCATGGGGAGCGGCGTGAATGGGTTGCGCATGCCGCTGCGGTAAGTATTGGCAAAGCCCTCGTAGGCCCCGGGCTTGGCCAGCATTGGGTCGATGAGGAAGGTGGCGTCGCCGCTTTTGAGCTTGGCCGTGGCGTTGCGCACATGCTGGAGCTGGAAGGCCGGGGCCTTCCTGGGCTCCTCCTGCTGCTGGGCCTCGGCGGCGAGCGCCGGGCCGGCCAGCAGCAGGAGGGCCGCCAAAAGACCGGGGATAAAACGCGCTTTCATGGTTTCCTCCTTCTTTTTCTACAGTTTCCAGTAAGGCGCGAGCACGGCCTTCACCGCGTCGATGGCCACCTGCTGGTCATGGGTGAGGTGGTTGCGCACGATGAGGCCCGCGGTGGGGTCCGTGACTTCGGTGCTTTCGCCGGAAAGGGCCTCGATGCTCTTGAGGATGCAGAACGACATGTAGTTGCCCTTGCCGCCCTCGAGCAGGGCGATGAGCCGCCCGTGCGCCGTGGCGTCGGCCAGGCCCTGCGCGAGCTCCACCAGTTTCCTGTAACCCGTGGCCGTTACCTGCTGGCGGCAGAGCGGGTCGAAGATGTTGGAGGCATAGCCCGCGATGAGCACCACGAGCTCGGGCCTGTACTGCATGCCAATGGGGATGATGATGTCCTCGAAGGCCTTGATATAGGCCTCATCGCCGGCGCCCGCGGGCATGGGGATGACCACGTTGTGGCCCCTGCCCCTGCCCTCGCCGGTCATGTCCGCATTGCGGTCCGCGGCGCTGTTTTCCGCGAGGGCCCCGGTCTGGTGCACCTCGGCGTAGAGCACTTCGTCCGTGCCGTACCAGGCGTCCTCAATACCCTTTTTATAGTGGTTGTCAAAGTCGATGACCATGATGCGCTTAAGGCCGTGCTTCTCGCGCGCGTAATTGATGAGGATGTTGAAATCGTTGACCACGCAGAAGCCGAAGCCCATCTCGCGCTCGGCGTGCGCGGCCGGTGGCCTTTGCAGGCAGAAGGCATTGTCGATCTCGCCGGCCATGATGGCGTCGAGCGCCGCCATGTCGCCGCCCACGGCCTCGCGGATGACATCGAGGCCCCCGGGGCCGATCTGGCAGAGCTCGCCCACCTCGCCGCCCTCAGCGGCGCTCAGGCGCTCGAGCTTGTCGATATATTCCTGCGAATGGAAGCCTACGAGCGCCTCCTTGTCCGCCTTCACCGCCTCAACGGGCGTGAGCTTGTCCATGAGGCCCGACTTTTCGAGCAGGTCGCGGGCCTCGGTCACGCGCTCGGGCGTGTCGTAATAATCGTTGGCCGCCATCCACGGGTTGAAGCCCGCGGACATGCAAAGATAGCCGTCGCCGGCCTTGTAGTTGGCGAAGGCGTCCGAATACATCAGGCCGGTCTTGCGCTTTTGGGGCATGGGGTCCTCCTTGTTTTCCGGCGCTCAGGCCGGTTGTTTCAGGCAGTATGGACCCTATAGGAACTATAGACGCAAGTTAAATTTCCCAGCCTGCAAAAATCCTTTCCGCAGCCGCCGCGTGGCCGGCAAACCCCGAATTTACAAAGCGTTGTCGCGCGGTTACACTCGGCCCATATTCTTCCGCCACGGAGGCTTGCATGGAACGCATCACCGTCAAGGTCGTCAATCATTCCGGCATGGAGCTGCCCGCGCCCACCTCGCCCTCGGCCGCGGGCATGGACGTGCGCGCCGCCCTGAAAGAGCCCGTGACCCTTGCGCCGGGCAAGCGCGCCCTCATCCCCACGGGCCTCAGGATGCAGATCCCGCGCGGCTACGAGTGCCAGATCCGCCCGAGGAGCGGCCTCGCCCTGAACCACGGCATCACCGTGCTCAACACGCCGGGCACCGTGGATTCGGACAGCCGCGCCGAGATAGGCGTCGTCCTCATCAACCTGTCGGACGAGCCCTTCACCGTGCACCCCGGCGACCGCATCTGCCAGATGGTGTTCAAGGCCTGCATGGAAGTGAAATGGGAGCCGGTGCGTGAGATCGACCGCACCAAGCGCGGCGACAACAGCTTCGGCGGCTCCGGCCTCGAGGACGTGGCCGGGGAGAAGCCCAAAGCCTGAACGGGCGCCCTTTGTCTGCGCCCGCAGGCGGCTCGTGCGACCGTGAGTGTCAGCGGCACCGGATAACAGGATGTCAGCTTTTTAGCTGAAATTCCATTCCAACGGGATATTGGTTGCCCTTTTGCTGCGCACATCGGCGATTATGCCGGCCATGGCTTCGGCAATTTTTGGATTTCCGCTGTATTTACAAAACCATCTTCCATAGGAGGGATGGGGAATATACAGCAAAACCTTTTTTGCATCCTTGGATTGCACATATGCCGGAGCACAGGGACCCAAATCTTCTCCAGTATCGCTTTTGAAAACTATCTCATCCCATACGTCATCATTCCATTTATTTTTTAATATTTCATAAGAATTTTTCCCAATGGCTATAATTACACTTGGTTTTAGAATTGTATTAATAATATATTTATGCGCTTTAAAACATACGGGTATTAATTTTTTAGATATATCTTTAAAACTCTTGCTACGTTCAAATACAATATTGCTCCCACATGTATTTTTTAAATTCAAATTAAGGCTATCAAAAATATATTGGATATTCTTTTGAAAAGTATTTTGGAGCTTTCTTTCAGGGTCCTTAAAATATTCACTGATATAGGCGTTGTGTGTGTCATGTTCCCCAAAATTCTCAAGACTTTTCTGGATGGTAAAATCCTGATCGTCCGGCTCTCCTCCTGGATTCGCACCGAGAAGATAGACCCCATAACCATTAAAAAGCGTATCCGCCTCGCTAAAGAATACCGTCCCTTTCCGGGAGAGAAGGTCTTCAGGAAGCCGCGTGAGAAGGGCTTCCATATGTGTCTTCAATTCTGGTCGCATGGGCTGCCTCCTTATGTACCTTCGCAGGCGTTATGAGAGCCGTTTATAAACCGTTCTACAACGCGAGCACGATGGTGCCGAGGGTGATGAGCGCGCCGCCGAGGATGACCTTCCAGCTCAGGCTCTCGCCCAGCAGCAGGAAGGCGAGCAGGATGGTGATGGGCACGCTCAGCTTGTCGATGGGCGCCACGCGCGACACATCGCCCGTTTCCAGCGCCTTGAAGTAGAAGAGCCACGAAAGGCCCGTGGCCACGGCCGAAAGCAGGAGAAAGAGCCACGTGTTGCCCGGGATGGCGCGCACCCCGCGCGCGCTGCCGTCAAAGAGCGCGATGCCCCAGACGAGCACGAGGATGAAGCTCACCCGGATGGCCGTGGCGAGGCCCGCGTCCACGCCGCGCACGCCCATCTTGGAAAAGATGGCCGTGAGCGCCGCGAACAGGGCCGAAAGCAGGGCATAGTATTTCCACATGGCGTTCCCCCGGGGCCTCGGCAAGAGCCGGCCGCGTCCCGCGCCCGTTGCGCATGCGGCCGGGTGTATGGAGCGCGGGCGGCAAACCAGGCAGAGAGCTCCCCGCCTCCCCTGCATTTTAAAACCTCATGCAACGTTAAATTTAACTGTTTGATAACTACCCATCTTCCTGATAGTATATAGACGGGAAAAGGTGGTATCTCTGCGTATTTCCTTGTACTGCCGGAACACATCCGGCTTGGGCCAGGCCAATGGAAAAAACAGCACTGGAGCCCTTCATGTCTGAAACTACTGAAAAAGATGTCTCGCCCATTGAGATGATCAGGGATAAATATAGTTCCTCCTCACGAGACGACTGCCTTTTGCTCTATTGTGGCCTCATAACCAATATTTGCAATATAACTTTTTTGGATAAACAAAGTTTTCTCAAATATTATGAGAATATCTGTACCTCTTTCTTCCTGAGCATCCTTTCAAAGTATAATACTACAGAATTTCCCGAGCTCGTGGAGAGGGAAAAACAAATTTTTGAAGATGTCTCCTATTCCTTCTTGTATCATATCAATAAAAGCCCGCGCAGTGACATTTCCATCGACGAATTAAAAATTGTCGCCTTGCAGGCCAAGGTCGCCTGTACCGAAACATTAAAACGCAATAATGATTTGTATGAATAAAAACTCCCTTCGCGCATCCGGGCTGCACGCCGCACGTCCTGCCCGCCCCACGGCCAGCCCCATGAGCCCTGCCGCCAACCGCTGGCGCCCCGCTCACTTCCCCAGGTGCTTCTCAAAAAATTTCGCCACTTCGGAAAAATAGAACTGCGTTTCCGGCGCCTCGGGCGGCAATTGCACATATTGCCAGTGCGACAGGCCCTCCATGACGAGCAGGTCGGCCGGGACGCCGGCCTCGCGCAGCTTGCGGTGCGTGCGAACAGTATTGCTCAAAAAGAGGTCGCGCGTGCCCGTGCCAAGGATGGCCGGCGGAAAGCCCCGTATGTCGCCATACACGGGCGAGAGCAGCGGCTCCTTGAGGTCACGGCCCCCGGCATAGGCCTTGGCCATGCCCTCCAGCAGCCCCTCATACCGCACGAGCACGTCGTCCACATGGGCGTTGGCAAAATAGCTGTCGCCCGTCTTGGAGAGGTCGCTCCAGGGGGTGCCCGGGGCGATGGCGCCGGGCATGGGCAGGCCCTCCTGCCGCGCGCGCAGGCAGAGCGCCAGGGTCATGCCGCCGCCCGTGGAGGAACCGAAGACACCGATATTTTTCGCGGGGTAGTTCTCGAGCAGGGCCTTGTACACCGCCATGGCGTCGTCCAGTGCGGCGGGATAGGGAAATTCCGGCGCCAGCCGGTAATCCACGGCCACGACCTTGAACTTGCCGATGGCCGCCATGTAGATGCCTTCGGGCAGGCCCGCCATGCCGGGATTGAACACATAGCCGCCGCCGTGGAAATAGAGGAGGACCTTGTCCGCATGCGCTGGGGGCAGCGCCGGCGGCTCCAGCAGGAACACGGGCACGCCGGCGATGGCGCTTTTTTCGCACTTGATCTCAAGCTGCCTGAGCAGGCCGGGAACCTTTTCCGCCGTGGCGGAGGCGGCTTTTTGCACAAGCTCCTTCCAGGCGCCGGCGTCCTTCGGCTCGAGGTGCCACGGAATGGCCGAGGCGTCGGCCTCGATGGCCTGCTTCAGGGCCGGGCTGGCGTCTTCGGGCACCGGCAGGGAGCGGGCGGGGAGCTCCCGCGCGGAGCTGGAGAGACAGAGGGCGACGACAAGAAGAGCCCCCGAAAAAAGAGAAATTCCCCACTTCATGCCAGCCTCCGTAAGGTGAAAAGCCACGTGCGGGCAGCCTGATGGCGGCCTGCGTGCCTGCTGTTCCTCATTGCGCGCAGGGCGCGCCGTGCCCCCGCTGCATCCGTGCATCCTGAGTATGGACGATTCCTCGCCCGACGACAATACAGGCAAGGTGCCTCCTGCGGGCGACTCTTGTGTGGGCAGGCAAGACGCAGGCCTCTTGTTTTACGGGCTGAGCCGCCCAGGGGGGCCCGGCGTTGCGCCCTTCGTGCGCGGGCGCTATACCATCTTCCACAAGGGAGGAATGCCATGAAAGAACCCATTGAACCGCTTGCCGCCGCGTCCCACATCCTGCAGGCCCTTCCCGGGGGCATCCTGCTCACCACGCGCTCGGGCCAGCGCGTGAACACCATGACCATCGCCTGGGGCATGCTCGGCATCGACTGGGGGTTGCCCATGTTCATCACCTTCGTGCGCGAGAGCCGCCTGAGCTACGAATTTTTGCTGGACACGCCCGAGTTCACCATCAATGTGCCCACAGGGCCCATCGACCGGCGCATCCTTGGCGTCGCCGGCACCAAGTCCGGCCGGGACATGGACAAGATAAGCGGCCTCGGGCTGCACCTCGAAGCGCCGGAAGTGATCTCCGTGCCCGGCATCCGCGAGCTGCCGCTCACGCTGGAATGCCGGGTAACCTACCGGCAGGCGCAGGACCCGGCGGCCATCCCGCAGGGCTTGCGCGACACCTATCACCCGGCCACGGGCACGGACCTCACCAAGGCCCTCAACCGCACCTACCACACGGCGTTTTATGGGGAGATCGTGGCGGCGTATATCATTCATTAGCCCCCATGCCGAAAGCATGAGCAACGCCCACTCTGTGGGGACCAGCGCAGGAAAAAGAAAATCCCGGTGTCACCGGGATTTTTCATGCGCTTTTTTCCATAAAAACAGGTCGCCAGCTTTACAGCGCCCTGTTACCCCCCGCGTTGCCCCCCTGTCTCCCACGGAGTGCGATGAGCGGCCGTGTCTTCTTCTCCGCCTTCCAGCCCCGGGGCGGATTATTGCGGCAGTTTGTACTGCGTCTGCTTCTTTATTTCTTTTTTTGCTTTTTTGGGCATGGCCGACCCCACGCCGAAATCGAGATACGCGGGCTTCTTTCCCTCCAAAAGCTCGGCAATGGTGAGTATCTGGACGCGCGGAAATTCCAGGCCGCCCGGATAGGCATAGTTCCCGTAGCTCAGGGCATCGGCCAGCATTTTTTTGCTGGGCTTTTCCAGCGTGAGCAAAAGGCACATCTCCACCTTGCCTTTGCCCAGCATACCCCCCAGCTCACGAATATGGTTTGCGGGGATTTTCCCGCTTTTTACCGAGATATTGATCTTGAAGGGCTGCTTTGCGTCCGGCGCGTCATAGACCCAGATAAAGCCGTCCGAGCCGCTGTCCGCACCCTTTTTCTTGTCATTGGCCGGAATGCCGCCCACCAGCGAAAGCGCCCAATACTGGAACTGGTAGCGCCCCTCGAGGCCGTTGCTTTCCGCCAGGAAGCGCGCGGCTTCCACATCCTTGGGAGTGCCCGAGACCGTGAAATCGCAGTCCGGGAAGGCCTCTGTCATACGCTTCCTGATGAGGCCGACGGCAAGATGGCTGATGTCGATGCCTATCCACTTCCTCCCCAGCTTGTGCGCCGCATGGATGGCCGTGCCGCAGCCGCAAAAGGGGTCGAGCACGATGTCGCCGGGATTGCTGGAAGCGCGGATGATGCGCTCGAGCAGGGCCACCGGCTTCTGCGTGGGGTAGCCGAGATACTCGGCGAATCCCCCGTGAAGGTGCTCTATATCATCCCAAAAATCGGTAATCGGCTGGCCCTTTTTTTCGTCAAGATAACTTTTTCTGACGGGAACCGCCCCGGGCCTGGTCTGGACGACAATGCCATCTTCGTAGGCCTTTTGCATGCGTTCCTTTGTCCATCTCCAAACTCTTGTTACACCAAGGAATTCATAGGTAAGGTTCGGCCTGTTTTTATTGGGGTTCGTGAGGTTATCAAGCCGGTATCGTCTCCCATCTGGATCCGTATATCTGTAAAATTTATCGACATAATTTTTATCATGCTCAGTATACACCATGTTGAAGAAGGTATGCGCAGATTTTGCATACCTTAAAATCGTGTCATGCGCTGTGGAAAAATTGATTTTCACATGGCTTTTTGGTTGCGTGCGTCTCCAAACGATTTCATTCCTGAAATTCTCTTTTCCAAAAATTCCATCCAGCACTATTTTTAAATAGTGGCTGGCCGTGGGGTCGCAGTGCAGGTACAGACTGCCCGTATCCTTGAGCACCCTGCTCAGCTCCACCAGGCGGCTCGCCATCATGGTCAGGTAGGCCATCATGTCGTTTTCACCGAGGAAGGAGCGCAGGGCTGGCATGACCGTTTCGCCCAACTGGCCCGAGTTGGGATCGCTCAACAGTTCTCCAAATTCCTTTTCCGCCTGCGGCCCCCAGTGCCAGGTATCCTCAAATGCCGTTATCTGCGCGAAATTCTTTGCATTCCTACCCCCCCCCCCCGAAAAAGGCGTTGTAATCGCGATTGGAGTTGAAGGGTGGGTCAAGGTAAATCAGGTCAATGCAGTTCTCCGGCATCTCGCGCAGGATATTCAGGCAATCGCCATAGTGCAGGGTATTGTTCATACATGCTACCAGCTGAGGTAGTGGGTGACACGCAGCAGGAGCAGAGCCGCGCGCAGGGCACGAAAGGACTGGCCCGGAAAACGCAACAAGACGAGGATTAATCCGAAACGGAGATACTTTCAACGCCGGCGAGGTCAAGCGGCCCTCAGGCAGAGCCACTTGCCCCGAGCGCGCGTCGCCTTAAACGCATCCGCCCCCGGAAGGCGGTGAGCCTTTCGGGGGCGGAGGAAGAATTTGGCAGCTTCCTACTTTCCCGCGCGAAGATGCGCAGTATCATCGGCGAGGAAGAGCTTAACTGCCGAGTTCGGAATGGGATCGGGTGTACCCTCTACTCCGTGGCTGCCAAAATGGCT